>PLGA01000568.1:10630-10857 GCA_003139735.1 Bryobacterales bacterium | reverse complement strand
AGGCCGCCGCCGGTATCGAGCAAGCTGGCCTCTTCGGATATCTCGATCCGCATTCCGAAATGGTTCTTCGCGCGCAGATATTCCGCGATCATTCCGGTAAAATGGTGCACATTGACGATGACCTCACGCACTCCAAATTCCCGCAGGCGCGCGATGGCGATCTCGAGCAGCGTGCGTCCGGCCACCTCAACCAGCGCCTTGGGCCGGTCGTTGGTTAGCGGACGCAA
>PLGA01000568.1:10133-10575 GCA_003139735.1 Bryobacterales bacterium | reverse complement strand
CAGCCAAACCCCACCATCAAGCTGTTGAAGCCGCGCTCCTGGTAGCTCTTCACGCTCGCTTCCACCATCGACGTGGCGCCGGCCAGAAACTCGCGTACGGTGGCCTGCCCGTTCAGATCATCGATTACCGCCGCGTCTTTGCCGGTGAGAGACTTGAAGCGCTCTTCGCGGCCGGGATTCGGCAGCGCGCGGGCATCGAAAATGAAACCGCCGCCGTGTCCGCTCTCGTCCTTCGGCGGGACGCTCTGGTGAAACGAAAAGCTGAAAATCTTCAACGCCAGGCTGCCCCGCGAAGCAGGCGCCGGAACGGATTTCGCAACTTCCCGCTTCACGGCGGTTTCCGCCGGCGTGGCCAAGCGCTGCAGTTTCTCCGACGCGATCATGCGCTCAAACGCGCCCAGCAGCGTGGGCAGCGCGATGGGCAGCTTGATGTGTTCGAGCA
>PLGA01000568.1:0-10119 GCA_003139735.1 Bryobacterales bacterium | reverse complement strand
AGTAGTGGCGCATGAACTCTTCCTCGGTCAGTTCGACGAACGGCGCGAGAGCCGCTAAGTAGCGCTCCAGCAGATGCTGGCGCAGCGCGGGAGGCAGGTCGGCCTTGGCGTCATAAAGCAGGGAAGCGATATCGTAGTGCAACGCGCCTTTGCGCCCGCCCTGATAGTCCAGGAAGAATGGCTGGCCGTCGCACAGCATCACGTTGCGCGACTGGAAGTCGCGATAAAGAAAATAGTCGCGGCTGGCGGTCAGCAGAAACCGGGCCAGGCGGCCGAAATCGTTTTCCAGCTCCTGCTCATTGAAAGGAATTCCCGCCAGCTTGAGAAAGTAATACTTGAAGTAATTCAAGTCCCACGCAATCGACTGGCTGTCAAAACTGGAGCGCGGATAACAGACTTTGTAGTTCAGGTCCCGGGAAGCTTCGATCTGGAAGCGCGGCAGTTGCGCCACCACCTTGCGGTAGGCCTCCACCGCCTCGGGCGCCACGTTGTCTCCTACCCTGTGACTCGAGAGNNATCCGTAAATCTCCGGCACAGGCAGGCCGCGGCTGCGGAAGTGGCGCGAGAATTCCAGGAAGGCGAGGTTCTCCTCGCGCACGTCATACAGGATGCCCACCGCGCTCAGATCCCGATGGGCAAGCCGAAGGATATTGCGCCCCGACCCTCCCAGTTCGCCCTGCAAGGGCTGTACACGGTCCACGGGAAGGCGAAAATGCCGTTCAAACAGATGTTTCAGCACATCCATGGACTGTGTTCGCAACCGTCACCGCCTTGTGTTCATGGTAACTAACCCCGATCGCACGCCGAACCACAAATTGCCTTACGAAGAACTCCCCGGTCAGCGCCCGGCGTTGCGGACGGCTGCCTGAATTGCCTATGCTTATGAAGCGGCGCGGCGACCGCCGGAGGGTTTATGGGGACACGGTCAACGAACGATCCCATCTTTCAGCCCGTGACCATTAACGGGCTGACGTTCAAGAACAGGATTATCCGCTCCAGCCTGGGAGGGCGGATCGACTACTATGACGGATCGATGTCCGACGCGCGGATTGCCTGGGACCGGCAGTTCGCGCGCGGCGGCGTGAGCGCGATTATTTCGTCCAATGCGGGTATCCGCACGGACGGGATCGCGGTCCCGGGGTACGCGGCCATCGATCACGACCGCACCATCCCTTCGTGGCGGGCGCTGGTCCGGGAGATTCACAAGTACGACTGCCACTACATCATTCAACTCCACTTTTCCGGCCGGCAACGCGACTTGGCGCGCAAGGAATACGTGGGCGTGCCGGGCATGAGCGCAACCGGCAAGCCCGATCTTCTGCACGGGCTGCGCGCACGCCAATCGACCGCGGCCGAAATTCACGATGTGGTGCGGGACTATGGACAAGCGGCGCGGCGGGCCCGCGAGGCCGGCGCCGACGGGATCGAGATTGTGGCGTGCAACGGCTATCTGCTGCATCAGTTCCTGTCGAGCGCCATCAACGAGCGCACCGACGAGTATGGCGGCGATCTCAGGGCGCGCGCGAGGATTCTGCTGGAGGTGATAGCGGCCGTGCGCGCGGCGGTCGGCCGGGATTTCTTCGTCTCCGTGAAGCTGAGCGGCAGGGACGATCACAACGCCTGGACGGCGCCCTTCGAACGGGCCGTGGGGAACACCATCGAAGACTCGATGGCGGTGGCGCGCTGGCTGGCCGAGGCGGGCTTGGACGCCATCCACCTGTCCCAGGGAGATTCGTTTCCACACCCGCGCATTCCGGCCGGTTCATTTCCCACGGATGAGGCCAGGATCTCCTACGCCGTCATGTACTACGAAGGGACGCGCGTTCCGACCAACATTTTCATGATGAATTTTGCGCTGCTGCGGCGGCTGATCGAGTGGAACTGGGGGAGGCGGATGCCCTATAAACGCGGCGGGAAGCTGCTCCCCGAGGCGATCGAGGGGATGAGCCAGGCGGATGCCGCGAAGATCAAGGAGGCCGCGGGCTTGCCCGTCATCTGCGTGGGCGGCTGGCAGACGGCCGGACCGATCCGCGGGGCGTTGGCGGCCGGCCACTGCGACGTCATTTCCATCGCACGGGGCCTGCTGGCGAACCCCGACCTGGTGCACCGGTTCGCGGAAGGGCAGAACGCGCCCGACAAGCCCTGCACATACTGTAACAAGTGCGCCGTGAACGCCTTGCGGCATCCCCTGGCATGCTGGGAAGAGTCTCGCTTTGAGAGCCGCGAACGGATGTTCGAGGAGGCCTACCGCATTTTTCAGGAAGCGGCCGTTGGGGTGCACGGAGGGGAATGAATGGGGCGATGGATGAGCCGGAGTCTCGAAAGGCGTCGCTACGCGGTTGCGATGAGTCTCGGGTCAAAGCGGAATGGTTGTGGCTCGCCCCACACGAGCCGGCCGAACTGCGGGTGCGCAGGGCTGATGAGGTAATTCATTTCGCGGGGGACGATCACTGAAGGAACGGTCTGAACCGGGCGTGTCTTAGTTCGTCGCCAATGCGAGGGACCCAGAGAAAACTGCTCGACGGTACCTAGCCACGCATCGCCATACTCCCGCGAGAGGACGGGCGACTCAATCCTGGCGAGGGCCATTTCGCCCGTCAGGTCCCACGGGCTAATCAACGCCCCCGGCACTTCGATCTCACAGAATACGTAGTCGGACGGCATTAGATTCACGTCGCGGATATGTACCAGCGTCTCCAGACACGCCAAGGCCAACGTCGAAGATGCGTAAAGCACCGCGTTGCCAGGGCTGTTCCAGCGTCCACCGTGCAGTTTGGCGCCTGTGGCGTCTTTCGGCGAGAAACGGGACCTATACAGCCGGACGATGGTCATGCATAGACGCCGTAGTCGATCCGCGACAGGATGGCTTCAACCGCGTCGCTCTGGGGATCTTCGAGAAGCACGTCCTCGGGCGTGCGCTCTCCCAATTCGGCGAGCGGTTGCCCCATCCAGCGAAAGGCGCGATCCTCCGTGCCGAACGTATCGACAGCGTGACGCCATATCTTCGGGGCGATCGTGGCCAGCGTTTCCATAGCCACCTATCATCATACCGCAGCCGGCCCGCTTACTTCGCGCTGAGCAGATTTGCGAACAGCCGGTAGGCGCCGGGGACGCCGGCGGGGAGCTCGCGGAACCAGACGTAGGCGGTGTAGATGAAGACGCCCTTGCCGTAGCGGGTCCAGATTTCGCCGCCCTCTAGCGGCTTTTCGCCGGGATCGTTGGTCGAAAGCACGGTTTCATAGCGCGGGTCCCACTGCGTGAGAAAGTAGGTGCCGCGTTCCTGCACCCAGCCCTCGAAATCGCGCGGGCCGATCTTGTTGGGCTTCTGCAAAAGGGGGCTATCGGGATGGGTGAAGACGACCGGCGAATCCTCCACCGTGACCCGGGCGGTGTTGCCGGTGGAGATGGTGAAGGGGTATGGGCCAATGTTCGGAACGTTCTCGCGCACGTTCTGGACCACGTACGTACCGCCGTTGTTGACGTAATCGAGCAGACGCGACTGGTAGGCGCGCAGGTCCGGGCGGACGTTGTAGGCGCGCACGCCGGCAACAATCGCATCGAACTTCGAAAGGTCACCCGCGCGCAAATCCTCGTCGTCCAATAGAGTGACCTGCAAGCCAAGCTGGCGCAAAGCGTCGGGCTCCTCGTCGCCCGCGCCCATGATGTAACCCACGCGCCGCGCGGTGACCTGAATGTCGGACCGGACCAGCTTCACATCGGAGGGCGGAAAGAGGATTTGCTGGGGAATGTGCGCGTACGAAATGGAGGCCATGCCGGCGGCGACCTCCTTGCCCGCCACGGTGGCGATGGCGTGGAGCGCCGCCGTGCCCTCGCCGGCGGGCGGCGTGGCCTGGAAGGCAAGCTCCTGCCGGTCGTCCACGGCGGCCAGGCGGAAGGGCTGCGAGCGGGGTTCGGCCTTCCAGCCAGCGGGCACGTCCAGGCGCAGGCTGCCCTCGGCGTTGGCCACTTGGGCCTTCACGGTGACGCGCAGGCTGCGCGCGGCCGCGGCGGGGAACAGCAGGACCTGGTTGGCGATATCGTCCGGCGAAAGCGGCAGGTTCACCGCGACTGGCGGGACTACGGTCAGGGGGCGCACCTTCTCGCCCTCCAGCCGGTCGTTGTAGCGGTAGAGGACCGGCCGGAGCAGCTCAATAGGGGTCCCGGCTACCGTCAGGCGGATGCGCATCCGCTCCACGGGCGATTCGGGCAGGCCAATTAGCAACTGGTTATCCACGGTGTAGGCGCCGGCCTGGGGGGGCTTCACCAGCCAGTAGGGCTGGGAGTACGCCTCGGAGGCGGGCACTTCGAGGTCGTAGTCGGGAATTCGCTGGCTGGCCGCGGCGTCGGAAGGCGTCCAGGGTTTGCCGGGCCAGACGTTTTCCGCAACGATGGACTGGACGCTGGCGGGCACGGGCTCGCGGGCGATGACCGTCATGGCCACGGCGACGTGCGAGCCGGGAGTCACATTGCCTTCCCTGGCCTGGGCGTCGGCCCAGATGCCCGCGCACCGGGCGATGGTTTCATCGATGTCGGCGAGCTTAATCTTCGCGAGGGGGTCGGAGATGGCGGCGATGAGGGGGCGGGCTTTGGCCAGCAGCGGAATGGTCCGGTCGGGATGCTGCCAATCGAACTCGCGAATGGCTTGGGAGAGGACTGCGTCGATGGCGGCGCCGCCGGGAAAGCGCTTCCAACTATGCTCGATGCCATCGAATATGTCCGGCGCGGGCGTGGATGAGGCTTCCGGACCGGGCGCGGGTTCACGTCCGCCGCCGCCCATGCCGCCTCCGACGCCCATGGCGCCCAGGCCCTGACTGCGGTGCTGGCTGCGGCTGATGCTGGCGAGCTGGGCGTAGGAATATCCGAGAAGCGAATTGTAGCCGCTGGTATCGANNCCGGCGCGGTGGTTGCGGGCGCCCCGCGTCCTCCGAAGAATCCGCCGGCGCGCACCAGCTTCGCGGCTTTCCAGGGCTGCACATAGCGCAACTGCTCGGGGAACCGGGCTGGATCTCCAGCGGCTTCGCAGGCCTCCTTGCCGAGCAGCGCCGACGCCTGATGGTGGCCGTGGCCGTCGCTGGGGGTCCCGCTGAAACCGAGAATAATCACGTCGGGGCGGTAACGACGAATCACCCAAACGATGTCGGAAAGGACCGCATCATGGCCCCACTTGGCGATGGTCTCGTCGGCGGTTTTCGAGAAGCCGAAGTCGATGGCGCGCGTGAAGAACTGCTCCGCGCCATCGATGCGGCGGGCGTCCAGCAACTCCTGCGTGCGAATCAACCCCAGCGCCGCGCCCTGCTCCGGGCCGAGCACGTTCTGGCCGCCTTCCCCGCGGGTCACCGAAAGATACGCCGCGCGCATGTGGCGTCCCTGGGAGAAATACGCCAGCAACTCGCTGCGCTCGTCGTCGGGATGGGCGGCGATGGTCAGCACCGTGCCCAGTTCGTTCAGCTTCAACAGCGCCTGCTGGATTTCGGCCGACGGCGCGGGTTGGGCTTCGAGACGAGCGGCCGCCGACAGCGCTAAAACAGTGACCAGGAGCCGGGCAAGAGACTTCGCGGTGGAGCGCATGGGGTAACTTTATTTTACGATGCGGTGGGGCCCGGAAGGCAGGCCAGGAGGCCCGCCCCACGGCTTACGCGATTTTCGTTAGGTCCCAGGGTTTGCGGTAGGGACGCATCAGGTACTTGTTGGCTTCCGCGTCGCGTAGAAACTGCCACTGAGCGTCGCTCCAGGTGAGCTTGCGGCCCGTCCAGCAGGCCACGTTGCCCATGCAGGCGACGGCGGTGGCCCTGACGCCGGCGTCGATGTTGGCGGCCGGTTCTTTGCGCGCGCGCACATTGTCGACGAAGTACTTGGTGTGCAGGGGCGTAGGCTCGGGCTCGTTCATGTGCATGCCGCGTCCTCCCCCGCGGGGCTCCGGATAAAGCTCCATGCCGATGCGGTCCACGAACAAGGCGGCTTCGGTCCCATAGAAGGCCATACCGTGCGGCCGGTCATCCGTGCCCCGCATGTTGTAGTACCGCATGCCGGGGGTCCGTCCGCCCAAGCCATGGCCATTGTAGAGGCAGCCCTCCCAACTCAGGATGAACTTGGGGTACTCGAAGGTGGCCTGCTGGAGGTCCAGAATGTCGCCGGCGCGCGACCTCTCGAACCGGAAGCCCGCCGAGGAAACCTTCAGCGGAGCTTCCGCGCCCATCACCTGGTGAACGGTATCGAAGCGATGGATGCCATAGTCGCTGATGAAGCCGTTGTTGTAATCCATGAAGGACCGGAAATAGAGGCGGCTCTGGTTAAAGGGGACCTTGGGCGCGGGACCCAGCCAGGCGTCCCAATTGAGGCCGGCTGGCGGATTGCCGTCGGGAACGGGCGGCGAGCCTGGACTGTTCATGTAGTTCCAGACGCGCACGAAGCGCACCTCGCCGATCTGGCCGCTCTGGACCATTCTGGCGGCCTCGACGATGTGGTCAGCGGAGTGGTGCTGGGTGCCGGCCTGCACGATGCGTTTGGTGCGCCGGACGGCCTCCCGCATGGCCTTGCCTTCGGCGAGGCGGTACATGACCGGCTTTTCGACATAGGCGTCCTTGCCGGCCTCGCACGCCAGAATGGCGATCTGCGCGTGCCAGTGGTCGGGGGTGGCTATGATTACGGCATCGATATCCTTGTCGTCGAGGAGCGCGTGGAAATCCGGATAGGTACGGGCTTGCGGGGCCCAGTTTTTGGCCGCCGTCATTTTGGATTCGTACACGTCGCAGAGGGCCGCGATCTCGACGTTGCGCGGCTCTTTGAGACGGGGGTCCATGGCGCCGTTGCGATAGCTGTCGGGGGCCTCGGCTTGAATGTCCTCCGGCGCGCCGCGCATCAACCGGGCGTCGAAGCGGCCGCGCCCGCCGCATCCAATGAGGCCGATGCGCAGCCGGTCGTTGGCTCCGCGAACCTGCGCGGCGGAGACGGCCGTCCATGCGGCGGCTCCCGCCTGTGCGGATTTCCTGAGGAATTCCCGGCGCTGCATGCGTTCACCTCTATTCCATCGATATGGACTCACGCTATCATATTGTGCTGAAGGCCGGCGGCTCTCGCGACGGCGCAATGTGGAAGGACCTTATATGATTACCCGAAGACAGGCTTTGGCGCTGGCGGGCGCGGCGCCGGCATGGTTGGCCTCATCCTCTTCCGCCGCCCCCGCGCCGGGCAGTCCGCGCATGGGTGGCACGCCGACGGCATTTGGAATGCACTCGGCCGCGGCTCGTCGAAGCGGCCAGCCGTTCGACCTGGCGGATTACTTGCACAGCCTCGGGTTGGGCGGCGTGGAGGTGGCGAACGTGCCGGCTACCGATCCGGAGGCGGTGAAGCAATACCGCGCGAAGATCGAGAGCTACAACATGTACCTGGTGTGCAATCCGCGTCTCCCCAACGATGCCAACGGGGTTGCGGCGTTCGACGCTCAAGTGAAGGCTTCGAAGGATTTGGGAGCGGTCGCGGTGCACGCCGCCATGACCCAGCGGCGTTATGAGGAGTTCTCCGCCTTTGAGCCGTTCAAAGCCAGCTTCGAGCGCAACCAGGCGTCCGTGCAACTAGCGGAGCCGGTCTTGCGCAAATACCAGATGAGGCTCGCGATCGAGAACCACAAGGGCTGGCGTTCGGCCGAACAGGCGGCGTGGATGAAACGGCTGGGCAGCGAGTGGGTGGGCGTGTGCCTGGACTTCGGCAACAACATCTCGCTCTGCGAAGATCCCATGGATACCTGCAAGAATCTGGCCCCGTACACCTTCTATGCGCACATCAAGGATATGGCGGTGGAAGAGTTCGAGGACGGATTCCTGCTTTCGGAAGTGCCCATGGGAGAAGGGATTCTCGACCTGAAGGGGATGGTCGGGCTTTTGCGTCAAAAGGACCCGAAAATGATTTTCGGACTCGAAATGATCACCCGCGATCCGTTGAAGATTCCGGTGTTCACGGATAAGTACTGGGTGACCTTCGACGATTCCTACAGCCCCCTGCCTGGACGGGACCTTGCCAAAGTCCTGAACCTGGTGCGCCACAACAAACCGAAGAAGCCGCTGCCGAAGATGGCCGGTCTGACGCCCGACCAGCAGGCCAAAGCCGAAGACGACTATAACGGCCAGTGCATCGCCTGGGCGAGGCAAAATCTTGACCTGCTGTAATTCCTATCGTTTCAAATCAATAGATTAGAAAGAAATCGCCGAGGCGGTTCCTTGTCATCCGGCGGCTCCATTCAGCTTGTATTTTGTAGAACTTCAGCGCGTTACCCTCAATTGTGCCCCGTATATCCCCCATTTGAGTTAACATTATTAATGTAAATACTGTTAGTATTTTCATAAGTATTCCATTTGAATTTAAGGCGGAGACGAGGCGGGAGGCCTACGCTGGTGGTTGGGAGGCGCTGAGTGAACGAACGGAGCGCGTTGGAAGCGGAACCGCAGGGTTACGTGACGGAACCGGCCTGGGACGAACTCGTGGGGCGCATCCGAGCCGGAGAAGCCTCGGGAATGGAGGACCTTTACCGGGTCTTCTCGAATGGAATCCGGTTTTACCTCTACCGCCAATTCGGGTCCCAGGACCTGGACGACAAAGTGCACGATATCTTCCTGACAGTGACTCTGGCCATACGCGGCGGCGAAGTGCGGGAACCGGAGCGCCTGATGGGGTACGTGCGGACGGTTGTTCGGCGGCAGGTGGCCAGTTACATCGAGAGGGCCATGCAGTTGCGCCTGAGGCAAACGGGGCTAGACCGGGGGATGCCGCTCTCCGACCGCCGTCCGGACCCGGAGCGGAGCGCCATCGAGCGCCAGAACACGGAACTCGCCATGCGGATTCTGAACAGCGTACGGAAGCGCGACCGTGAAGTTCTCATACGGTTCTATCTGAAAGAGCAGACGGCTCCGGAAATCTGCCGCGACATGGACCTGAGCGATACCCAGTTCCGCTTAATCAAGTCCCGAGCGAAGACGCGTTTCGGAGAACTGGGGAAGAGCCGACTGAGCCTCCGCACGGTGGTCCGCCGGGAATTGTGCGTTTCCTAGCGCAGTGTCCAAGAAATAACTCAACAGGCCAGAAGAAGGCAGACGGGCCCACGGAGACGGTGGGCGCCCCGGTCCGCCCCACCGAAGAAGCGTCGCAGACCTTCCGCCGCGGCTAACGATCGGTCTTCTGGAATCCCGCCGGAATGGCGAAGACGGAGTCGGGAATGGAGGCGGTCGAAAAGCCGGAGGCTTCGATGGTGGTTTCGGAAAGCGCGCCCGATCCGGACAGCGCACCCATGCGCGCCAATGCCTGTTTGGCCGCGTCGCCCTGAGGCCCGCCCTGTTGCGCCATGGCTTGCAATTGCGCCATCCCCTGCTGCATCTGCGCCGACTGGGCGCTGTTCCCGCCCGCCATCTTCATGCGCATGATCTCGAGCACGGGGACGCCGGGCATGGCCACCACGCGCTTCCGGATCTCGGTCATGGCCTTCTGCATACTGGGGTTGCCGCCTGCGCCCGTCGCCGCCCACGGAAAGCGGTCCATATTGCGCTGATAAAAGTCGTGCATTTCCTTTGCGCCGGGAACGTCCGGGGAAACCCAGAACTCCCACTCCATCTCCATCTTCGATGCCGATTTCGCCTGCGGCATCTCCACCTGGACGGTCATCAGGCCCTGGGTGGCGTCAAACCCGTTGATGACCTTGTGCTGCCCGGTCTGTTTGAAATCGACCTGCATCTCCGGGCCGGCCGGCGTCGACTGGCCTATCTGGCTGAAGGGCTTCACGGAATAGGTTTTGGCGGTCTTGTTGATGGTGGTTATCGTCTGGGCTTCGAAATCCATCAACAGGCCTGTTGTGCCCGTATCGGTCAGCATCTTCTGGCCCTTCATGTAAACCTTGCTCACCTGATCTCCGGAGCCGGGCATGGCGCCCGCGCCGGATTTGCGTGTGTCGGTATAGCTGAAATCGGCCCTGGCCACCGCTCCCGCGGCCAAAACCAACATGAGAAACCTGGCGCTCTGCATGGATGCCCTCCGAATCTTAGTGCACAGCCGGACTGCGGCTTTCCACAGTATACGCCGGAAAGGCGGCCGCAACGGGCGGGCGGCCGCGCCGCTGTCAAGCCTCGTTTAAAATGT
>PLGA01000238.1 GCA_003139735.1 Bryobacterales bacterium | reverse complement strand
CAGAGAAAATCATGTTCCAGCTCGTCGGCGCTCGGCTGTTTGAAGCTGAAAACCTGGCAGCCTTGCGGATTGACCCCGGACATGACGTGCCGGATGGCGCCGTCCTTGCCGGCAGCGTCTATCCCCTGAAAAATCAGCAGCAACGCGTGGCGCTTGGCTGCGTAGTGAAGTTGTTGCAGCGAACTCAACCCCTCGACGTGTTCCCGCAGGAGTTCTTGATACGCCTTCTTCGATTTACAAAAGGGCTTCACAATCGTCGGGCGATCTCGGAGTTTGACTTTTTCTCCGGGCCGCACACGGAAATCCTTTGAAGTGATTTTCATCTTCGTTCCTTTCCGCAATGTCCGCCGCGTTGTTCGCGTCTCTTCATTTATGGGGTTGATTCTTCCGAATCTCCTGCTCCGCCTGCTCCCAGTCCTGAACGGCTCGCCCGTCCTGGCGGCCTCGCTGCTCGTATAGTGCATACGCACGCTTGGCGATCTGCAGGGTCACATCGACGGGTTTCCTGGCCACGGCATTAAGAACGCGCCATTTGATCATCGCGACCTTCACGGCGTCATTCAGAACCAGGCACGCTACCATGGCAGAGCCCTTACATCCAGCCATTCGGGAAGTCCTCCCTACTCTTCGCCGCCCGCCTTGACATTCGCGGAAGCGCGGCCCCGAGCCGCACAGGAGGCGAGCCGTTCCGGCCGTGCAGCTAATGCATTGACCGCATCGCGGGTTTGGCGGAGCGAAGTCGTAAGGGGGTGGAGGACTTTGACCTCTCCGAACACTCGGCGCGAAGCCGCGAGTGCCGCCTGCTCAATCGAGTCTCGGTCCGTGTGTACTCCAAGCGAGCGCAACGTGATCAGAAAGTCACTATGAAGGCGCCCTAACCGGTAGGCGGGCTCGCGCGGGGGATGCTTCAACGCGGCTTCGGCAAGTTCGTAATCGAAGTCGACCGAGCAACGTCCCGTGGACGAGGAGCGCTTTCCAACGCCGGGCCTGCGCGTTCCCTGAGATCTTCCGGTCGCCCACCGCCACATCCGATGTCCCCTCCGGCCTTGCCAACTACTCCGAAGGCCGCGAGGATTGCACAAATAAGATCGGCGCCTGGACGAAAACCGGCCTTCGGGTCCAAGTTTGCGGGAGCGGGCGTTATCAGCGAGTAGTTCAGCACGCCGCCTGTCTGCAGCACACTGCCTCCGCCAGTGGACCGTTTGAGCACATCAGATACTCCGATTTTGTTGAAGCGCGTGAGCCGCTGGACCGGACGTCGTGGGTTAAATGTGGTCACTCGTCGTCGAAGTCCGGCAGATTCACGACTTCTGTAGCGGATAACGCGGCCGCGGTCCTGGGCGCCGCGCGCCAGCGTTTCAGCAACCAGGCCACCAGGAACACTCCCAGGATCAAGACAAGCCACGGAAATAACGGCGTCCATCCCCGCGGCACCGGGCCACCGGGAGTGAAGTGTACCCGTGAATTCTACAGTCTGATCACGCGACACGGAGCCTGGCTGCTGATCTCGACCTGGCTCTTCCCTTAACCGTGATGTCGATGTTGCGCCCGAGCACCAGCAGGAGGCGCATAAGACGCTCGATCGAAAAGCCGGACAGCTTGCCCTGCTTGAGCGCCGAGACCTTGGGCTGATCGATCCCGAGGATCGTGGCCACTTGGCTCTGCGTGAGCCGTCGCCGCTGAATTTCCGCGATGATCTTCGCGGCCAGCGCGGCCTTCGCCAGCAGATCGTCAGCATGTGGCAGGTTCAAGTCGGCAAACACGTTTCCGGAACTCGGCGTAAACTCTCGACTAGGCATCTTCCCTCCTCACTTACCGGCCAGTTTGCGGGCAAGTTGAAGCCGCTGCCGGATCAGGTCCAATTCCCGTTGTGGGGTCGCGATTCCGGATGTTGCCTTTTTCTGGAAGGCATGAAGAACGTAAATCGCTTCCCCGAGTTGTGCTACGTACACCGCGCGATATGTTCCGCCCGGCGCGTCTGCGCGCACTTGCCAGATCGTTTCCGCAAAACCGTGCAACAGCTTCGCGCTCTCATGTCTCTGACCGATCTGCGCCTGGTACACTGCAAAACCAAGCTTCTTCCGAACCATCGTCGGAAAGCCCGTCAGCCGAACGAGCGAGTGGCCAACGAAAACTGTAGCACGTACTGTAGCAGCCCGAAAAGTGACGCCTCACGATCCGCGGAACGAACTGAAAATGAAAGCGCCTCATGCTGCCGATGCCGTGACGAGCATGATGACGGTCGCAATCAGCATAACGGCAGCGCACGCCCATCCAAGCCAGCGAAGCAGGACCCCGTTTCGGTGCTCACCCATTACGTCGGCCCTGCTGGTGAGCAGCACAACAAGCACGAGCAGGGGTGGCGCCAATGCTCCATTGAGCACCGCGGACCAGAAGAGCATCTTGACGGCGTTCAGCCCCATATAATCCAGGCCGAGGCCGAGCCCCATGGCGACGGCAATAACGCCATAGAAGCCGTGGGCGAGAGGGGGGTGCACCTCCAACGACCCAACCCAGTCGGCCGCTTCGGCGATAGCGTAAGCGCAAGATCCGGCCAAGACGGGGACTCCAAGCATGCCGGCGCCGAGCAAACCCAGGCTGAAGAGCCAATACGCGCCGTTGCCGGCTAAAGGACGCAGCGCCTCGGCGGCCTCGCGTGCGCTGGAGATGGTGGTATTGCCGTGCGCGTGCAGCGTGGCGGCTGCCGTGAGAATGATGAAGTACATCACCAGGTTCGAAAAGAACATGCCGGTAACGACATCGTTCCGCAAACGCCGAAGTTCCCGATTGGACGCGCCTTCGCGCAGCGCCACGGTCGATTTGCCCGCGGCGATATCCTCCTCAACTTCCTCCGCAGCCTGCCAAAAAAAGAGGTATGGCGAAATGGTAGTCCCCAGGATGCCGACCAGGGTTGCCCAATACGCGCTGGTCCACTGCACATGTGGAATCAGAGTTGCCCGAGCAACGGCGGACCAGTCCGGGTGCGCGAAAAACGCAGCGGCGATGTAGGCAAACAAAGCGAGCGTAAGCCATTTGAATATCCGGGCGATGAGGCGATAGCTGGTCCAGAACAGCAGGCATACCAGGAGGAGGGCGTACGCCGGCGTCCAATAGAGCGATCTGACGCCTGTGAGAAGCTGCATGACGTCAGCCATCCCACCGAGATCCGCGGCGATGTTGACGATGTTGGCGGTGAGGAGCAGCGCACAGGCGCCCCATAATATCCACCGTGGATAGCGTACCCGAATTACGCCCGCCAACCCGAGCCCGGTGACCACGCCGAGGCGGCCGCACATGATCTGTACCGCCGCCATCAATGGGAAAGAGAAGAACGCGGTCCACAAGAGCGAGTAGCCGAACGCGGCGCCGGTAACCGAATAGGTCGCGATGCCGGATGGGTCGTCATCCGCGGCGCCTGTAATCAATCCGGGGCCAAGATTCGAAAAGAACCTGCGGAAGCGGCCTTGCAGGACAAACACCCGTCTGGCAGCCCTAGCGTCTGAAACGTTCTGGCTCAATAGCCCCCCCGGCCGGACCGGCTAACGCCGGCGCGTCACCCTATAGTAATGGAAAGGTAGACGCCGGGATGAACGGGATCGCAAAGAAAATAGCCCCCATTCATGTAGTCCACGTAGACGCTATCGGTGTAAAGCCAACCTACCGGCCACGGGTTAGCCGCGGCGAACCAATAGCCACCGTATTGAAAGCGTCGCGATCCGCCGGCGAAATCGGCGCGGTTCACGTGAAACGTGTGGCCCTGGCCAAAATTGGCGCGGAAACGGTCGTCGGGTATTTGGCCATGGCCTGCCGCCGGCTGCGCTCGGTTAGCCTGCCGCGGTCCCCCCGCGGGCTTGGCCTGTTGCTGAGCGCNNTGCTCTTGCTGCGCCGGCTTAGCCGGTTGCTGCGCCCGCTGCTTTTGCGGCGCTGGCTTAGCCTGTTGCGGCTTCTGCTCTGGTTGCTTCTCCTGCTCGCGCTCCTGTGCGTAGGTGGAAGCAATGGCTCCCGGCAGCAAAAGCAGACTCGCTATTCTTAGAGCTTCGACTATCTTCATTGGGTTGCCTCGATTCTGACTCACTTTGAGGCAGTGCAACCCGAAGTCCGCGCCCTGTGGTTCATTGCATCCCGCCGCGAGGTCCCCCAGCGGACCGGGATACGCAGGTGGCAGTGGAGTCCTATCGTCAAACACAGTATCTTTCGTATTTCCTTTGCCTGCCATGGCATGCAGATGAGCGGAAGTTGCAGAAAGTCCCTGCCGGCGACGACATTAACTGTCCCAGGCGAAATCTAAGGCCTTTGCGAAGGTTGCTGCTGAGGTGCGGATCTGCCAGGCGGTCCGGCGGAACAAAAGCTGCACTCGTTGTGGCACATTCTGCATGCGGCCTTCGGGGACGAAGTCGCGTCGCCAAGGCATCAGCGGCCTTTGCGCATTGGAAGCCGCCGTGCTCATGCTTGAAGCGAAGAGGAGAAACTTCGAATGCGTACACTCGCAACCATAATGGCAATTGCAGGTTCCATCGGTACTGCCGCCTACGCGGCGGACAGAGCAATCAAGGTCGACGACAGGCTCGACGCGTCGGCCGACACGCTCACCGCTATGATGGGAGCCCCCGATAGAGGCATCCCCCAAGATCTGGTCAACAAGGCGCGCTGCATCGTTGTCGTGCCGGGTATGAAAAAAGCTGGATTTATCCTCGGCGCGGACTATGGCCGCGGGTTTGCGGTATGCCGCCAGTCCGGTGGCTCGGGTTGGAGCGCCCCGGCCGCGGTGCGGTCCGAAGGTGGAAGCGTTGGGTTTCAGATTGGCGCTTCGGAAACCGATGTTGTGCTGCTCATCATGAACGATGGCGGAATGCGGCACCTATTGACCGATAGGTTTACGATCGGCGGGGACGCGTCCGCGGCGGCAGGCCCGGTTGGCCGCGACCTGAGCGCTCGGACGGACGTCATGATGAACGCGGAAATCCTGTCGTATTCCCGTTCGCAGGGGCTGTTCGCAGGCATCGCCCTAGATGGCGCGACGCTTCGTGCGGATGGGCCAACCAACCGGGAACTCTACGGCCACGACGCAACGAATCACGAGGTTCTGACGGGCAACCTCAAAACTCCGGCGGNNATACCGGCGCCGCCCCGACATGTGGCGCCGCGCCGGCGTTGCGTCAACCCTCCCCAACACTCCGGTCGCGTTGAGACCCCACCGTTTGCGCGTACACCTTGGTGAACTCGGCGCCCCAAAAACATAGTTGCGCCGAGTAATATACCCAGAGCAGCACCACCATCGGCGCGCCGGCGGCACTGTACATAGACCCGAAGCTGGCATGCGCGAAGTACAACCCCATAAACTCCTTGCCGATCATGAAGAGCAAGGAGGTGATCGTGGCCGCGAGGGCGACGTCCTTCCATTCCAGCTCGACGTCCGGAACGACTCTGTATAGGGCTGCAAACAGCGCCGCCACCAGCAGATACAGAATGATCCATGTGGCGGCCGGCGGCACGGAGAACCGTATCGCCGCGATCCAGGCGTTCAACAGCAAAGAAACCAGCAGCAGGAAACCCGTGCCCAGCACCGTCGCGAACGAATAGAAGCGAACCCTGATCAGCCCAATGACAGTTGCGGCATTGTTTCGGTAGGGGGGAAGCGAGACATGCCAGATTGTGTTCATCGCATCCCGCAACTCCACAAAGACGGAAGAGGCTCCAAATGCCAGCGTCGCCAGCCCGAACAAGGTCGCGATCGCGCCGATGCGAGGTTGGCGGCCACCCTTGATGATTTCCTGAATGGTCCGTGCCAGTTCCGGACCGCCTACTCCCCGGATCTCCGCCGCGAGTCGGCCTTCGGCAGCCTCTTGCCCATAGAAAACGGCGGCCAGGGCGACGGTGATGACAATGACCGGAGCGAGCGACAGCAGGGTATAGAATGCGACGGCGGCGCCAAGGCGCGGAATGTCGTCGCTAATCCAGTCGCTCGATGCCTGCCGGCAAATCCGCGGCAGCGCCCTGAGCGGAAGCCACGAGGATCTGCTGGCGTCGCGAGATGCGTTCGCTTCCGCTGGTTTAGCCTCCCCGCCCATTCATGCTCACCTGTTCGCTGTTCTTGTGTCTTCTGCAACTCGACCGCAAGCGGCGCCGGAACGCATCCTCCGTCCATCTAACGGATCGACGCTCAGGGTACCGACCTAGCGCCCTGGCCGCATGATTACGTTCTTTTGTGGGGCAGCTTGCCAAGCTGCGCGCCGATTGCCAATCGGCGCCGCGTGGCGGTTAGCAACCGCCACGCAGGATGACNNGGATGACATCCTGCCCCACGGAATGGCGCCGTTTCTAGCGGCCATGGACCTAGCGGGATTGATGCCGTTCCACGAATTGCTTAACACAGCCTTTTCCCGGGCAAAACGCGGATCGTTGTGACGGTCAGGGGCTGTGAGCGCCGGCTCCAGCCCCTTTGCATCGCCTCTGTCGTGGTTACCGGGCCGCGAGCGGCGCTCCGATCTCCGTGCCAATGATCTCGCCGGAGATTACGATCTCAACCCGCCGATTCTGCTGACGGCCCGCCGCCGTGTCGTTCGAGGCCACCGGCTCTGCCCTGCCGAAGCCCTTAGCCGTGATTGAACCGAGCGCCATGCCCTCCTGGGTCAGGTAATTGCGCACGGCCTCGCCGCGTTGTTCGGAGATCCGCTGATTGTAGTCGTCCCCGCCGACGCTATCCGTATAACCTTCCACATCCAGCCTCAGACCGGGGTGCCTCGCGACGATGCCGGCCAACTCGGCCAGCTTCTCGCGGGCTAGAGGCAGCAAGGAGAACTTGGCCGCATCGAAAAGAGCATCTGGAATATTCACAACCAAGCCGCGCGGCGTGTCGCGCGTTTGTAGCACGGCGTCGAATTGCGCCAGTAGTTGGCCTCGCAGGTCCGCCTTCTCCTTGGCCGCGCTAGACCGCTGCGCGTCGTTCCCGATTTTCACACCATCGGCTTCGCTCCGCGCGGCGAGCGCTTGCACGTCGCTGTCCCTTTTCAGCCGGTCCGCCTCGGCCTGGGCGGCCACCGCCGTGGCGTCGCTCCCGCCCTTCGACTGCCCCACCTCGATCCGCGCTGCGGCCATTTGCGCCCCGGTATTCCGATCTGCTCTGTCCGCCGCATTCTGGGCAATTTCTACCGCGGCGTCGCTTTGACGCTTGACTTGGTTTGCATCGGACTGTGCTTCGAACTGCGCCTGCCTTGCGCTCTCTGGAGCGTTCTGGGCGCTGGCCTGGGCCTCCCCCCGCGGGACAGCCATGGCGTTGTTCTCGCGCTTCGACTGCCCCGCCTCGATCGCCACGGCGGCGGTCTGCGCCGCGGCATTCCGATCTGCGCGATCCGGCGCATTCTGGGCAATTTCTATCGCAGCGTCGCTTTGACGCTTAATTTGGTTTGCATCGGACTGCGCTTCGAACTGCCTCTGCCTTGCGCTCTCCGTAGTCTTCTCGGCGCTGGCCTGAGCCTCGGCCCGCGCGGTTGCAGCGCGCGCTTCACGGTCCGGGCCGGCTTGGCGTTCGTTGGCCAGCATCTCCTCGTGGATCCTCTTTATCGCGACGATGCGGGAATCTTCGGCCATTTGGACGGCCTCGCGCGCCACCGTGTCGATGTTCCTGCCCGTCGTCCTCTTCGTCAGGTAACCCTCCGCATTCTGAAGGCCCTCGGCGGCCTTTTCGTAGGCATCGGTGGCGTATCTCTCAGCGCCGGTCCAGCGCGCAATCCGGACGGCATTTCGCGCCTCGTAAAGCTCCAGTGGCGCCTTCGCGGTCGGCGGCAGCGGCTTGACCTCGGCTTGGTCCGCGTTCAAGGTGTATTGCCCCCGCTGCAGCAACTCGTACTTCGCGTCGACTTGTTCCATCGTTCCGGCGGCATCTTGCCGGACCACATTCTCCATGACCACCGCGTCGCTAGGTCGAGTCACCGCAAAATAGGGCTCGGCGGTTACGATTAAGGCGAACGACTGCAACTCCGTGGTGGCATCGAGCTTGGTCCTGTCTCCCTCCACAAGAATCTCGCCAACATTGGTAGCGCGTCCCTCGGGGGAGATGGCCCACATCACATAGGTCAGAAATTCGGGGCCGAACTTGGCAGCGGGCGGCAGGCCCTGCAAGCGCGCGTCGATCTTGATCGCGCCTTGCTGGCTCTCCACGGTAGCCTCGCCGCGCGCCTCGGGCGCGAGCGTCGTTCCACGGAAATCGATTGTCGTGGCTCCGCCGCGGTGATTGTAATTGATTGCTTTCGTCGTCCGGGCCACCACGCTGACGCGATAGTCCGGCGTTGCGGCGACGGCGGCCATCCTGGCCGCGTTATCGCTTGACTGCTGCACCGTGGTCGAAGCTTGCGGCGATTGAGCCGCCGCGAGTCCGCACACCGTCAGGAACACGCTGATGATTTTCATTTTGTCCTTGTTGTTCTCTTGTTACAAAGCTTCCTTCTCGCCACAAGCACTCCTTCGGAAGAACTCCCGGCGATCTGTGCGCCGCACGTACTGCGGCTTTTCTGTTCGTGCACGTCTGGCGCCACCTTCGGCCAACCCGGTCGCGCGCCGCCGCCGCGCCGTGCATGTCTCGTCAATCTAACCGATCGACGGCTTCAAAGTGTCGGGATTGAGGAGGATGCGGTTCCGCGAATAGCGCACATAACCTTGCTTCCGGAGCCTAATCATGTATTGCGTGACGACTTCGCACGTTCTGCCGGCGTAACCGCGACAGCATTTCGCGGGTAAGAGGCGCAGCATGAAGCTCCGCAGGCGGCGCTCCTGTGAGACCTGGAGGTTCATTTTGTTCCCGAATCGGATTAGTAAGTCCCGATTACAACGGCGCCGGCGCCTTGATGGGCCTCAGATCCTCCGCTGTCCGCGCCGTGCTCCAGGCTGGAGGCCGGTCGATAAGCGACAAGAGCAGGCTCGTCCCAACCAGCGCTCCCAGCCACCACAAGACCCACATATCGATCTCCTATTCGCCACCCGGTAAGAATCACCGCACTTCGATCGCCAGTTGAGCGCGGCGGCCCATCTTCTCGCTGTACCTACTCCATTGCAGCCAGGACTTGTTCGAGCGGGAGCGTGGCGAACGTCGTGGCATAGTCGGATATTCCGTAAGGAATTACGAGCCGTCCGTTGTGTACCAGGCTGCCGCACGAGTAGACCACATTAGGTACGTATCCATCGCGCTCTTTCGCATTAGGTTTGATCAACGGCTCCGGCAGGCGGCCGATTACCTTGGTCGGGTCGTTAAGATCGAGCAGGAAGGCGCCGATGCAGTACTTGCGCATCGGCCCCACGCCGTGGCTGATGACCAGCCAGCCGGCTTCGGTTTCGATCGGCGAGCCGCAGTTGCCTAACTGGATGAATTCCCAAGGGAACCGGGGCTCCAGAATGAGCTGCATGCTATCCCAGAAATGCAGATGATCGGAAAACATCACGTAGATGTTTTCGGCGTCCTGCCGGCCAAGCATCGCATAGAGACCATTGATTTTGCGCGGGAAAAGGGCCATGCCTTTGTTCTCGACGGCCGGCCCATTCAACGTGATGAATTTGAAGCGAAGAAAGTCGAGCGTCCTGAGAAACTGGGGCAGAATCATCCTGCCGTCGTATGCGGTGTAAGTCGCATAATAGACGCGCGTTCCGTCTTCCTTATGGAAGAGAACGAAGCGAGCGTCTTCGATCCCGTTGCTCTGCGAAGGAGTGACTGGAAACAAGACTCTTTCGGACAGTTTCGATTCCGGCGCGAACTGAACCTCGTAGTTAGAGCGGGCGAGCATCAACGTCTCTCTCGCCGTTGCCTTGCTGGTTTCCCGGTCGGGCGCGGGAAGCTGCGCTGTAACGTGCACGACGCTGGCGCTCAGTTCCGCCATCGTGAACCCATCCGCCAGCCCATTGAGAACGGCCTGGTTGAAATCGCCCATGAGGCGGAGTTCCTGAAGCTTCCGTTCGAAGAGAGGCTTTTCGAACGTCGCGTTGGGCACTTGCATCGGCTCCAGGCTGTAGCGGGACGGCACGTCCATGGTGACGTTGCTGCCGCCGTCTAATAGTCCGCTGCGAAAGGCGATGGAAGACACGTGTCCCTCGGCCGTGGCGCGGAGGCTCAGGATAAAGCGCAACGAGCCCGGCGCCACGCCCGACTGATCCGGGTGCGGGACCATCGAGGGGTTGAACAGGGCCGCTGCTTCGAGCGAATACTCGTGAGTGAAGTACCCGCCCAGCAACAACTGTCGTTCGTCCGACAGTTTTTGGCCGTTGAGCAGATAGGGGCTGACCTCGTCATACCGCCGGCGCAGGAAGTCGTCGATCCGCGGTTGGCGATCGCCAAATTCGAGACGAACCTTTTCCAATAGGGTATGGACTTCGTTTTCGGCAAGAGCCATCACCCGGGCGGTGATCTTGACGGAGCGCTGGTCGCTCATCACGCTGAATGGCCGGGCGAGCACGTGCGTGCGGTCCGGATCCAGCGTCACGGTGCTGCGTTTCACGTCGATTTGTTTCATTGGGTGATCGAGGCTGTCAGACGGTCTCTTCGTATGCCGGGCGCCGCGCTTTGGACCAGCTTCAGTTCCGCGAGCGACAGGAGAAATGCCAGGGTGGATTCCGCGCCTTGGTTTTCGTTGCTGCGGTCTATATGCAGCCCATCGGAGCAACCGCCGGTCTGGGGGCAGTAGAGTTCCTGGCTCAGGTCGTTCCAACCGAGGAACCAATCGAAGGCTCGTTGAGCCTGGTCGTACCACCACAGGTCGGATGTGGCCTGGAACGCCGCCAGGCAAGCCGAGACCGTGCTCTGCGCCTCGATGGGCTGTTGGTCGAAGTCGGCGCGCGGGCCGTTGCGCCGATAGAAGCCGTTGCTGCCAATCGGCCGCAGCCGGCCCTGCCGCGAGGTCTGTACGCCGACAAGCCAGCGCAACGCTCGCATGCCTCGCTCGAACACGGCGCTTTGTCCAGTGGCGCGTCCGCTCACAATTAAGGCGTGAGGCAGCTTCGCGTTGTCGTACGTCAGCCCCTCTTCAAACCAGACCCAGCCAGGCTCGGCGACTTTGTCGAAGATCGTCACCAGCTTCTCAGTGAGGTCTTCGCGGACATCGCTTGCCGGGCAATCGCCCTTCAAATGGCGCAGGTATTCGTGAATGCCAATAAGGCTGAATGCCCAAGCTCGCGGCGAGGTAAAGTCCACCACGGCCGGCAGGGCCTGCGCGAAGAGGCGCTTGGCCATGATCCGCGAGCTCCAATGCGGCGAGCGCTCCATCGCGGCGCCCAAAGCCCATATCGCGCGGCCATGGCAATCTTCGGATCCCTGTATGTCGAGCCATTGCCGGTCGACGCCAAGAAAATTGTGGAAGCGCGCGGTCTTTGGATTGAAGGCGTAATCCAAAAACGCGGCATAGGTTGTCGCAAGAGACCGAATGCGCTTTGGAGCTTCCTCCAACTGCCCGGCCAGACTCGCAAGAACCAGCGCTCGAGCGTTGTCGTCCGTGCAGTAGCCTTCGGCTAGATTCGGCTCGGTGAGGTTTGCGTGCTGGAACATGCCCGTCGAATCCGTCATGTGGTAAAGGTGATTCAAATTCAGCTCGGGCGATTCATGCGGCCGATGGCCGAACTGTGCAGCGGCCGCCGATTCGCGGGACTCCGCCGCTTTCTGCCGTCTTGCCAGCTCGAAAGAATCGAAGTAGAGTCCCGCCGTGTTGCTCCATATCATCTTGCGGCCCAACTTGTAGGCGTTCGCGCCCATGGCGCTGCGGCGTGCTCCATCGCGCAGCAGCCCGCGCACCTCGTGCGCAATTGCTTTCGGGTCCGCGAATGGCACGAGCACGCCGCGCCAGTCCCGCAACAACTCGGTGGCGTGCCAATACGGCGTCGAGATCACCGCTTTGCCCGCGCCAAACGCATACGCTAGCGTTCCCGACGTGCTTTGGGCTTCCCCCAGATACGGAGTAACATAAAGATCCGCCGCCCCGATGAACTCGGTCAGTTCATTCAAATCCACAAAGCGATTGTGGAAGATGACATTGTCTTCGACTCCATTGTTCCTGGCAATGGCCTCCAGGCCGAGACGGTAGGATTCGCCTCGCGTGCGCAACTCGTTGGGGTGCGTCGCGCCCAGCACGATGTAGACGACCTCGGGAAACTCCGCCGCGATGCTGGGGAGTGCGTTGAGCACATGTTCAATCCCCTTGTTCGGCGACAGCAGTCCGAAGGTCAGCAACACCTTCTTTCCACCCACGCCGAACTTGTCCTTGTAAACATCCGGCGCCACAAACGGTACGTCGGGAATGCCATGCGGGATGAGGTCGATCTTGGCCGCCGGCGCTCGATAGACCTCCTGCAAAATGGTTCGCCCCCGCTCCGTCATCACCACCAACCTGGCGGAATGCGCGATGAGTTGCTGCATGACGCGAAACTGGTCGGCGTTGGGCGTGAGGAGAACCGTGTGAAGCGTGGTGACCACCGGAACCGTCAATTCACGCAACAACGTCAATAAGTGGCTGCCGGCCGGCCCGCCGAAGATTCCAAACTCGTGCTGGACCGAGACAACGTCCGAGTCGCTCGAGTTCAGGAAGTCCGCGGCGCGCCGGTATGAATCCAAATCCTGCTCTTCGATTTCGAAGCGAACCACCTCCGGATACCGGTAATATCCCTCAATGTCATTGACTGGCGTTGCGAAGCACTGACATTCGGGGTGCCGCGCAGCCACCGCTTCAAGCAGGTCCGATGTGAATGTAGCGATGCCGCACTTGCGCGGCAAGTAGTCGCCGAGAAACGCGATTTTGCGAATGCTGGATTTAGTTTTCACAACTTGGACCCATCCTGTCTTTTCTCCACCGGTCCCAGCACGAGATGGTCCATAACGAATCCTGTATGATTTGGAAGGATGTGCGACGCGGAAGGGCCAATGCGGAGCCGCGAACGTCAGAGAGCGGTCGCCGGAGCGGGAGTCCCCGGGGAAGCGGAGGTGCAACATCTGCATCTCGAAGTGCGGAATTTGCCGCCAGCCATCCCGCCCGCGCGCTGGAGCCCGCCCGCGGGCTTTAGGCTGGATGTGGCCCCCAACGTGCCCTCACCGAGCCCTGGAGGCACGCCATGACACTACAGCGAGAGGCAGTGCGCCGGCCCCGAAAACTTCGGTGGTCATCCGCACTTGGGCTGCTATTCCTATGCACTGCCACTTCGGCCTACTCATACTCAGTCCTTACCCACGAAGCGATTATCGATTCCACCTGGGATAGCGCAATCAAGCCATTATTGCTTCAGCGATTTCCGGCCGCCACCGCGGACGAATTGCTGCAAGCGCACGCATTCGCCTACGGAGGATGCATCATTCAGGATTTGGGCTACTACCCGTTCGGCAGCAAGTTCTTCAGCGATCTGACGCATTACGTCCGCGGCGGCGATTTTGCGATCAACCTGATCGCCGACTCCCAAGACCTTGACGAGTACGCTTTCGCTCTGGGCGCGTTGTCGCACTATGCCGCCGATAATAATGGCCATCCCTTGGCCGTTAACCTAGTCGTTCCAATGTTTTACCCCAACCTTGGGCTGAAATTCGGGAAGCTGGTGACCTATGCGGACGATCCGGCTACCCACGCCAAGACGGAGTTCGCTTTCGACGTCTTTCAGGCAGCCAAAGGCCGCTACGCCTCCGCCGCATACAAAAAGTTCATCGGCTTTGAAGTCCCCAAGCTCTTGCTTGACCGGGCGTTTCAGGATACCTATGGATTGCGGCTGGAAAAGGTATTCCTGAATGTCGACCTCGCCATCGGATCCTATCGTCACGCGGTCGGGACCCTTCTTCCGGCCATGACGCGAGTCGCCTGGCAGATCAAGAAGCAGGATATCGTGCAAGAGGCTCCCAGCGTCACTCGCAAGACGTTCCTCTTCAATCTATCCCGCTCCGACTACAGAAAGAACTGGGGCGCCACGTACACCCAGCCGGGGGTCCGGTCGAAAGTCCTGGCGTTCGTATTCCGCCTGGTGCCCAAGGTGGGCCCGTGGAAACCGCTGGCATTCAAGAGATTGACGCCAGAGATGGAAAAGATGTACATGGCCAGCTTCAATGCGACGATCGACCGTTATCGCGAGCTCCTCGCGGCACAGGGCGCCGGCCGTCTTGCGCTGCCGAATGTCAACTTCGACGTCGGGGCGTTCACCGCGGCGGGAAAATATACGCTCGCGGATGCGGCGTACGCGGAGTTGCTGAACAAGACAGAGGGCCATTACCCGGAACTGCCGCCAGTGCTCCGAAGCGACATTCTCGCTTTCTACCAAGATCTTAACGGTCCCAATTCCACCAAGGCCAACGGCAAAGACTGGGCCAGGGTACTCAAAGACCTCGATCAATTGCGGTCCGCCGACCAGGATCTGCGGCATCCCGCGGTTACCGCGGCGGATCCGCCTTCGTCCAATTGACCGCGATTCGGCCGGTCGCTTATTCGTTGTCTATGCGATCTTCAGCCGGCTGAGCACGGGGACCTTGGCAAAGTCCAGAACGACCGCAAAAGCCGCTGCGGCCCCGAAGATTCCTCCCACAACGGCCACGGGCAGAGGACTCATGGCGATTCCGGAAATCGCCAGCGTGGAGGCGATCGTCACATCGACTGCGGACGATCCGATGAGCCATCGGCTTGGGCGGCAGGAGCCCATGCGCCCGCGTTCGCGATTGGTATAGGTGGTTGCTTGATTGCCGACCACGACCGCCGCGAACGCCACAGTCCTTAGCGTTTCGATGCCGAAGCCCAGGCGGAACTTGGCGACGGCCAAAACGGCGGCGCAGAAGACCAGCTCTGAGACGCCCATGAATACGCCCGCGATGGTTAATTGGCCGATACGCCACACATTGGGCATCGGGGACGGCCGCACGTTGTCGGTCGCCAGGGACATGCCGAGCAGGTCGCCGGTGAGCATGATAATGACCATCAACATGGGGGTCAGGATCGCGTGTCCGGTCATGACCAGACCCACGGCGAGGAAGAGAACCTGCACAATTTTCTTGGTGACTGAGTTCAGCGTGTAGGTCAGGATGCGCTGGAACGTCACGCGGCCTTCTTTTACCGAGGCGACAATGCCGCCGAGTCCCGGTTTGGTCAGCACGATGCCGGCGGCCGATTTGGCGACATCGGTCGCGGTCGATACCGCGATTCCCATCTGCGCCTGGCGCAGCGCCGGNNTCGCCGCACATGCCGACGGTGTGCCCGCTCTTCTGGAACGCCTTGACCAAGTCGTACTTTCCCTCGGGAAGGACGCCTGCGAAGACGGCGAAAGTCTCGGGGCGCAGGTCGCCGGAGATCGGTCCGGGTGGAGCTACGGCCCCATCGAGACCGACCGCGTGAGCCACGATCGCCGCCGTCGCGGGGGCATCGCCCGTCACCATCACAGTGCGCACGCCCAACGTCCGCAACTCCGCAACCAGCGCCGCCGAATCCGTTTGAGGCGGATCGCTGAGAGCGACGATTCCCGCGAGCTTCAAAGCGTCCGGCGGACCCACGGCGACGGCGAGAACGCGGAAGCCTTGCGCCTCCAATTGGTCCGCCGCCTTGGACGAATCAGGCGAGGCCTGCGCGAAGCCGGCGACTGCCGCGAAGGCCCCCTTCACGATGCGCACCGTGGCGCCGCCTGGATCGGCGGCCATCGCCGCGGACATCTTGGTCGCGGAATCGAAAGGCGTGAACTTACTGAGTTTTGGCAGATCGGAGGCGCCGGCCTTCGAGGCGGCCAGGCGAATGGCTGCGTCTACGGGATCCTGGCCGCCGTCCGAGCTGGCAAGCGCGGCGAATCCCAGAACGTGCGCTTCGTCAAAACCGGCCATCGGCCGTACGGCCGTCACTTCCAGTTCGTTGCGCGTCAACGTGCCCGTCTTGTCCGCGCACAGCACGTCGATGCTCGCCGCTTCATCCACGGCGGAAAGGCGCGTGGGAAGGACGCCCAGCCGTGCCAAAGCCCGCGCGCCGATCGCCGCCGCAAGGGTAAAGGTTGCCGGCAACGCTACCGGGATGGACGCCAGAACCGCCGTGAGCACCAGGGGAACGATCTCACCCAGCGGCAGCTTGAGAACGTGGGCGTACCCGACGAGCAGCACGATGAGGACGCCATTGAAGATGGCGAGATTGCGCACCACGCGCAAGACGGCCTTCTGCTGGGAGCTTTCGACGTGCGCCGTGCGAACCAATTCCGCGGTGCGTCCAAACTTGGTGCGCGTTCCGGTCGCGGTAACTTCGGCGACAGCCTCGCCGCGCCGCACCAGCGCCCCCGCATACGTTTGAACGCCGGGCCCGGCTTCGATGGGCACGGATTCGCCCGTAAGCATGGACTGGTCGAGCAGGATCTCGCCTTCGGTCAAACGCACGTCGGCGGCGACCACCGCGCCGACCGATAGCTTCACCATGTCGCCAGGCACGAGTCCGGCCGCGGGCACGGTGGCCCACGCATTGTCGCGGCGGACCGATGCGTTCAACGCCAGGCGCGACTTCAGCGCGGCGAGAGTCGCCTGAGCGCGCCCTTCCTGGAAGAA
>PLGA01000079.1 GCA_003139735.1 Bryobacterales bacterium | reverse complement strand
CTGCGCACCGCCACTCCCGAGATACAGGCTGCGCCTTCGGGTCCCATTACCCCCGTCATCGACGGGCTGGTCACCTCCTACTTCGAGTGGATCGGCGCCGGGACCTACCACGTCGACGAGCGCGCCGGCTCCATGCACGGCAAGAAGTTCCTGGCGAAGGAAGTGAACTTCGGCAGCGACGGCGCGAATTTCTACCTGCGCGTGGATTTCCACGCGGGCCGTGAGCAGGAACTGAACGCCATGGAGGCCCGGCTGACCGTCCAGCCATTGGATTCCGCCCCGGCCAGCAACCTCGTGATCGCGTTCTCCCAGGGCGCCGCGGCCGTCTCCAGCGCCAAATTGGCCGCCGCCGGCCCTCCCGTGGAGTGCGCCTTCTCCCTCATCCTGGAAGCGCGCATTCCGCTGGCGTCCTTAGCCATTACCCAGGGCCGCGGCCTGCGCTTCCAGTTTTCGCTCTGGCAGGGCGGCCTCCCCATGGACGCCATTCCCCAGCAAGGCTGGATCGAAATGCGCACCACCGACCCCGTGGAAATGGCGGGCTAGTGCAGTGTCCAGGAATTNNCCTGCCTTCTTCGGGTGGGGCGGCTTCTTCTCTAGCTAATAAGGGCAGATGCTTAACGTCATCAATGGTATGAGCGCACGACTTTTCACTTCCGCGGCGGCAGCCGCTTTCTTCTGTGGGGTCCTGCCCGCTTCGGCGGCCGATCCCCAATTGCTGAATTTGGTCATGCCCGACGCCAAGGTGGTGGCCGGCGTCAACGTGCAGCAGGCGCTTGGCACTCCCTTCGGCCAGTACGTGCTCTCACTGATCGCGCCCCAGGATAAGCAACTCCAGAGCCTGGCGACCCTGACCGGCCTTGATCCGCGCACCGATGTCACCGAGCTTCTGGTGGCTTCCACCGGTGCACCCGCCCACGCCGGCGTGGCTTTCGCGCGAGGGACTTTCGATCCGGCCAAGATCGTGGCCGCCGCCACGCTTGCCGGAGCTGTGACCGAAACTTATGGCGGGTTGACCATCCTCGAACCCAAACCGCCGGCGGCCGGGACGGCGGCCACGGCCACGCCCCTGCCTGCTCCGGGCCTCGTGTTCTTCGATTCCACGCTCGCGGTAATGGGTGACCTGACCAACGTCAAGGCCGCCATCGATCGCCGCGGCGCGGCCTCCGTTCTGCCCGCCGCCCTCATCACCCAGGTAAATCAGTGGAGCCTCAACGAGGATGCCTGGGTGGTGGATATTGCGCCGCTATCCTCGCTAACGCCACCGGCCGGAGCGCCGAAGCTGCCCGGAGGCGCCCAGGCGACTGCCATTCAGAGCATTCAGCAAGCTGCCAGCGGAGTCAAGTTCGGAAGCACCGTGGTGGTGACCATGCAGGCGCAGACCGATACGGCCGAGGATGCTACCGCGCTGGCCAATCTCCTGCAATTCGTGGCCAACCTCGCCCAAGCCCAAACCAACGGGAACCCGGCTGACGCGGCGCTTCTGAAGTCCCTGACGGTAGCCGCGCAAGGGACCACCGTGAATATCGGGCTAAGCCTGCCCCAAGCCCAGATCCAGCAATTGGTTCCGCCCGCCGGCGGCACGCAATCGCAGCGCCGGCCCGCGAGGAAAATGTAGGCAGCGCCGCCCTATTCCAGCGGGATCTCGAAGTAGAACAGCTCTTTCCCTCCGCCGGCCACGGCCATGCCGTCCAGATAAATCGTCGCGCCGGGTTTGAGGTCCGCCTGGAAGTAGAAAAACCCGCTGGCGGTCTGGCCGGCCGGAATCATCTTGGCGGCGAAGGCGCGCCCTTCGATCTCCCAAACATCCAGCGGGCTCTTCTTATTTTTGATCACCAGTCCGCCGCCGGCGGGACCGGGAATGTATCCGGGCTTCTTGGCGCCGGTCAGGTACTTGACGTCCGATGCCGGCGTATTGTCGATTGCGGCCTGGCCCGGGCCTTTGTACTGCACGCGAAACCGGGTAACATCGACGGTCTGTTTGGAATCGTTTTGGATGACCACCAGGACCGGCAGCACGCCGTACTGATTGGGATCGAGTTTGGCGAACGCCGTCTTGGCTTTGGCGGCAGTGGCGAACGGGTCGGCCCCGATGGTGACCTGTTCGTTGGTCTGTCGATGCGCCATGCTTTCGGCGGGCGGCGGCCGAAAAGGCGTCTCCTTGTCCGCGGCGAACGCTGCGGCTATACTCATTAGAAGAGCCAAGCGTTTGAAAACAAAAGGCATCTATTTCCTTTACCGGGTCTTGCAGGGACTCGGATTGCCCATCGTCATATTCTACTTCCTGTTACGCGGGCTGCGGAACAGGGGCTACTGGCGGTCGCTTCCGCAGCGTTTCGGCTTCCTGCCGCGTTCATTTAGACAGACCGGTCCGGGCGCAATCTGGTTGCACGCGGTTTCGGTGGGCGAGGTTCTTTCGTGCGTGGAGTTACTGCGCGGGCTGCGCGCCGCGTTCCCACGGACCGCGGTGTTCGTTTCCACCTCCACGCTGGCTGGGCGCGCCATGGCTGGCGACAAGCTGGCCGGCCTGACGCACGGCGTGTTCTACGCGCCGGTGGACTACGCCTTCGCCGTACGGCGGATCTTGCGAACGCTACGGCCTTCCGTGGTAGCGATCGCCGAGACCGAGATCTGGCCCAACCTGATCCGCGAGGTGAAGCGCACCGGCGCCGGCCTGACCATCGTCAACGGACGCATTTCCGACCGCGCTCTGCCGCGCTACCTTCGTTTCCGCCGGTTCTTTCAGGCGGCGCTGTCCGGCGTGGATTCCGTGCTGGCCCAAAGCGACGCCATGCGCGACCGCTTCCTGGCGATTGGGGCGGAGGCGGACCGTGTGCGGACGGGCGGCAACCTGAAGTACGATTTCGCCGCCCGCGCGGCCGATCCGAAGTCCCCTGTACTGGCCTGGATCGCCCATCTGCGGCCGGCCCAGGTGTGGATCGCGGCCAGCACCATGCCGCCCGCTGAGCCCGGCGACGTGGACGAAGACGATGCCGTCCTGGAGGCGTTCCGCGAGGCCGCCGGCCGCCATCCGCATCTGGCGCTGATCCTCGCGCCGCGAAAGCCGGAGCGGTTCGAGGTGGCGGCGCGGAAGCTGGAGGCGGCGGGGATCGGGTACGTCAGACGTTCAAAGCTGGAAGAGGCAGACGACAAAGAACGATCGTCCGCCCCACTGGCCCGCGTCCTGCTGCTCGATACCATCGGGGAATTGAGCGGGTTGTTCGGCCTTGCCGACGTGGTGTTCATGGGAGGGACGCTGGCGCGGCGCGGCGGGCACAATATCCTGGAAGCCGCGCTCTTCGGCAAGCCCGTGATCGCCGGACCGCACATGGAGAATTTCCAGGCCATCGCGGACGATTTTCGCGCGGCGTCGGCGTATGTTGAGATCGGCCAGGCGGCGGAACTTGCCGGCGCGCTCGATCGCTTACTGGACCGTCCGGGCCCCATCGGGCAGCGCGCGCTGGTTTGCGCCGAAGCGCGCCGCGGAGCAGGCGCTCGCGCGGTGGCCGAAGTTCGCGAGATGTATGCGCGGGGCGTGCCGCGCTACCGGCCCGCGCAGCCGTGGTTCGCCGTGGCCTGGGCGCTCTCCCGCGTGTGGGAGTGGGGCGGCCGGCGCAGGCGGGCGCGGGATCTGCGGCGAGCCCGGCGGCTCGATGTCCCGGTGATCTCGGTGGGCAATCTCTCCATGGGAGGGACCGGCAAGACGCCTTGCGTACTGCGCCTCGCGGAGTTGCTGAGGGAGCGCGGGCGCAAGCCGGGGATTCTCACGCGCGGTTACGGCCGCGGCTCTCCGCGCAAACAACTGGCGCTGGCCGCCGGGGCGTCGGTTAACGCCGGGCACTCCGGGGACGAACCGCAGATCTTCGTCCGGTCGGGCCTGGCGCCGGTGGGCGTGGGGAGCGACCGGTTTCAAACCGGCCAATTGCTGCTCCGCGAGTTTGGCGTGGACACGCTTCTGATGGACGATGGCTTCCAGCATGCGCGCCTCGCGCGCGATGTGGACCTGGTGCTGATCGATGCGCTCGAGCCCTTCGGGCGCGGCGGCGTATTCCCGCTGGGGCGGCTTCGCGAACCGCTCGAAGGGCTGTCGCGCGCCGGCATCGTCCTCATCACCCGCAGCGAGTTCTTCGATCTGGCGGACGCCGTGGAGCGCGTGGTGCGCCAATGGAATCCGGGCGCGCCCATTTTCCGCGCCGGCGTTCAGCCGCAAGCCTGGGTGGACCACCGCAGCGGCTTGCGATACAGCCCCGAAGGGCAGCCATTCGAACGGGCCGGCGCAATCTGCGGGCTGGGCAATCCCCAATCGTTCCGCCATACGCTGGAGCAAATGGGCGTGGCGCCGGTGGACTGGGTGGAGTTCGAAGACCACCACCGCTATCGCCCGGAAGAGTTGCGCTACGTGGCGCACCAGTTCGCCGCGCGCGGCGCCACAGCCATTGCCACCACCGAAAAGGACGCCGTCAACCTGTGCGAGTCAAGCGACGATCTGGCCGCGCCGCTGACCATCTACTGGCTGCAGGCGGCCATGAAGATCGAGCGCGAGGATGAATTCCTGCGTGAGATCGAGAGGCGGTATACTGGTTCGGACTTCCGATAAGGAGTTCCATATGGCACGTTGGGTTGCTTTCGCCGCCTTGGCGGTTGGCGCCGTTCTTGCCAGTCACGCGCAGACCACGACGCCGCGTCCTGCGTTTGAAGTGGCTTCCATCAAACCGAATACCACCTGCTACAACGGGGACGGGCGCCGCGCCGGTTCGTCGCCGGGCAGGCTGGACTTACCGTGCCTTACGGTTCGGGGTCTGATACGCATGGCGTACGGCGCCTTTGCGGGCGAGACCTTAAACACGCGCCGTATTGAGGTGATGGGCGGACCGCACTGGATCGACACGGACCACTACGATATCTCGGCCAAGGCCGCGGGCGGGGCGGCCGGCCCTCAGATGATGGGTCCTATGCTACAAGCGCTTCTCGAAGACAGGTTTCAGGTGAAGGTCCACATCGGGTCCCAGGACGGTCCCGCCTACGCCCTGACGGTGTTAAAGGACAATCCAAAGTTGCAGCGGACGAAGGAGGGAAGCTGCGTTCCGATAGACCTGACGAACATGTTGACGGCGCCAGCCGTCAAGCCGGGTGACCCAAGACCGACGTGCGGAGTAGGACGGCCAAGGAACAGCAACGGAGTGACTTCGGTCTCCGATTGGTATGGGATGACTATGGCCGAGTTCGCTGGCCGGATGCTTTCTGGCGTTGTGGACCGTCCGGTGATCGACAAGACCGCGCTCACCGGGCAATTTGACATCCACATTGAATTTGTCCGCGACCACACCACAGGGGGAGCGATGCTCAATGGCCAGCCCATCCCCGACGTGGCGGCGCCCCCGGACGACTCGGCGGGGCCGTCAATTTTCACAGCGCTTGAAACGCAACTCGGGTTGAAACTCTCGCCGACCAAGGCCCCGGTGGACGTCATTATCGTCGACCATGCGGAGAAACCTTCCGCGAATTGACGGCATGACGGGGCCGGCGTGGTACAATTTGTACGAATGGTACTTTGGATATGACACGCCTCAGCGCCTCGCAAGCGCGACAGGAGTTTCCGGAAATGCTGAACCGGGCCGCGTACGGCAAGGAGCGCACTATCGTTTCCCGGCGAGGCAAGGATCTGGCCGCTGTGATCCCTGTCGAAGATCTCCAGCTCTTGGAGCGCCTGGCCCGCGAGGAAATGGACCGTTTGGACGTCCAAGCCGCTCGCGCCGCCATGGCGGAGGCGCGGACCAAGGGCTCAATCTCGCTCGCAAGGGCCAAGAAGCGGCTGGGTTTTTAGCGCGCCCACTGGATTCGGTCACCAGTGACGAAGCAACCTTATCGCCTGACGTTTACCCCCGCTGCACTCCGCGACCTTGAGAAGCTGGACGCCTTCATCGGGCGCAAGGTCTTTTCGGAGATCGAGAAACTGGCGGACAACCCGCGGCCGCACGGCGTCCAGATGCTCGAATCTAAGGAAAGGCTTTACCGCGTCCACGTGGGACCGGGAAAGAACTATCGGGTAGTATACGAGATTCGCGATGAGATTCTCCTTGTGCTCGTGGTGAGAGTGGGAGACCGCAAAGAAGTCTACCGGCGGCTTTCATAGCCTCTCTTCCGCCCCTGATATATTGGTATTTTCCCCATGCAAATTGAGAAAGTGTACGAGCCGCAGCGGTTTGAGCCGCACTGGGCGCAGTGGTGGATCGATTCGGGAGTGTTCCGCGCTTCCGCGAAAGGATCCGCGCCGGTGTTTTCGCTGGTCATTCCGCCGCCCAATGTCACCGGCTCGCTGCACATCGGGCACATGCTCGAACACGCCGAAATCGACGTCACCATTCGCTGGCATCGGATGTTGGGCGAGAACACGCTCTGGCTGCCGGGCACGGATCACGCCGGCATCGCCACGCAGATG
>PLGA01000223.1 GCA_003139735.1 Bryobacterales bacterium | reverse complement strand
CGTTTACCGCAAAGCGGTTTAGTCCACCGAGGCAACCGCTCGCTTACGTTCGCGGCTCGGTAGGTTCGCGGCCGAGACGGTAGAGTCCGTGGCCTACGAAGAACAGCCACGCCGTGGCAAAGAGGGCATTGCCGATTATGGCCGCACTGAGACCCGTCAGCGAAGCGATCCCCAGGACGCCCGTGGCCAAGCCCAAATAGGCCGTAACTGCGCTGAAGGGTCCCCTTAACATCACGACGCCGGTCACGAGGATGCCCGACGAGAGGGTCATGATCGCATACACGATTTCCAGACGGCACGACAGCATTGCGGACGCATAGTTGGCGGCTGCGACGTAACCTGCCCGGCTAGCGTCATCGGCGGCTTGGGAGTAGCTACGGTAGAGAGTCAGGATTGAGGCATAATGCGTCCAGGTGATTGCCAGATCCAAGACGACAAACAGCCCCACAAATGCGGTCGCCAGCAGCATCGCGTTTCTGTTGATTCCTTTCAACGCCAGGTAGAGGGCAAGCGCGACGGGCACGAAGAGAAAGTCCGTGAAGACGGAGAGCCCAAGAATCGTCCACCAAAACGGGGTCTTCCCAGCAAGGTACTTGAACCAGGCCTCGCCGCCACCGTTTGGGGGAACTCCGACATGGGCGTACAAGGGGATGATTGCGACGTAGCAGATACCCAAGACGAGCGCGGCGAGAGCGCCCGCTCGATACCACCGCTTCCGATCCGCGACATCAATTGCTGTCTCGACTGTCATTGACGGCCTCCTACATGCCCAGCAGTCTCACGAGGAGGCCGGCGAGGCCGGCGCCGATCAGCGGGCCGAGCACGGGGACGGTGGCATAGCCCCAATCCGATGCGCCCTTCTGGGCGATGGGCAAGATGGCGTGGGCGACGCGGGGACCGAAATCGCGCGCGGGATTGATGGCGTAGCCGGTGGTACCGCCGAGGCTCAGGCCGATGCCCCAAACCACGCAGCCGACCAGGTAAGGGGTCAATCCGGGCGCGGGGCCGGTGGGAGCGCCCACTTTGGATGCGATGGCGCTGGCGACCAGGATGAGGACGAACGTCCCGACGATCTCGCTCGCCAGGTTCGCGGCCGGTTGCCGGATAGCGGGAGAGGTGCAGAAACAGGCGCGCTTGGCTTCCGCATCGGGAGTCTGGCTCCAATGCGGAAGATAGTGAATCCAAACCAGGGCGGCGCCGGCGATGGCGCCGAGAGTCTGCGCCAGGGAGTAGGGCAGAAGCTTGCTGAAATCGCCCGAACCGATGGCCGACGCGAGGGTGACGGCGGGGTTGAGATTGGCATCCGCGCTGCCACATGCGACGGCTGTAAATATGCCGCACATGACCGCCAGCGCCCAACCGGTGGCGATGACCATCCAGCCGGAGGCTTCGGCTTTGGATTTGCGCAGCAGGACGCCGGCTACCACGCCGTTTCCCATGAGGACCAGCACCATGGTTCCCATGAACTCACCTAGAATTCGCTTATCCATTTATTAACTCCGGGCACAGCCAGGATACACCCTGACACAACCAGGGACAGACGGATCTGTCCACGCGGCGCAAAAACCGCGCCTTGGGACAGATTCGTCTGTCCCTGGGGGCACGCGTCTCATTCGGCGTCCAGCCAATCGAACGAGCGCGACACGGCTTTTTTCCAGAAGGCGTACATGCGCTCGCGCGTGGGCGCGTCCATGGCGGGCTTCCAGGTCTGGCCGACGGCCCAGCGGGAGCGCAGATCGTCGAGGTTCTCGAAGAAGCCGGTGGCCAAACCGGCGGCGTAGGCGGCGCCCAGGGCGGTGGTTTCCTTGACGGCCGGGCGCACGACTTCGCGGTCCAGAATGTCCGCCTGGAATTGCATGAGAAGCTGATTTTCCACCATGCCGCCATCGGTGCGCAACACGGCCATGCGGATGCCGGAATCCCGCTCCATGGCCTCGACGACTTCGCGCGTTTGGAAGGCGGTGGCTTCGAGGACGGCGCGCGCCAGGTGGCCGCGGTTGCTGTAGCGCGTGAGGCCGGCGACGGTGCCGCGCGCGTTATGCTTCCAGTGCGGCGCGTACAAGCCGGAGAAGGCCGGAACGAAGTATACGCCGCCGTTATCCTCGACCGTACGCGCCAGCATTTCGATTTCGGGGCTGCTGCCGATGAGGCCGAAGTTGTCGCGGATCCATTGCACCAGCGCGCCGGCGATGGCCACGCTGCCCTCTAGGGCATAACTGGCGGGTTCGCGGTCCCATCGGAAGGCCACGGTGGTCAGCAAGCCGCAGGTGGAATGCACGATCTCGCGGCCGGTGTTCATCAGCAGAAAACATCCGGTGCCATAGGTGTTTTTGGCTTCGCCGGGGCGGAAGCAGGTCTGACCCACGAGGGCGGCCTGCTGATCGCCTAAAATGCCGGCGATGGGGACGCCGCTGATGGCATCGAGAGCGGCCTCGCCATAGCGCTCGCTGCTCGATGCGATGCGGGGCAGAATGGGCCTGGGGATGCCGAAGGCGCCGAGCAACTCGTCATCCCAATCGAGGGTTTCGAGGTTCATCAACTGGGTGCGGCTGGCGTTGGTGCAGTCGGTGAGGTGGACGCCGCCGTCGGGTCCGCCGGTGAGCCTCCAAAGGAGGAAAGAATCGACGGTTCCGAAGAGGAGATCGCCGGCTTCGGCCTGCGCGCGGGCGTCCGGAACGGAGTCGAGGAGCCATCGAATTTTCAGGCTGCTGAAGTAGGTGGAAAGGGGGAGGCCGGTCTTGCGTCGGAAGCGGCCGGGGCCGTCTTGGCGCGAGAATTCCGAGACGGCATCGCCGGTTCGCATGTCCTGCCAGACCAGCGCGTGGTGGATGGGGCGGCCGGTTTTGCGGTTCCACAGAACGGTGGTTTCGCGCTGATTGGCGATGCCGATGGCCGCGAGATCGCGCGGTTGGAGGGCCGCCTGCTCGACGGCTTCGGCGATCACCTGGCAAGTGCGGAACCAGATCTCATCGGGATCGTGCTCCACCCAGCCGGGCTGGGGATAGATCTGCTGGTGTTCCTTTTGGGCGGAGGCGATGATTTTTCCGGCACGGTCGAAGACGATGAATCGCGTGCTGGTGGTTCCCTGGTCGATGGCTCCAATGTAGTCCGGCATGGTCTACCAGGATAACGAACTGCGGCGGAGGTGGAGCGGCGGGCAAGGGAAGACTCGCCGCGCCCACGAAGAACGCCGGCACGGACGCCGGCGTGGCAGCCTGAAAGGCCACTCCACGAGATCGTCGCGGCGCGCGACAGTACGGACAGGTTAAGCGGGTTGGCGCACGACGAAGTAGGGCTGGTTCGCCAGGGCGGCGGAGAAGCCGGGATACAGCCAGGCCGCGGCGGGGGCTTTCAGCTCGAAGTAATACTGAAGGGGGTAGGGGGACGCGGTGTAGGCCGCCGGGATGGTTGCGCGGTAGCTGTTGCCGGCCGCCTGCATGGGGGCGGTTTGGAAGCGCTCCTCCTGGGTGACGCGGCGATAGTAGAGGACCACGGATGCGAAGGAGCGGCCGGCGGCCAAGTCGATTTCGAGCGGCTGGCCGGGGTGAAATTGCGCGGCCGGGGTATGGTGCAGGGCCAGCGGCTCGCGGCGGGGACGGCCCACGGCGGCTTGAATCGCCGAGGCGATGCGCGCTTCCGGCTGGCCGGGTTTGGCCTGTTCCAACTTGGCCTCGACGGCGGCGATATCGGCATCGATGGCGGGCAAGCGGTCGAGCCAGTGGCCGCGAAGCTGGCGTTCGGCGCCAAAGGTGACGTCGGCGCGGTACACGCCCTGGGCGCAGTTGGCGAGATCGGCCCATGCGGCGCGGGCGGCGCGGTAGGCTTTCACGGATTCCTCGAACGCGGCGCGGCTGCCGGTTTGTTCGCCGATACGATAGAGGACGCCGGCCCGGAACTTGGCGCCGAAGAACTTGCCGAGCCCGGCCTGAAGGGCAATGTCGACGGCCATGCGGCGGTACTCGGGGCGGTCCTTGGCGGCGACCTGGGTTTCGGCCTGGGCGAGGCTGGCGGAGGCCGCGGCGGCGAAATCCTCGATCCACTGGGCGACTTCGATGGGAGAGTACTGGCCGGACGGTTCGCCTTCGAGCAGCGCGTCGGCGAAATCGTTCATGCGGGAAAATAACTGGGGATCGAAGGGGCTGACATTTCCAAAGACCCTGGGCGCCGGGGTATCGGTATACGGGCCGGGATGGGCTGCGTCCACGAGCGAGTGATTGAGATATATCTCGGGCCAGTAATTGTTGTTGGCGGCCGAGGGGCCGTGGTCGGTGGTAACGATGGGGAGAATGCGGCTGGCGTTGGCGAGGGCAGTCTCCAGGGCCGGGGCGGCGGCTCCGAATTGCCGGACCGTGTAGCGCCGCCAGACTTCGGGATCGGAATCGGGATTGTAGAGCAGGCGGCCCCACACACGGTACGCGTAGGCGTATTTCTCCCAATCCCAGCGGGGCTTGAGCGAGGCGTCGGCATAGCCGCAACGGCCGCCGGCGAGCCCGGAGCCTTTACGGCCCTTGAAGGAGAGCGGCTCCATGAGCTCGACGCCGTCGCTGCCGCAGAAACCGAATGCGCGGGAGTAGGCGGCGGCGTAGGATGGATCGCCCCACATGAGGAGCCGGCTAGTGCCCGGCCAGACGCGGTGCAGGACGCCAAAGCGGCGGTCTTCGCGCAGCAGATCGCCATAGCTGTAGCGGAGGAAGCTGCGGGAGCCGGAGCTGAGGCTCATGAGGCTGCCGGTGCGATTCGGCCCGGGGCGCGGACGTTCGAGCGCGCGGATATCGGTCTGGTGGTACGGCATGCCCATGTGCTCGGCCCAGAACTTGGGCGAGATTTTGACCGGCATGCCCGAGCCCAGCGCGACGTCGATCATTTGCTGGTCCATGCCCTTGGCGTGCATGTCGATTTCGACTTTTCGGCCGCAGGTGGAGACGCCATCGAAGACGGTCTTCCAGAAGTCGTAGCTGCCCTCCGAAACGCCGCTTTCGCCATGGACGCGGAACGTGATGCCGCCAATGGCGGGACAGGCTTGCAGCAGGGCACGGAGGGCATCGCGGCAGTAAGGCGCATGGGTTTCGCGGGTGAGGCCTTCGACGGTGTAGTTCGGCTTGGGGCTATCGATCAACTCGTAGCCGTGCATCCAGATGCCGAGCTGAAAGCGCATGCCCCGGGCGACGGTCTGCTCGCCGATGAACTTCAGCATTTCGAGGTTGCGGTCGCGCTCCGCATCGGGCAGTTGCGGGACGCGCACCGGGTATCCGGGCAGGGCCAGCAGGAACGGGTAGGCGAACAGGAAATAGGCGTCGGAGATGCCATTGAGCGAATCGTAGCCGATGCCAAGACTGAGGTTGAAGCGGTTGAAGCGCTGGGCGGCGAGCATGGTGAGGTAGGGCGGCCACATCTCGCGGTCGTTGTACCAGGGCTTATCCTCGACGTCGCTGGTGAAGAGTTTGGCAATGCTGCGGATGACGTTGGCGGGGCGCTCGACGATGGGCTTGCGGAGGGCGAGAGCGGCCAGCGGATCGGGGGCGTTGGCGACGCGGTCGGCGAGATCGAGAAGGGCATAGACCAGGCCCGCGGGATCGCTGGCGGAGGCGAGCAATACCGCGCGGCCGGCCACTCTGCCGGGCGAGAGCGCCAAAGCTTCCGGGCCCGGGGCGGCGCGCACGCCTGCTGTCTTCAAGACGGCGGCGGCCACGGGAGATTGAAATCCCGCGGCAAGCACGCAGAGGTCGCCCGGCTGAGCCTGGGCCGGGCGCTCGCAGGCGTGCACGGCGACGCCTCGGGTGGAAAGGACGTTCTCGAACTCCTTGGCCGCCCATCGCGCGGGCGCAGACGCGGCCACGGCGTCGGATGGATCGATGGCGATGGACACGCCACGCGCCGCGCCGCCAGCGTTGCCGAGGGCTGCCGTGGCGCTGGCGGCCTGGATGAACCGCCGCCGGTTGAGACTGCTTGGATTGGAGGACATTAGTGAGTCATCGAATAGACGATGTAATTGATGCCGTAACGATAGGCGAGCATGGTCATGGCCGCCGGGTAATAGGGGACGTCGGCGAACTCCCAGGCGTCGCCGATGTCGGTATTATAATTGACGGCGACCACCATGTAGCCCCGGTCGTCGTCGATGGCGCGCCAGGCGGGCTCCGTGCCGGCGGGCTGAACCACTTGCACGGTTCCGTCCGGTCCGCGGCGAAGATGGCGGGAACCGGGGATCCACGTCTTATCCTTATCCTGGATGTCGTAGAGAACGTGCATCACGGAATCCGAATCGGCGATGTCGGTGATGGGGCGGCCGGGCAGGACGCGGTCCATGGTCTGGCGGAAGACTTCCCACTGGTAGGGGTCGGTGCTCCAAAAGTCATCCACCACCAGGTAGCCGCCGCGCAGGAGGTATTCCCGGAGGCGCGCGGTTTCGGCGTCGCTGAGGTCCCACCACCCGGTTTGCGTGGCGTAGATCCAGGGATAGTCGAAGAGGCGGGGGTCGGTGAGGCGGAAGTGGCGAGGGTCGCCGACGTCGATTCGGGTGAGGCGCTGGACGCCGGTGGTGAAGTGATTGTCGGCGGCGGGCCAATCGACGATCCACCAACCGGAGCCCGATCCCATGCGGGAGGCATAACCGAAACCGCGGTGGAACTGGGGCAGGTCGGTGTATTCGAGGCGAATGAAGTGGAACTCGGCGTCGCGGGCGGGCATGACGGCTTCGTCGTCCGGAGGCCCTTGAATTCCCCCGAATCCTCCCCCGAAGCCACCGTTTCCTCTTCCTCCAAATCCGCCGTTTCCCCCGAAGCGGCCGCGTTGGGCCAGCCCCGCGATGGCGATCGATAATAGCGCCACCAGGGCGATGCCCACGTGCGGAAGGCCGCGTTTCATTGTCTACATTGTATCCCCGAGCGCTCGAGGGGCGGCCGGTTTGGGCAGACGGACTTCCAAAACGCCTCGAC
>PLGA01000033.1 GCA_003139735.1 Bryobacterales bacterium | reverse complement strand
AGGGAGAGCGGACATGGCCGCTCTCCCTACCCCTATCTGCAGTTGCGGCTTGGCCGCGCTGTGCTCTTCGCGTCTCTGCGGTTCCTTCGCGCACGCCCCGACTGCATGGATACGGCTGAGCGAGGTTTGGGCTTTGTGTTTGGCGGGTGGATTTGGTTAACTGACCCGAAATGAAGACCCGACGGGCAGAACTCCGCCGCCTAACCAAGGAAACCCGCATCGCGGTGGCGTTGAACATTGACGGGGCGGGCAAATCGTCCATCCAGACCGGCATTCCCTTTTTCGACCACATGCTGACGTTGTTCGCGCGGCACGCGGTGGTGGATCTGAAGCTCAGTTGCCAGGGGGACCTGGCGGTGGATGCGCACCACACGGTGGAGGACTGCGGCATTGCGCTGGGGCAGGCTTTCGTCCAGGCGCTGGGGGATAAGAAGGGGATTCGGCGTTACGGGACGGGTTTCGACCCCCGCAACCCCTTTACGGGCGAGGCGCATGTGCCGATGGATGAATGCCTGGCGCGGTGCGTGATTGACTTCAGCGGTCGGCCGTTCCTGGTGTGGCGGGGGTTGAATGAGCTGGCTTACAAGAGCGTCAGTAAGGCTGAGAAGCGACAGGATATGTCCAGCGCGTTCCGATTCGGCCTGGCCCGGGAGTTTTTCCAGGGGTTTGCCAATGAAGCCCGGTGCAACCTTCATTTGGAGCTGCTGTATGGGGATGAACCGCACCATGTCGCGGAGGCGCTTTTCAAGGCGTTTGCCAAGGCCGTGGATGCGGCCTGCCAACGCGATCCGCGGATGGCCGGGCAGCTTCCGACGACCAAGGGAAAACTGTAGCCCGGGTTGAATACTCATGGTTTCCCATGCGTCGAACCGATGACTGATAAAGACCAATCCTCCGCCGACGATAAGACGTTGGTGCGGGCGTCGCAGCAGGGTGACATGGCTGCGTTTGAGGAGTTGGTGGCGCGGCATCGCGATCGGATTTTCGCGCGCGCCTACAGCATGATGCGGAATGAAGAAGAAGCGGTTGATCTTTCTCAAGAAGCCTGGGTGAAAGGGTGGCAGCGGTTGCGCCAGTTTCAGGGCGATTCGAGTTTCGGCACCTGGATGACGCGGGTAGTCATCAATCTGTGCCTGGACCAGTTGCGCAAACAGAAGCGGCAGCGGACGGAGTCCATCGAGGCGATGGACGAGGAGTCGGGCGGGGTCGAGCGGCAAATGCCGGTCGTCACGGTGAATCCGACCGCGGGCTTGGAGCGGGAGGAACTCCGCCAGCGGATTGACCGGGCGCTGGGCCTGTTGTCGTATGAGCATCGCACCGTATTGGTGCTGCATGAATTTGAAGATATGGAATATAAAGAGATTGCCCGAACGATGGGCTGCTCGATCGGCACGGTGATGTCGCGGCTGTTTTACGCGCGCCGGAAGCTGGCCGTGCTGCTGGCGGATATAAAGAACCAGGATTTGTTGTGATGGATTACGATAAGCAATTGAAGCTGCAAGCCTTGCTCGACGGCGAGTTGCCCGAGGCCGAGGCAAGCGCGGTGGCTCAGTGGCTGGCCCAGGATCACGAGGCGGCGGCTTTGCGGGAGGAGTTGCGCAATACCCGGGGGGCCCTGGCGGAGTTTGAGGCCGGCATCCAAATGCCGGAGTCACGCGAGTTCTTCTGGTCGAAGGTCCAGCGGGAGATTGAGCGGCTGGAGACGCCGGCGGCCAAGCCTGCTTCGGCGCCGTTTTCCGCCCTCTGGCGGCGGTTCCTGGTTCCCGCTTCCGCGGTCGCCGCGCTCATTATCGCGGGGGTGGTGCTGAATCGGCCGGATTCGACGGGCCACACGCCAGCCGCCGAGATCGAGACCGCGCTGGCCGATTCGGGAGCGTTTACCTACCGCGATTATTCGGCCGGGACGACCCTCGTGTGGCTCTCGTATCCCGCCGATACCGAGGTGGCAGATAACGATGAGATGGGCACAGTCGAATAGTCAATGAGAACAAAGCTGACTCCGGCAAACCGCCTCGTTTGGTTTCCAACTCTGCTGGTTCTGCTGGCCTGTGTCGCGGTTGACGCGCAGGCGGCCGATGCGAAGTTCCAGGTCTTCCTGTTGTGGGGAACCGATGACAGCAAGCCGCCTGAGGGCAAAGCCTATAAGCCGGTTCAGCCGGAAATCAGGCAAAAGCTCAAGGAGCTCCCGCTCAAATGGGCCAACTGGTTTGAGGTGAACCGGGTGGACTTCGCCGTGCAACAGGGAGTGACCAAGGAAGTGCCCATCAGCGCGAAGTGCCAGGTCAACGTGAAGAAGCTGGCGGATTCCGAATTGGAGCTTTGTCTGGTAGGCAAGGGCAAAGAGGTGGTGAAGCGGAAGCAGTCGCTCCCGAAAGGGGAGATGCTGGTTCTGGGCGGCAACGCCCCGAACTCCACCGCCTGGCTGGTCCTCTTGAAGCGGATCGAATAAGGGCTTGTGGGCCGCCCCGCGCGCTGGCTAAGCCGTATCCAGTCCGCGAGGAAGTCGAAGAGTTGTGTCGCGACGGCAAACCTCCCCATGAACCTCCCCAACCTGAAATATGCAACCGATTGTACCACAGCATGTTGCGAAGAATGGCTGTTTTTGACCACTTGCCCATCAGGTTCAGGGGTTCAAAGCGCGAAATACCTCGTCGGGGGAATTCTCTCCCCGAACCAGCCACGCGCCTAATGCGTGAAGCCGTCCTCGCTTGAAGCGCGGGCCCAAGTTTCAGACATGAGGAGCGTGGTCTTTAGGCTGCAGAACTTCCGGATGGTTGACGCGCCCAATTTGGCCGGCCGCCTCGCCACCTCGCACATCCCTGTAGTCTCACACCTCCTGACCCAAGGAATCAGGATGGGCCATTTAGTTTGAAAACCAGTCGGAGGTCGGTGCCGGGAAAGACGGTTTCGGTGGCGGTGAGTTTCTCGGCCAGGCGGCGCACCGCCTGGTCCTGCAATCGGCTGGGGAGCGGCTGTAGGCACACGGTGAGGGTTTTCTGTTCCAAGTCCGGGTGCAGGTCCGCCGTCGTGCGCATTAACTCCCGTACCAGTGCGCGTCCATCGTCGCTGCGCGCCAAAGCTTCCCGCGCCGTGGCCACCAGCGCGGTTTCGGCCCGGTAAGCGATTAGCTTGATCGTATCGACGAAGTGTTTGCGCTCGGCTCGTAGCCGGGGGAACTGGTCGGCGGTGGGCAGTTCCTTAAGCGTCAGGTGGCGCGGGGTTTTCTTGCGTTGCGCCTTTAACTCTTCCAGCCGCGTCTGCCGTGCGGTGATGGTTTGATGCAGTTGTGCTTTCTGTTGCTGCCAGGCTTCCAGTTCGGGCGCTTCGGGGGTGGCCGAGAGGTTCAACGCGCCAAAGGCGGCGTGGTCGCGCTCTCGCAGGACTTGCTCGCGCCGGATCTGGCTGTCGAGCTTGCGCCAGGCGGGGTTGACCACGATGGTGGTCTCAGGAAGCGGCTCGGTCCCATGCTCAACCAAGCGGTCAATGGCGTAGTGTTCCCGCATGTATTTGAGGAAGTTTTCCTGCGTCCATCGCGCGAACATGCGCACGGCCAGGGGCCGCAATTCGGAGCGGTAATCCGTCGCGAGCACACTGACCTGATGGCCACTGTCTTCCCGCTCCCGGATTTCACGGACCCACAAGCCGTTGCTCAGACAAGTGCCACGCTCGGCCAGGGCGAGGGTGACCAGTTCGCCGTTGGCCAGGACGAGTGGCTGGGAGGTGAACTCCGCTTCCGGCCAGTCCTGGCCCGGGAACTTGTGATAGGTGATGACAGCCACGCGCTGCGCTTTCTGCTCGGCGAAGAACTCCGGCGAATAACCCGCCCGGTCGAACACCAGGCTGAACCGGTGGAGCAACGGATCCTCCGCCAGGGCCGCGGCGGTGGGTTGGCCCGGCGCGTCCTCCAGAAGCCGGGGGACAATCTCGGTGCGCAGGACCTCGATGAGCCCCGGATCGACCGGACGACTGACCAGAAAGAAGGGCCGCCCATCCAGCGCGTTGATCCAGTAGTCGGTGGTGCCGCGCAAACACAGCTTCTGCCGGGCCACGTAACGGCGGGGCAGCGCAGCGAGTTTCCCGTGATAGACCCGCACGTGGCCGTCGGCGTAATAGACCCCGTCCTGCTCCGGCTGGGCGGCCATCCACTCCTGAGCTAGTTGGCTGCTCCAGCTCGTCGCCACGCCCGGTCGCTGGCAGAGCTGACCGAGTTTCTGCCGTAGCGTGCGTACTTCCGGGATGCGGTCCAACCCGACCAACTGGCCCCACTCACCGGGCGGTTCATAGCGCAGCGCTTCCAACGAACGCACCCGCACCAGCGCCATGAAGGCCCGCACCAGAAAGATCGTCTCCAGCGGATAAAATCCCTCCGGCCGAGCGAAGAGCTTCCGGCTATGGCGCAGCAGACCTTCGGCCAGCAAGGCCGGCAGCGCCCACAAGACACCGCCCAAGGGCACGTCGGCGGCGGCCTCGAACTCCACGGGAGCCTGCCGCAACAAGCCCACCGCCGCCAGCAAGCGCTCCTCGGTGCGAGTCGTCGCGCAGCCCAACGGGGCCGCTTGATCTTCCGCCCGCCGCTGGCTTTGCGTGCAGGTCAGGGCCTGGGCCCCAAGGTCTTTTTTTTAGCGCGCTCACGCAGGCGTCCGGCCCGGATCGCCTTGTGAATCGTATTGGCCAGCACGCCGGTCTGTCGGCTGATCTGCGGCACCGATTCGCCTTGGTCCAACCCGGCTTGCACTTGCGCCAGCACCTCTGGCGTGAGCTTGCGGCCCGGTCGCGCTTTGGGCGGCACAAAGAACGCGGCGGCACCGCCGACCCGATACTTGTCCACCGCGCGCTGCACGGCGACTTTGGGAACACCAAATGCGCGCCGAATGTCGCCCTGGGTGGCGCTGCCGTTGACCACCAGTTGGCTGGTAAAAAGGCGGAAGGCCGCCAGATCATCTTGGGCGTGCGTAAAGACGGGCAGATGGCCGTTGAAGTAGGTCACTTGGCCGTCGCGGCATTCGAACGCCAGATCGTCGTTCAGAAGCGTCGTGCCGACCGGGAACAAGGGCAATTGCACTTGCGGCATAGGATGGATTTACCGTGAGCCACCCTGTCCTGCCAGCCAAAACCGGCCCAACTCAATTCCTCGCAGCCCACAAGACCACGCTCACGGGTCAGGAGGTGTGAGCCTCTTTCTGAGCGGATTG
>PLGA01000069.1:1873-2557 GCA_003139735.1 Bryobacterales bacterium | reverse complement strand
TACAGTGATCAACGTAGCCCAAAGCAGATTGGGCCCTAGCCAGCCGGCGTTTCTTTCCGGCTCGAGGGAAGCGCAAAAGCATTCGAGGAGAAGCATGGCAAGTTCGACCAAACAGCAGGATCTGGAGTTACTTGCAATCAACACGATCCGCACTTTGTCGATGGACGCGGTGCAGAAGGCGAACAGCGGTCATCCGGGAACTCCCATGGCTTTGGCGCCGCTGGCCTATCTCTTGTTCGATGAATATCTTCGCTACAATCCCGGCAATCCCGATTGGCCGAATCGTGACCGCTTTGTGCTCTCCAACGGGCACGCTTGCATGTTGCTCTATTCCGTCCTTTTCCTGACCGGTTTCGGCTTGACGCTCGCCGATCTGAAGCAATTCCGGCAGTGGGATTCGAAGACGCCGGGGCATCCGGAGCACGGCTTGACGCCAGGCGTGGAGACGACCACGGGCCCGCTCGGGCAGGGGGTCGGCAATGCGGTTGGAATGGCCATCGCCGAGCGTTGGCTGGCGGCCCATTTCAATCGTGAGGGCCATCCGCTGGTGGATTATCGCGTCTACGCCATCTGCGGCGACGGCGACCTCATGGAGGGCGTTTCGGGTGAAGCTTCCTCCTTGGCCGGCCACCTTGGGCTGTCGCAGCTGACCCTGTTTTACGACAACAACCACATCACCATCGA
>PLGA01000069.1:0-1829 GCA_003139735.1 Bryobacterales bacterium | reverse complement strand
GCCCACGGCGAGCCCCTGGGCGAAGACCAAGTGCGGGCCGCCAAGCGCAACTACGGTTGGCCCGAGGATAAGACGTTTTACGTCCCGCCCGAGGTTGAAAGCCACATGCGCCAGGCCGTGGGCCGGGGGGTGCGGCAGGAGCAGGAATGGAAGCAGAAGTACGAGGCGTACCGTAAGGCCTTTCCGGAGTTGGCCGCGGAGTGGGAGACGCTACAAGCGGGCCGCCTGCCTGAAGGCTGGGACAGCAAGATCCCGGTGTTTCCCGCCGACCTGAAAGGCACGGCCACGCGTGAATCGGGGGGCAAGGTCGAGAATGCCATCGCCGAGCGTCTGCCTTGGTTGATGGGCGGGGCGGCGGATCTGTCGCCTTCGACCAGAACCGTGATCGGCACCGAGCCTTATTTCGAGCGCGGGACGGCGGGACGCAACATGCATTTTGGCATCCGCGAGCACGCCATGGGCTCCATCCTGAACGGCATGTCCGTTTCCAAGCTGAGAGTTTTTGGCGCGACCTTTCTGGTGTTTTCCGATTACATGCGTCCTTCCATACGGCTGGCGGCGCTCATGCGCCTGCCCGTCACCTATGTGTTTACACACGATTCGATCGGCCTTGGAGAAGACGGTCCCACGCACCAGCCGATTGAGCATCTGACCGCCTTGCGCGCCATCCCGGGTCTCACGGTGATTCGGCCGGGAGACGCCAACGAAGCCGCGGAGGCGTGGCGCTACGCCATCGGCTCGGCGAAGGGCCCAACCGCGCTGGCGCTTACCCGCCAGGCGATTCCGACCTATGATCGCAGCCGTATGGCAGCCGCCTCCGGGCTGCATCGCGGGGCCTATGTGCTGATCGAAAGCCAGCCTCCCGAAGTGATTCTGATGGGCACGGGTTCGGAGCTGCAATTGTGCGTGGCGGCCTTTGAGAAGCTGGAGCAGCAAGGGGTGCGGGCGCGCGTGGTCAGCATGCCCTCGTGGGAAATCTTCGAGGCCCAGGACGAGGCGTATCAACAGTCTGTTCTGCCCGCTTCGATTGCGGCCCGTGTGTCGGTCGAGGCGGGCTCGAGCTTGGCATGGTGGAGATACGTGGGACCCGATGGGTTGACGATCGGACGAGATGATTTTGGCGCGTCCGCGCCGGCCAAAGAATTGTTCCAACACTTCGGCTTCACCCCTGAGCACGTGGTGGAGGCGGCGCTCAGCGTACTGGAGCGCACAAAGGCACGGGTATGAAAATCGCCGTCGGCGCCGATCACGCCGGGTTTCCGCTGAATAAAACGATCGTGAAAGAACTGCAAAAGGCCGGCCATGAAGTGCTGGACTTTGGCGCCGACAGAGGCGACGTGCCGGACGACTATCCGGATTATGCCAAGCTGGTGGCTGAAGCCGTGCAGGCCGGCAGGGTCGAGCGCGGACTTTTGGTCTGCGGCAGCGGCGTCGGAGTTACGGCGGCGGCCAACAAGTTTCGCGGCATACGCGCCTGCATGTGCCACGATGCTTACAGCGCGCATCAGGGGGTGGAGCACGACGACATGAACGTGCTTTGCCTGGGTGCTCTGGTCGTCGGGCCAAGCCTGGCGATCGATCTGGTGCACACCTTCCTGAACGCCCGCTTCAGCGGCGAGGAGCGTCACCTGCGCCGCTTGGCTAAGATTCATACGATGGAAGACAATTGGTGTGTGAGAGAGAGCCATGACAAATAGAGTGAGTGAACTGAAGCAGCTTGGGCAGAGCCTGTGGTTCGATCAGATGGAGCGCAGCCTGATCACCGGCGGAGAGTTGCACCGCATGATCGAGGCAGGCGAGGTTCTGGGGCTGACCTCGAACCCGACCAT
>PLGA01000304.1 GCA_003139735.1 Bryobacterales bacterium | reverse complement strand
AGCTTGGCAAGCTGCCCCACAAAGGAACCGAATCATGCGGCCATGGAACTAGCGTCCCGACTCCGAAGTCCGCGTACAAGGTTCGGGTCGTTGAGCTTCTTTGACGCTTACGCAATCCCCAACTTCTTCTGCATGCCCTCCAGCGTGACGCCTTTGGTTTCCGGGTACCACAACAGCACCACGAAGAACTGCGCCACCATCATGGCGGAGAAAAAGACAAAGGGCGCGCCGCCGGATTTCGCGGCGATCACCGGAAAGACTCCCGAGATCAGCGCATTCATCAGCCAGTGCGTCAGACTGCCCAGGCTCTGGCCGCTGGCGCGCACGCGGTTGGGAAACACCTCGGCAAGGTAGACCCAGATCACGGCGCCTTGCGAGAAGGCGAAGAAGGCGATGAATCCGACCAACAGCCAGACCAACCAGCCCTCGTGGTGGCCGCTAAAGAAAACGAACGCCACTCCGGCCTGACAAAGGGCCGTACCGACCGATCCGATCAGCAGCAGCGTCCTGCGCCCGAATTTGTCGATCACCGACATGGCGATCATGGTAAATAGCAGATTGGTGGCGCCGATGGCGACGGCTTGCAGGTCGCCCGAGACCTTGCTGAAGCCGGCCTTGGCGAAGATGTCGTTCAGGTAGTAGAGAATCGCGTTGATGCCCGAGAACTGGTTGAACATGCCGATGGAAACGGCCAGGAAGATGGGCAGACGGTACTTCCAGGTGAACAGCGACTCGCGCTGGTGGCCGTGCGCGGCGTCGATGGAGGCCACGATGTCTTGAAGTTCGCCGTCCACGTTTTCCGCTCCGATGGATTCGAGAACCTGGCGCGCTTCGGGCACGCGGTTCATCCGCACCAGCCAGCGCGGGCTGCGCGGGATGCCGAACAGCATCGCGAAGAACAGGATTGCCGGCAAGGCCGGGACGCCCAGCTTCCAGCGCCACTCTGCCGAGCCTAGGCTAGCCAGTCCCAGCAGGTAATTCGACAGATACGCCAGCAGAATGCCGCAAACGATGTTGAACTGAAAGAATCCCACCAGACGCCCGCGCCACTTGGCCGGGGACACCTCGGCGATGTACATGGGACCGAGGACGGAGGAGCCTCCGATGCCCAGCCCGCCGATGAAGCGGAAGAAGACCAGCGAGGGCCAGTTCCAGGCGAACGCGCATCCCAGCGCGGACGCCATGTAGAGCACGGCCATGATGCGAAGGCTGTCGCGGCGGCCCAGGCGGTCGCCCGGAATGCCCGCGAACATAGCGCCCAGGATGGTGCCCAGGAGGGCGCTCGACACCGTCACTCCCAGGGATGCCGGCGAGAGCGCATAGACCAGCGTCAACGCGTGGGTAGCGCCGGAGATCACGGCGGTATCGAATCCGAAGAGCAGGCCTCCCAAGGCAGCCACAATTGTACTTCTCAGAAGATAAAGGTTCAGGCGCATGGTTTCCTTGTAAAAGGACATTCTTACACGGTGCGCGGAAAGGGCGCGGGAAAATGCAGCATGAACGGTCGGAAACGGTTTACGCTCAGAACAGACATCATGACCAGAACCACTCTCGTCTTCACTGCCATGCTTCTTGCGCTGGCGGCTGCCGCGCCTGGGGCCACGCCTGTCCCCTTGATCTTCGATACGGATATGGGAAACGACGTGGACGACGCCCTGGCGCTCGCCATGCTCCACGCCTTCGAGAGCCGCGGCGAGTGCCGGCTAATTGCCGTCACCATCACAAAGGATAACCCCTGGAGCGCGGTGTTTGTGGACTTGGTCGACACGTTCTACGGCCGCGCGCAAATCCCGGTGGGCATGGTCAAAGGGAGCGGCATCACGCCCGGTGGCTCGCCCATGATTCAGGTTCCAGTGGAGCGCAAGCGTCCCAATGGATCGTTGGCGTACCCGCGCCGGATCGCGTCGGGCGCGGAAGCTCCCGATTCCGTGGCGCTGCTGCGCCGCGCGCTGGCGGCCGAAGCGGATGGCACGGTGGTCATCGTACAAGTGGGCTTCAGCACGAACCTGGCGCGTCTGCTCGATTCCCCGCCGGATGCCGCCAGCCCGCTTTCCGGCCGCGACCTGGCCCTGCGCAAGGTCCGATTGGTCAGCATGATGGCGGGGAACTTCGCGGAGGGCAGGCCGGAGTTCAACGTGCAAACCGACATTCCCTCGGCGCAAAAGCTGTTTCGCGACTGGCCCACGCCTATCGTGGTCAGCGGCTACGAAGTCGGCTCCTCCATTCTTTTCCCGGCGTCCAGCATTCAGAACGACTTCGGCTACGTGGCCGACCACCCGGTCGCCGAGGCCTATCGCAATTACATGAGGATGCCCTACGACCGGCCCGCGTGGGATCTTACGGCGGCGCTTTACGCGGTGCGGCCCGAGCGCGGCTATTTCACGCTGTCTCCGCCGGGCGCGATCGAAGTGGACGCTCGCGGCGTGACGCATTTCACGCCGGACGCCAACGGAAGGAATCGGTATTTGAGCGTCGGCGAAGCGCAACGCAGCCGGGTGCTGGAGGCGATGACGCTGCTAGCCAGCCAGCCGCCGGATTGGAGGTGAGGGCGCGGACAGGAGGCGGGCAGAGCTTAGCAGAAATCAGCGCCCGCCGAACAGCCCCGCAACGTGGATACAACCACCGAACAGAGGCGCCGGTACGGCGAAATCTTCACCGTACACGTGCATCCCTTCATGCGCGCTGTGAACGGTGACCGTTCTGGTCGCCGGATCGACGATCCAGAACTCGATAGCGCCATCCCCGGCCAGTGTAGTCATGGCCTTATCGTGCATCTCAGCCTTGGTATTCGAAGGAGATTTCACCTCGATTACCAATTCAGGCGATCCCACGAGCCACTTCTCGATGGCATCGTAGCGGGCCGCACTCACGCAGGCGACATCCGCGCCCCACACCTCGTTCTCGGGGAACGGCCTGTACGGGAACTCCGTATCCACGATGAAGCCCGCCGGCTCGGCGATCGGCTCCAGCAGCTTCCGCAACCGGCGCTGGAGCTCCTTATGGTTATGAATGGGATAGGTCACGAAAACCGCCTCGCCATGATGCAATTCATAACGGCCGCCAGGCGGATCGGGAATCCGCTCGTATTCTTCCACGGTGAGCGGTCTTGGAATGCTCTGGGCGCCCATGGTTCCTTCATTTTACACTTACACCCCCAGTCTGGCCCTCCGCGCCAGTTCTCCGAGGGTCTGGTTCGTGCCTGGCTGATAGCCTTTCAGGGGCAGGATGCGTTCGTGGATGGCGTCCAGGAGCCAGCCGGGTTGGGGAAAGAAGAGGGTCTCCAATTCCGCGGCGGGTGTGATCCAGTTTCTCGAACCGATCACCACCGGTGGCGCATCCAGGTCGTCGAAGCAAAGCTGGGTTAGCGTGGCGGCTACGGTCTGCATGACCGATCCGCGCTCGACGGATTCCGACACCAGCAGCGCCTTGCCGGTCTTCCGTACGGAATCCACGAGGATGTCGTAATTCAGCGGATTGGCGGAGCGCAGGTCGATCACCTCGGCCGAGACTCCGAACTTCTCCTCAAGCGCGCCGGCCGCGGCAATCGCGGCATAGAGCGCCGGCCCGAAGGTGAGAATCGTCAGGTCCTTGCCCGGCCGCTTGACGGAGGGCTCGCCCAGATCGATCTCGTAATAGCCTTCGGGAACGCCTTGCTCCACGAACATCTCGCCGTAATCGTAGA
>PLGA01000244.1:209-12222 GCA_003139735.1 Bryobacterales bacterium | reverse complement strand
AAGCACTTTACCGGACACTAGTGCACTATCCCATTCCTATACCCGTAAACCGCCGCTCTGCCTGGCGGCAGCACCGGAAAGCCCTTACTGTCGAGCGCGTGCTGGTCGGGGCTGGCCGGCGGGGCGCTCTTGGCATCCCGTCCGGGGGCGATGGTTTCATCTTCGGCCCGCCCTTCGCCACCAGCAGCGAGTGAACCTGGAACTCTCTCGTCTCATAGTGAAGGGTCGGGTGGAGACGTTCCGCCAACAGATTCTGCAATCCGCAACATCAGATTGAAATAAGTGGCTTCGCTAGGTTAGTGCGGCGCCTGCGTACCTATAGCGTACTATGACTTATACCTATCTCAGATGGGAACTACAGTACTTGTGAAAGCCGGATGCCAATCACTAGCCTAAGAACATGAAACGAAAACTATTTCTAATCCCATTCCTTTTGCTTTCCGCTGCCCTGTGTCGGGCCGACGGGATCGCCACGCTGAGCTACACAGGCCCCGGCAGCAACCAGATTGACGGCTTCTGGGCATATCCCTACTACGTCGCAGTGGACGGTGGCTCCCCCGCGTCTATGCTATGCGACGATTTCACCGACGAGATCTTTCCTGGCTATAAATGGCTGGCCAGCGCCAACGCGCTAACCCCGGCCAATGTGGAGAACAACGACTTTCTCTATAGCGGAAGCCGGACCTTCGGGACTGGTGAAACTACGGCGATGCCGGGCTCAGCTCTTCAGGCGTATGACGAAGCAGCCTACATCTTCACGGGCATAGTCGCGGGAACGATCGGCAATTCTGAAGGTAATGCGGCCATCTGGTACCTGTTCTCGCCCACGGCCACATCCAGCGCCATCGGCGGCGACACGGTCGCTCGCGGCATTTTGGATCAGGCATACACCTCCGTGCAATCCGACCCAAGTTACAATTACTCCAACATCACCATATACACTCCGGAGCCGAACGGGATTATCTCCCCGCCGGGCACGCCGGGCGAGGGGCAGGAGTTTCTTACGATCACCGGAGGCATTCCTGGAAGCGCGACTCCCGAACCGCCGCCATCGCTACTGCTGTGGACCGGCGCAGCTCTGATTTGCGTGGTTCGCTCAGTTCGGGGCAAGCGCCTTGCCAGAACCTAACTGAGCGGCGCAGCCGATTCGTTTTCCCGCCGTCTGCGTTCGATCGTAAGTCGGTGGGCTCCATATCAATTCTCAGTTGGAGCTTTGTCCGCGTGGTCGATGACCAGCACCTCCAGGCCGGCCTTCCCCTGCTCCAACTTCAGGCCCAGTTGCTTTTCGAGCGCGACGAAAAGGGTGGAACCGGGACCGCTTCCGGGGAGGCGGCGCCGCGCCATTCTGCGCTTGCCCTGGCTGGGCGAATCGGCCAGCCGCTCGTTGAGTTCCCTGGAGGGAATTCCGGTTACGCGCTCCGCCCGCGCGCATTGGGCGGGCAAGCCGGCGCGGATCGCGCTTTAATCGCGCTTATAAGCAATGGCGGAGAGGGGGGGATTCGAACCCCCGGTAGACCGTTAAGCCTACGACGGTTTAGCAAACCGCTGCTTTCGACCACTCAGCCACCTCTCCAGAGATGAAATGGTCCGCATGAGCATCGTACCACAGCGCGATTTCCCGTGGGAAAATGCTCGCGCGGACGCATCGCCTATACTGAAACTGTGCGCGCCGGCCGATTCTTAGGGGTGGTCGCTGGGGTGGTCCTTCTGGCGTGGTCGCTCTATGCCTTTCAGAACCCGTTCCGCGTCTATCCGGCGTGGGAATGGAACGATTACCCCATCCCGCCGGACTGGAGCACTCCCGGCGAATGGACCTTCGCCCGCCTCATTTATCCCTCCTCCCATATCCAGATCGACTGGCAGTTTAAGCCCTATTTCGACTGGCGCGAAGGCAACACCAACTGGACCATCGATTATCCCCGCTCGGACCGCCATCTCGCCGCCGCCGTTCGCCGCCTCACGCGCATCGACGCCAAGTCCGTCGAGCAGCCCATCAACCTCGACCAGGACGACGACGTGTTCAACTACCCCTGGCTCTATGCCGTGGAAGTGGGCCACTGGGAGCTTACCGATTCCCAGATCGCGAAGTTCCGGGAGTTCCTGCTCCGCGGCGGCTTCTTCATGTGCGACGATTTTCACGGCACGGACGAATGGAACGACTTCGTGGCCAGCATGTCCAAGGTGTTTCCCGAACGCCCCATCGTGGATATCGAGAATCCCGACCCCATTTTCCATACCGTATTCGACCTGGATGACCGCTACCAGGTGCCCGGCTATCAATACGTGACGTCGCATAGCCTCTGCGAAAAGTGCCCCACCAATCCCACCTATCGAACCGGCGGCGGCGATATCCCCCGCTGGCGCGGCATTTACGACGACCGCGGCCGGCTCATCGTAGCCATCTGTCACGACATGGACTTGGGCGATTCCTGGGAAAATGCCGACGACCCCCTATACCCGCAGAAATTCTCCGCCCTGGGCATCCGAATCGGCGTGAACTACATCGTTTATGCGATCACGCATTAGGTTTAGTACTAAGCCGGGTACTGCCCTACCGTCTGGCCAACGGCCCGGCCGACCGCAGTTTCAATCAAGTCATTGTTATCAACGCATTGGTACGGGATTCCGGCCGTGCACCCAGCCGCCGCCAGCCTGACAGTACTAGGGAAAACCCCGCAAGCTTATGGATCTAATGGCCGTAATCCTGGTTCTTGAACCCGAAAACCGGCCCAAATTTCAGTACTCTTTCGCAGGTTTCTCGTGGAATTCGGTTGCTTTCACCGCGCCAGTGTCGTACTCTAATCTGGAAGCCGGTGAAAAAAACCCTAAGTTTAAGGTTTGGCTCGGGGCACCACACGGCAACGCGGATAGTTGGAACGGAGGCCTTAACGTGAAGAAGAGTTTGATTCTGATTTCGATGGTGATGCTGATTGCCCTTGTGGCGTCGGCTGCAAACGTCACCTACAACACGACCGGTAGCACGCTGAGCTGCAATGGGGTTGCCGGCTGCACGAACCCTACCACTACGTCCGTCACAGTAGGCGGGATCACCATAACTTACAACTCGGCAACCGAGGTCGCCCCAGGCGTTGCCACGCCGAGCATTACCAGCCTTGGAACGCTCGTTTCGTCCGGCACTGGAACCAATGTGGCGTTCAGCGGAATTGTGCTGACGATTGACGTTACCGACACCAGTCTGGGAAAGTCCGGCACTCTGCCGACCGGTTTGTTTTCCGGCGTTATTTCGACTAACTCCTCCGAATTGTTGGTCCTATTCTCCCCGAACAACACGACCTCGATTTTCGGAACCCTGCCGGGTGTGGCTCTAACCTCGGGTTTGACAACGGATACCTTCCAGGTCCTCAATGCGACCGAAGGCGTCGAAGACCCGAACGATCCTCTGGCAAGCCCTGGTTCGACTTCACTTCAGGGTGACGTAACCGAATCCATTGCAAGCGCCACTCCGGAACCTATAACCCTCGGCACGCTCGGCTTCGGTCTTATCGGCCTGGGCCTGTTGAAGCGCAAACGGTCCGTCCGGTAACCAGCCTCAACTTCGACTCCGCAATCGGCCGGAACGCCTCGGGCGTTCCGGTCGTTTTCTTTTTTGGGCTCCCCGCCAACTGGTATCATCGCCACATGGTGCGCGGTTGGCTGCTCCTGATGCTCGCTTTACCCATGCATTCGCAGGACCGTACGCAGGCGCGGTCCATGGTGATCTCCTGCCGCGGAATCGTGGCAACCAGCCAGACGCTGGCCTCGCAGGCCGGCGCCCAAGTCCTGGCGCGCGGCGGATCTGCCATGGATGCCGCCATCGCGGCCAATGCCACGCTCGGGGTAGTGGAGCCGCAGAGCTGCGGGATCGGCGGCGACCTGTTCGCCATCTACTGGGAAGCCAAGACCGGCAAACTCACCGCCATCAACGCCGGCGGCTGGGCTCCCCAGGCGCTCACCATCGATGTCCTGAAGGCCCTGGGGCAAACCACCATGCCGCAGGAGGGCATCCAATCCGTCACCGTCCCCGGGGCCGTGGATGGCTGGTCCAAATTGCACCAGCGTTTCGGACGCCTCTCGTGGGGCGACCTCTTCCAGCCCGCCATTTACTACGCCTCGCAGGGCTTTCCCGTCACGGAGATCATTAGCGCCGCGTGGGGTCTGGCGGCGGACAAACTGGAGCGCAATGAGAATGCGGCGCGCGTCTTTCTGCCTGGCGGGGCGCCGCCGAAAGTCGGCCAAGTCTTCCGCAATCCGCAAATGGCCGCCGCGCTCCGGCTGATCGCCGGACAGGGACGGGCCGCGTTCTACACCGGCGCCATCGCCAAGGCGTTGCTCAAGACCAGCAGCCGGCTGGGCGGGAAAATGGATGCGGCCGACTTGAGCGAGTTCGCCTCCGAATGGGTCCAGCCAATCTCCATCGAGTACCACGGTTGGAAGGTCTACGAATTGCCGCCCAATGGCCAGGGCATCGCCGCGCTCGAGATGCTGAACCTGTTCTCGCAATTTCCCATGGCAAGCTACGCCCCGCGCGGCGCCGGGGAACTGCATGCGCAAATCGAGGCGCAGAAACTGGCCTATGCCGATCTCCAGCGTTACGTCGCCGACCCGCGATTCGCGAAAGTGCCGGTCGAGGGCTTGCTCTCCATGGATTACGCCCGCGAGCGCGCCAAACTGATCGACCCCGGCCAGGCCCGTTGCGAGATTCCGCCGGGCCAGCCGCTGGCCTCGCGCGGAGACACCATTTACCTCTCCGTGGTGGATCGCCAGGGCAATATCGCTTCGCTGATCCAGAGCGTGTATAAATCCTTCGGATCGGGCGTCGTGGTGGACGATTACGGCTTCGCCCTGCAGAACCGCGGCGGCCTGTTTGTCATGGACCCGCTGCACCCCAATGCACTCGCGCCCCGCAAGCGCCCGTTCCACACCATCATCCCCGCGTTCATGGAAAAGGGGGACGTTCACATTGGCTTTGGCATCATGGGCGGACTCAACCAGGCCCAGGCGCACGCCCAGTTCGTGTCCAACGTGGTCGACCACGGCATGAACATCCAGGCCGCGCTGGAGGCCCCGCGTTTTACCAAGAAGGCGATTGGCGGCTGCGATGTGACCGTGGAGAACCGCATTCCGAAAGAGGTTCGCGACCGGTTGACGGCCCAAGGCCACAAGCTCGAAGTGGTCGGCGATTTCTCCGACGATATGGGCGGCGGCCAGGCCGTCATTCACGATTCCGCCACGGGCCTGAACTGGGGCGCGTCGGACCCGCGCAAGGACGGCGCCGCCGTCCCCGAGCCGCCCCCGTACTTCGCCCCGCCCCGCAAGTAACCCCCCCCGTGGAGCGAGCCTCTGGCTTGCCATGCCGGCGTCTGCGCCGGCATTCTTCCCGCCCGCCATCCCCCCCCATCGGGGGTATTCCCAGTATGCCCGCATAGTATTCGTTGAATTAATCCACAATTCCGGTCAGATTTAGAATCACGATGCCTCAGAAACGTGTCTGTCTAACCTGCAAGAACACCGGATGCGTGTTGAAATGCCGCTACCGAGCGGTGGAACCAGTCCGTCCCGCGACGGTCAAGAAGGAAGGGTAATATGTGTAAACTGTACCAGAGCGCGGCCCATCGCAATCATTGGATCGCGTATGTTCAAGGCTTGGGCTGGTTGATGTTTCCCGCCCGCGAAAACGGTTGGGAGCAGCGCCAGCCGGCTCGGGGTCTCGACCCCCTGCACCTGCGCCAGATGCCTGTCCGGTGCGCGCAGGACGCGGGGTTCCCGCAACACGGTTACGCGCCGGAGCTAGACGCGGAACTCGCCGAAGTGGCCTAAAACAAAAGCGGCCTCCCCACGCTTGCGCGTAGGGAGGCCGCTTGAATTACCGTCCCGGCTCGACGGCCGGCGCCGGATTGTTTACGTGGTAGCGCGCTTCGCGACCGCATCCACCGTCTGAGGACCGTTGCCCCTATCGGTGGTGACCTTCAAGTTCAGGTCGTCGCCGGACACCGTACCTTCGTACTTCGTGACCATGTCTCCGTTCGGAGTGGTGCGGGTAACGTCAAAGCTGATGGTGTTGCCGCTGACTTTGCCATTCTTGAGCGCCAATTCCTGGGGAGCCGGAGGAGCGCCGCCGGGAGCAGCGCCGGGAGCAGCGCCACCGCCGCGGCCGCCCATCGCCGGCGCCATGACGGTGCCGGTTAGGGTTGCGCCATCGACTTTGAGCACAAAGGTTGTCACGCGGTCCGGACCGCCATTGCGGCCTGCCTGCGACATTGTCCACTTGCCGGTAATGGTATCCGCCGCCATCGCGACGCATACCACTACAAGCAGAATCGTACCTACAAAAAGCAGCTTTTTGGTCATAGTACTAACTCAGGCGTGAAAATGACGGCCAACGTTACCCGCGGGGGGGACATTTCGAGCGGAAAGTCCGAAGCGGCGCAAAAAAAACGGGCCGTCCGCGCCTGAGGTGCGGCAAGCCCGTGATAAGGACCGTTGGGATAGCCTGCGTTACAACCCTAAGTCGTTGCCCTCTTGGCGGTTGCGTCGGTGGTCGTCGGCGTGCCGTCTTGCCCGGTACGGGTGATTTTCAGCTTCATATCGCTGCCGGACACCGTGCCCTCGTACTTCTGGGTCATTGACGTGCCGTTGAAATCGCGCACCACATCGAAGGTGATGGTGTTTCCGCTCACCTTGCCATTGCTGATCGGCGCGGGAGCCGGAGCGCCGCCGCCACCGCCGCCACCCATCGTCGATGTCAGGGTACCCGTCAAAGCGGCCCCATCGACCTTCAGATCCAACGTGGACACGCGCGGCGCCCCGCCACCGCGGCCCGGCGTCTCCATCGTCCACTTGCCGGTGATGGCATCGGCAGCCATTGCAACCAGCGCAACCAAAAGCAAAATCGTACCTAAAGTAACCAGTTTCTTTGTCATAGCCACACCTCAGCGAACATAATAACTCATCCCACCCGCCGGGCAAGCGATATTTTTCGGTCCTCGGACAAGAAAAGACCATCGGGCGCCATACACCCACTTGCAGGTGATGGAGCCGGCCGCTACTGTTTCTTGGCGGTCGCTTCGAACGTCCTGGGATCCCCGCCCTGGAAACCCGGAACCGTGATCGTCACCTTCATGTCCGATCCCGTGATGGCGCCCGCGTACTTCATGGTGAACGAATTATCCCCGAAGGTCATGGCCACATCGAAGGAAATGTTGTTGCCATCCACCTTGCCGTTGGAGATCGGCGTGGTGGTGGGAGGCGGCGGCGCGTCGCCCGGTTGCCCGAATCCGGGCTGCGTCAGCGTGCCGGTCAACGTTGCCCCGTCGGCCTTCAAATCGAGCGTCGATACGCGGGTCGGCCCGCCGCCAAACCCTTCCTGTTCCATGCGCCATTTGCCGGTGACGGCATCGGCGGCCATCGCGGCAAGGGCGGCAACCAGGAGAATGGCGCCCGCAAAAAGCAGTTTCCTATGCATAACGGTACCTCAGAAGCCATTATCGCCGAAGATGAGGGACTCTGCTAAGCTAATCCATTGATGACAGTCGATGAGATCCGCGAGTTGATCCAACTCGCCCGCGAAACCGGGGTTGCGGAGTTGGAGGTCCAGCGGGGCGATAATCGTGCGCGCATCCGGCTCGCCGGCTTTACGACGCACCAGGAAATCGCGGCCTCCCCGCCGCCGTTCCCTGCGGCCGCCGCGGCAACACCCTCCGTGTCCGAGCCGTCCCAGGAGACCCAGCCGGCGGATCCCAATCTGACTCTAGTGAAGTCCCCCATCGTCGGCACGTTTTATGAAGGCCCGTCGCCGGACGCGCCGCCGTTCGTGCGCATCGGCGAGCGCGTGCAGCCCGGCAAGGTCCTCTGCATCATCGAGTCCATGAAGCTCATGAACGAGATTGAGGCGGAGACGTCGGGCGTGATCGAAAGCAAGCTCGTCATCAACGGACAGCCGGTGGAGTACGGGGAGGCTCTGTTTGCCGTCCGTAAGGTTTAACAAAGTCCTCATCGCCAACCGGGGCGAAATTGCTGTTCGCGTAATCGCCGCTTGCAAGGAACTCGGCATCCAGACCGTGGCGGTGTACTCCGAAGCCGACCGCTACAGCTCGCACGTCCGCTTCGCCGACCAGGCCATCTGCATCGGGCCGGCCAAGAGCGCGCGCAGCTACCTGGACCAGGCCTCCATTGTCAGCGCCGCCGAAATCACCAACGTGGACGCGATTCACCCGGGGTACGGGTTTCTCAGCGAAAACGCGGGATTCGCCGAGGTGTGCGAATCCTCGGGCATCAAATTCATCGGACCCTCCCCGCGCGTCATCCGGCTGATGGGCGTTAAGGAACGCGCCCGCGCCTTCATGCGCGAGATGGGCGTGCCGGTGCTGCCGGGTTCGGAGGGCGTCTTGAACAGCCCCGAAGAGGCGCTCGAAACCGCCGAGTCCATCGGCTACCCGGTGATTTTGAAAGCCTCGGCCGGCGGGGGCGGGCGCGGCATGCGCATCGTGAACGGCCCCGGGGAGCTGGCCGGGCTGTTCGCGCAGGCGCAGCAGGAAGCCGGCGCGGCCTTCAGCTCACCGGACCTCTATCTGGAGAAGTACCTCGCTGCCCCGCGGCACATCGAGTTCCAGTTGCTGGCGGACGAGTACGGCGATGTGGAGATTCTGGGGGAGCGTGAGTGCAGCATCCAGCGCCGCCACCAGAAGCTGCTCGAAGAATCGCCCTCGCTCGCCGTGACGGACGAGCAACGCCGGGAAATCTCGGCGGTGCTGCGCAAGGCCATCGCGGCTTCAGGCTACACCAGCGCCGGCACCGTCGAGTTCCTCATGGACGAAACCGGCAAGCTCACCTTCATGGAGGTGAACGCGCGCGTGCAGGTGGAGCACCCCGTGACGGAGTTCGTCACGGGCATCGACATCGTCAAGAGCCAGATTCGCATTGCGCAGGGCGAAAGGCTGCGGGACATTCTGCCGGGGCCTCTCGAATTGCGCGGCCATGCCATCGAGTGCCGGATCAACGCCGAGAACCCGGACACGTTCCAGCCCTCGCCGGGGCGCATCACCGGCTTCCACCTTCCAGGCGGAATCGGCGTGCGGGTGGACACCTGGGCGTACACGGATTGCGTCATTCCGCCCTACTACGATTCGCTGGTGGCCAAGCTGATTACCTACGGCAGCGACCGCCAAGAGGCCATCCGCCGCATGCAGCGGGCGTTGAGCATGTTCATTGTGGAAGGCATTTACACGTCGATCCCCCTCCACCAGCGCATTCTGGCCGACCCCGATTTTCAGGCCGGCCGCTTCGACACCGGCTTCATTCAGAGGCTTTTGAAGTAACGGCCCGGTGCTGAGGCCAGTCTTTCGCCCCGTTCCGGGGCTAGGCTTCTTCAACACGCGATTCCACACGGCTCACGCCGTGGGCTACGATCTAACGCCCTCCGGGCTGGGCACTGCCGCGGGCTCTCAGTACCCCAGCTTCTTATCCACTACATTAAGCAGCGGCTCGCCTTTGCGGAAACGGTCGAACTGCGCCAGAAAGAAGCGCATGGCACTGGCCTCCCAGTCGGTCGTGTTGTCGGCGCAGTGCGGCGAGAGCAGCACGTTCTCCAGCTTGTAGAATGGATGGCCGGTGGGCAGCGGCTCACGTTCGAAGACGTCCAGCGCGGCTCCTTTGATGCGCTTTTCCGTCAGCGCGCGGAGCATGGCCGCTTCGTCGATTACCGGGCCGCGGCCCACGTTGACGATGACGGCGCCCGGCTTCATGGCGGCGAATTCCCGCTGCCCAATCATGCCGCGCGTTTCCGGCGTCAACGGCGCGGCTACCACCACGTAGTCCGAGCGTTCGATCGTTTCCAAAAGCCTCTCCGGGCCGTAGACCTCGTGAGCCAAAGCGTCCCCGCCGAGCGACGCTGGCGCATGGCGCTTGATGGCCAGCACGCACATTCCCATGGCTCGGGCGGCGGCCGCCACGGCGCAGCCGATGTCGCCGTAACCCACAATGCCCAACGTCCGCCCGGCAATCATCTCGACGTCGAACGGGGCCCACGCTCCGGCTTGCTGGCTGCGGATCATGCGCCGGAAGTCCTTGGCAAAGTACAGAATCGCCGCCAGCGCGAACTCCCCCAGCGAATGGCTGAAGACGCCGCTGGCGTTGGTGAGCTGCGCCGGGCTCCCGATCAACGCCGGAAAGAGCAGCTTGTCCAGGCCCGCCGTGCGCGTGTGCACCCACCGCACCCTCGGACACATGCCGAAAACCTGGCGCAGCAACCTGCCGGATAGGTCCCAATTGAGGATCGCTTCGGCTCGCGGAGCGATATTTTCGAAAGCTTCGGGCGTGTTGCCCACCGCAATGTCGGTTTCGGCCGGCAGCTCGTCCAACATCGCGAGCAAAGGATCTGCGGGATCGGATATGACAATGAGGCTGTTCATGAATTGTCCTTATGGCTCCCCGTACCGTTCCAGCATTTCACCGGGGGAAGCCGTTCCGGTGCCTTTCTTCATAATAGTAATGGATGCGGCCAGGTTGCCGAAACTCGCCGCGGCCAGCGGGTCGCCCGTCACCTTCAGCGCCAGGGCCGCGGCCGCGGAGAAGCTGTCGCCGGCGCCGCAGATATCCACGGGCTTCTCGACATTCCGCGACCGCGCCCGCACGGCGCCGCTCTCGCCGGCGATCATGGCGCCCGCGCCCCCGGCGGTAATCACCAGGAAAGGCGCCTGCGCGTGCTTGCGAAATTCGGCGTAGTCCACACGGCCGATGGCGCGCGTGGAGGCCGCTTCCATCTCGGCGCGATTCCCTTTCACGATCACGCGGCGAAACAGGTCGGCCCGCAGGCGCGAGTCCGCCCAGAAGACGGTCGCCGGATGCCGGGTCGCGAGGCCCGCGAGCGCGTCCCGCACCGCCGCCGTGACCACGCCGCCCTGGCTGGTCTCGGCCTGGTCGGAAATCAGAACCGCGTCGAAGTCCGGCGCGGCGCGCTCCAGGCGGGCAACCAGCTCGCGCTCGACATCCTCCGGCGTCGCTTCCGCGTTCACGAAATCGACTCGCGGAAGGTCCTCTTCGCCCGTCCGGCGGTTGATCAGTTTCGTATAGGTGAAGGTGGGAACCTCGGCGCGCACCAGGAGTTCCGAGCGAATGCCGCGGGCCGCCAGCGCGCCTTCCAGTTCGTAGCCGAAGCCGTCGCGGCCCACCACCCCCAACACAGCCACGCGCCCGGCGCCGAGCGCGGCAAGGTTGTTGGCCACCGTTCCGCCGCCGCCCGCCGTGACTTCGGTGGAAACTACGGCCACGCGCGGGATGCCGGTTTCGCGCGAGATGTCCGCCAGCGCCGGATCGTAAGTACACCAGCGGTCCAGGCAGATGTCGCCCACCACCAGCGCCCGTAGTTTCCCAAACGCGTCCAGAATCTCTTTGGCGGTCATGGCTCGAGCAATCTCCACAGGGCCGGCAGCGTGGCGCGGTGCTCTCCGCAAAAGTAGAAGCTCTCGCCGCCATCCGCCACCGTGCGGACCAGGATGGTCTTGTGCGGGCGGAAATAATAGCCGGGATCGGTCTTGGGCAATTCGTGGTGGATGTCCCCTTGAATTGGCACCAGGTCAAACACCGCGGTGGTGAAATGGCGGATCTCGCGGCCCTCCTGATGGGCCACATTGCGCGCCATCGCCAGCGCCTTCAGATAAACTTCCGGAGCCATCACCGCCGAGCCGAACGAAAGCATGACTCCGCCCTCCAGCCGCTCCACGGTGCGGGCGAAGATCAGGAAATCGCGAAGGGCGGTCTCGCCCAGCGATGCGCCGTCGCAGTTGGGATGCTCGTGGATGATGTCGTAGCCGATGCCGGGATGCACGGTAACCGGCACCGAGAGCCGCCATGCGGCCGCCAGCAGGCTCAGATCGCGATGCGGAAAGCCGCTGAGCGCGATGCGCCGGCCGACGTTTTCACCCAGGCCCATTTGTTCCGCCGCTGCCTCGCGGATCCAATCGTTGAGCTCGCCCGTCTCGCGCCACAGCCCGAATTCGCCGCTGCGGATGTAGCGCGC
>PLGA01000244.1:0-163 GCA_003139735.1 Bryobacterales bacterium | reverse complement strand
CGCTGCGCCGCGGCGATGCGCGCGGCAACGTCATCCAATTGCGGATGCGCGTAGGGGAGCGGCGCCTCGTCGAGCGACAGCCAGTGGTCCAGGTGAAGATCGTGCACGCGTTCGGCGAGCGGGCGCAGGCGCAGACGGGAGCGGTCGAAGAGCGGATATTTAC
>PLGA01000142.1:155-4317 GCA_003139735.1 Bryobacterales bacterium | reverse complement strand
CCGCCTGGTCTGGGCTCTTATGTCGCGCACCCGGTGGTCAGTTGGCGCGGAGAGCCACGGAGGGATCGATGCGCGAGGCGCGGCGGGCGGGGAGATAACCGGCGATGGCCGTAACCGTGGTTAGCACAAGAAGCATCGCGAGGAAGGTGAGCGGGTCCGAAGCGGTCACTTCGAACAGGAGACCGGCCAGCGCGCGCGCGAGGAGCCAGGATGCCGCGGCGCCGGCCAGCATGCCGATACCGGCGAGGCTCATGGTCTGCGTAAGGATGCTGGCCTGCAAAGCTCCGGCGGATGCCCCCAGCGCCATGCGGATTCCGATTTCCTGCGTGCGTTGGCTGACGGAGTAGGAAATCACTCCGTAGATGCCGAGCGAAGCCAGGATCAGCGCGAAGGCGGCGAATCCGGCGATCAGGAGAACGATGAAGCGGCGCGGCGATACGGATCTGTCGACCAACTGTTGCAAGACCCGAAAATCGTTGCCGGGGATGTTGGGAGCGATGGGCTTCAGGGCAGCGCGGACGGCGGCGGCAAGTTGAGCGGTCGGCAAGGTGGAGCGGACCACCAGATGCACCGAGTCGATATCGCGGCACTGCCGCATAGGGAGGTACATTTCGAGACCGGCGTCCTGCTCCAGCGCGAGGTGGCGCACGTCGCCGACGACGCCGACCACGTGGCGATCGCCGCACGCGCTGATGACTCTGCCAAGCGCCTCTTCGCCGGGAAACAGGGTGCGGGCCATGGTCTGGTTGATGACAATCACCGGATCGGTGGCGGGGGTGTCGCGGTCGGAGATGTCGCGGCCGGCGCGGATGGGGATGCCCATGGCTTTGATGTAGCCGTCGCTGACGATGCGGACGAAGGCCTCGGGGAATCTTCCCTTGGGATAAGTGTGGCCCTTCTCAGGGGCGCCCCAACTGCGATTCATGCCGAGGGGGAGTGAATCGGTGAGTCCGGCGGCCTGGATGCCGGGGATCTCGCGGACGCGGCGTAAGGCGTCGTCGAAATAGGCGTTCAACTGGGCTTGTGTGGAGGTGGGCGTCTCGGGTTCGATGCGGACGGTGACGGCGTTTTCGGGTTGGAAGCCGAGGTTGACATCGAGCACACGAATGAAACTGCGGACGAGCAGGCAGGCGCCGACCAGCAGGACGCAGGCGAAGGCGATTTCCGATACCACCAGCGCACTGCGCAGCCAAACCCGCGGTTTGCCCCCCGTCGAGCCGCGGTTGGTGTCCTTGAGGGCGTCGTGCAGGGCGGCCGTGCGGACTTGCAGAGCGGGCGCCAGTCCGAAGACCAGGCCGGTGAGGACGGCAAGAGCCACGGTGAAACCTAGGGCGGCGGGATCGACGCGCACGCTGGCGAGCAAAGGAATGCTAACGGTCTGCAACCGGGCAAGGCCGCGCGTTCCGGCGAAAGCCAGCGCTACGCCGAGCGCCGCTCCGCTCAAGGAGAGCACGATGCCCTCGGTGAGCATCTGGCGCACGATCCGCCAGCGCCCCGCGCCGAGCGCCGTGCGGAGCGCGATCTCTTTCTGACGGGCGGCGGTGCGGGCCAGCAGCAGGTTGGAAAGATTGGCGCAAACAATCAACATGACGACTGCGACGGCTCCGGCCAGCACAAGCAGGGCCAGACGGATGCGCCCGCTCACGTGGTCGGCGAGTGGGCTCAGCCTGCCTTCGAAGGTGTTGCGTTCCGGGTGCGCGGCGCTGATTTGGGCCGCGAGGATGCGGACCTCGGCTTGGGCGGCGCCGATGCCGATGCCCGGTTTGAGGCGCCCTATGATGGCCAAGGTGTTGCCCCATCGGTCGGTTTCGGGAGTGAGCGGGAAGGGGAAGAAGAGATCGATGCGGCTGCCGGGCGCGAAGACGGAGGCGAAATCGAAGGTCGCGGGAAGCACGCCGGCCACCGTGTAAGGCTCGTTGTTGAGGACGACGGTGCGGCCGGCAATGGTGGTCTCTGAGCCGAAACGGCGCTCCCAGAGTCCATGGCTCAGCAAGACGGCCTTGGGGCCGTGCCACTTGCATTCGTCGGCGGTGAAAAGGCGGCCGACTTGCGGCTGGACGCCGAGCAACTGGAAGAAGTTGGCGGAAACCGGGACGCCGGTGAGACGTTCGGGTTCGCCGGAGCCGCTGAGGAGATTGTCGCCCATGCCATAGAAAGCGAAATAGGCAGCGAGATCGGAGAAGGACTGGCTGTGCTCGCGGAGATCGAGGAACGCGCCGACCTGGGTGGTCTGGCCGGAAAGCCCGCTGACATCATGGTTGGCGAGCCACACCAGACGCTCGGGTTCGCGAAACGGCGGCGGGTGGAGGAGCAGCGCGTTGAGGACGCTGAAGACGGTGCAACTGGCGCCGATGCCGAGCCCGGCGATCAGAATGGCGAACGCGGCGAAACCCTTGTCGCGGCGGAGCGTGCGGAACGCGTACCGCAGATCCTGGAGGAGCGTGTCGAGGAAGCTGAGGCGAATCGGGCGTTTCGTCATGGCTGTTCTTTAGACGCCGGTGGGAAGCAAGCGGTTAGTGGACTGGGGCCCACGACCACTTTGTACGCCTGCTTGGGAGTGCTCAGCAGCAGATCGAACGCCTGCTGGTACTCCGAGAGCGGGAAACAGTGCGTAATCATCGGGCCGGCTTGGACCTGCCGTGAGAAGATCAGGTCGTACGCCTCGCGCACGTCGTCATAGAACGCGTTCGAGGAGGTCGTGATGGTTCTTTCGGATCCCAACAGCGCGGCGTTGAGAGACAGGGAGGCGCTGTGGACCGCCAGGTTCACGTACGTTCCCGATGCCGCCAGCAGCGGCAGCGCTTCGCCGATGGTCTCATTGGTTCCGACCGAATCGTAGATGGCGGCGACTTCGGGACGGTCGAGATGGGCCGCCAGCGCGTCGCGAATCGGCTGCTCGGCCGGATCGATGACAACCAGGTCGAATTGCGCGAGGATCCGGCGGGCGAGAGGGGACGTTTCCGTGACGAATACCTTTCCGGCGCCACGCGTCCTGGCTACTTGCGCAATGCTAAGCCCCGCCGGGCCGCCTCCAATGCACAACACGGCGGCGCCTTTCGGAATCTTCGTCCTTCCGACGACGTGGACGGCGACGCAGAAAATGTCTCCCATGGCGGCGTCCTGGAATGACACGTCCTCGGGAAGCGGGTACAGCAAATCGCCCCAGCCCAGGCAGTATTCGGCGTAAGCGCCCGGATAGAATTCCATTTCACCCCAGCCCTGCCCGTGGCCCATGTGAACGGTCCGTTTGCAGAGGTTGTGGCGGCCGGAGCGGCAATCCTCGCATTCGCCGCAGACGCGATACGCCTGGGCGCCGACGCGGCGGCCGAGCAGATGTTCGTATCGGGCGGAGTTCACCCGCACCACTACGCCAGCATATTCGTGACCCAAGATAATGTTTGGAGGATTATCGACGTGGCGCCCGAGCGTGTGCAGCGCCCAGGGATTCTCACCGCTCCAATAGCGCAGGTCGCTTCCGCATATGCCGCACGCCTTCACGCCGATCAGCACGTGCTCCTCCCGCTTGAGCTCGGGCACAGGCACTTCCATGTACTCGAGGACTTTCGGCTTCCTCAGCACTACGGCTTTCATGTGTAGATAGTATCAACCCGCTGGCTACCCAATCCCGGCCTTAGCTGTCGAAGGGATTGAGCGTGATGGGCCGTGTATTAAATTAGGATTAGAATGCGATCGCGAACCGCGCACCAATACCTCGGAGCCGCTCGATGACGCAGCCCGCGTACCCGGCGGCGCGGACGGCCGCGGCCCGAATTCGGGCTCATTTCGAGCGACACCTCGCCGCGTCCCCGCCTGAGGAGGGCGAAAGAGCAGCGGTCGCCCCCGACACCGCGGCGATTGAGGCGATCATCGACGCGGCTTTCTGGGCCAGTCTCCGGCGCGAGGAGGGTTACATGCCGCGGATCTCGCTGGCCTTCGTCGCGCCGGAAACCGTGGAATGGCCTTTGATGTTCGAGCGGCGGCTGCCGCTTGCAGCGCAACCCCTCACCCGGCTTGCGCCCGCCGTAGAGCGCCCGGGCATTCACCTCGGCGTTTGGCGCGACGGCCGGGAGTTCTTCGTTTGGGGCGCCACCCGCAACCTGCCGGCATCCTGCCTGGTGCTTGAGGTGGTGGCGCCCGGCCTGCTGGTTGTCAAGCACAGCCG
>PLGA01000142.1:0-131 GCA_003139735.1 Bryobacterales bacterium | reverse complement strand
CACGGCCGCGGCGGCTCGCTACTCGTTGTGCCGTCGAAAACGGGGCAGTGGCGGGAATCGGTGATGCAGCCGGTCCTATACGCACTCGAACCGCCGTTCCCGGCGCTTGCGGATCTGATGCAGAACCGGGC
>PLGA01000090.1:303-6180 GCA_003139735.1 Bryobacterales bacterium | reverse complement strand
ATCCACGCCCCGCCGCGCTTGTTGTCGCGCGGGCGCCAGTCGGCGTAGAAGCCGCCCAGCAACTCGCCGCCTTCGTCGTGGACGTGATAGCAGCGAACCTCGGGGTCCCAAACAGGTACGCCCGGCACTTCCGAAACGCGCACGCCGTAGAGCCGGCTCACGAGTTCGAACAGGCCGGCCACCACGCTCTCCGTGGGGAAATAGGGCCGCAGCGCCTCTTCGTCGAAGTCGTAAAGCGCGGCGCGCTGCTTCTCGGCGTAGTAGGCCACATCCCAAGCCTCCAGCTCCGGCGCCCGCGGACCTTCAAGCGACCGGCGAAAATCGAGCAGCTCCCGGTTCTCCTGGTGGAACCGCCCCTCGGTCTTGCGCTTGAGGTCCTCCAGGAAAGCCATGGCGCGCGCGCCGCTATGCGCCATGCGATCTTCGAGAACCAAATCGGCGAAATCGCGGAAACCGAGCAGGCGCGCCCTCTCCGCGCGCAATTCCAGGATGCGGCGAACCAGCGGCCGGTTGTCCCACGCGCCCTCGGTTGCGCGAACGCTGTACGCCTGGTACATCCGCCGGCGGATTGCGGCGTCGTCCAGGTATGTCATGAGCGCGGTGTAATCCGGCCCTTGCAGCGTGAATCGCCAGCCTTCCTTTCCTTTTCGCGCGGCGCTTTCGCGGGCGGAAGCCACGGCGGTGGGCGGCAATCCAGCGAGCCCAGCCTCATTCTCGATCAGCAACTCGAAGGCGTTGGTCGAATCCAGCACGTTTTCCGCGAACTTGGTGGTGGTCCGGGTCAGCTCCACGTCCAGATCTTCCAGGCGCCGTTTTCCGGCGGGATCCAGGTCGGCGCCGTGCCGCCGGAAGCTCTCGACGGTTTTCTCGAGGAAACGCCGCCGTTCTCCCGTAAGCCGGCCGCTCTCCCCCGTGGCGGCGAAGGCCTGGATGCCGCGCCACAGGTCCGCGTCGAGCGGAATGCCGGAATAGAAGGCGCTCACGGAGGGCTGCACCGCGTTGAATGCGGCGCGCAGCTCCGGCGTGGTCGCCACGGATTCCAGGTGCCGCACGACGCCCATGGCGTAGTCCAGCAGCTCGGTCATCAAGTCCAGCGCCAGCATGGTGTTGGCGAAGGTGCGCTCGACCGGTTCGGCGGCGACGGCCGCCAGGCGGGCCCGCGCCTGCGCCAGCAGTTCGCCGATAGCCGGCTCCACGCCGGCTGCGCGGATGCGGTCGAAAGGGACCCGGAACTGGATCGAGAGCAGTGGATTGGCGTCGTTCGGTTCTGGCATGGCTTTAGATTCGGGCGTTCGTCAGGCCTTTACCAAAGGTGGACTCGGGCTTGGCGCAAGGCTCTTGAGGTAGGCTTCCCGGACAATCGGTTCGGCGATGTCTCTCAGCGTGGTCCATTCGAGACTGCTCCCCAGTTCGCTGTCCGAACCGGCGGCCATGTTGGAACCGCCCCATATCTTGACGTTGGGCTGGTCTTCCGCCGCCTGAAACGCCGCCAGCAGCTTCGGCACTTCGAACACGTCGTCGTCGTAGGGCGAGCCCCGAATCACGCTGTACGTGTATCTTCCGTTGGGACGGGTAGCCACCAGGCTGATGAAATTCCGGTGTCCCCGCGCGGCCAGCACCAGCCTGGAATTCGGGTCGCCTTTCTCGTCCGCAATGATGTAGTTGTAAGGCGAGGCGTAGAGCACCTCCGGTTGGGCCGTGATGGGAGCGATGCCCGCCTTGCCGTCGAGCAGAGCCAGCACGCGGTCCCAGACTCCCCGGATCGTGTTCTTCACCAGCGGGCCGTCGCCCTGCGTTTTGCCCAGCGTCCGCTGGCGCAGATACGGCTCGAAAATCCAGGTGAAATGGTTGCTTACGATCTCGTCGAGGTCCACCGGATAGAGGCCCCCGCAGACGTCGATCTTGTTGTTGAACTGGACCACCTGCCGAAGCAGGGGCGAGCCTTTCCGCTCCAGCAGTTCGTGGTACTCCAGGATGAAGGACGCCAGGCAAACGTCCTGATCCGCGTTCCACACGTAGACGGGGACCGGACGCACCCGCCTTAGCCACCGCTCCATCAGGCGTCCCTGGCGCACCGCGATGTACGCCTGCATGGCCGCGCTCATGGTCGCCTCGCGGATCACGCCCGCATGGTGGTCGAAATGTACGTAGTGCCCGCGGTGGCCGGGCGTGTCGTCGATGACCTCGAGCCCGATGGAGTATTCCGGGGCGCCGGCAAGAAACTCATCCCAGTTCGCGAATCGCCGCGGGGGCACACGCAACTCGATGCTCTTAAAGGAGAGGTCCATCCTGCTGCCGTCGACCGGGTCCCTTCACTCTGGTGGTGACTCTATCGACGCAATTGTAACATCAGTCCGGCGCGAGCCTGGTTTAGGGCTGGGTCGGCAAAAGGGCGGAAGCGTTCGGGAGGGCGGCAGGCCGCGGCAGAACCGGCGTCGTCAGCGGGAGGCCCAGGTTTCGGACCGCCCTGGAAGCATTGCCCTTGAGAAGATCCGGCAGAAACTCCCGGCCCACGCTTTGCGCCTCGCGCAAGGCCACGTACCGCAGCATGGAGACCAGGATGGTTCCCGCGGTGAGCGGCTCTTCATCCGGGAACACCACGCCTTCGAACATTTCCGTTCCCAGGCCGGCCACCGTGCGGGCATAGGCGAAACCCACCGAGCCGTTGTCGCGCCGCGACAGCATGCCCACTTCGAGAGCGTCCACCAGGCGCGGAAGAAAGCCGTTGCGCCCCGAGCGCAGGTACCTGGGGTCTTCGTGCGTCAGCGCCGCTCCCGCGAACCAGACGGTATCCTCGAAGGTCTCCAGTTCGTGGGCGGCGGCGTAGCGGCGCGCATAACCCTTGGCGCCCTGCCCCCAGGACGCCGGGGCGTCCCTCCATTGGTCGAGGCCGGCTCTCGCTCCGGAATAGAGGAGCCACGTCGGGCTGACGATGCACCCCATCGTCCAGTTCAGCTTTTGCCGGGTGGTCATCGATACGTACGCGTACAATGGGGCAGCCGGCCCCTGCTCCGGCGGCGCGGGCGCGGCAACGGAAGTACCGCCCAGCTCCGGCGCGGGCGCGATGGCGGCGGCCTGCGAAGAGACGTCTTCCTGGGGCGCCACAACCGCTTGGCCGTGCGCCAACACGGCTGCCAATGCCGCAATCGGCAAAAAAGCTCGCTTCATCGGGTATCTTCCGGGTATGCCGCCACTTATCGGCTGAATGTTTATTTTGGCACTTTTGGCATGGCGTCCGCCACGCCACTGGGCGTGAAATAGATTGACGCCTATGGATCCCCTTCGCGATCCGTGCGATACGGTCTTCTACGATCTCAGGCACGCCCCTGCTCGCCCCTTCGCGAGGCCTTGCTGGCATAAATTGACAGTTTATGAAGTCTCTTGATATTCTTTGAGCAATGGGTCTGACGTCGCTGAATATCTCCCTTCCGCAGTCGCTCAGGGACTACGTCGAGGACCAAGTCAGGGATTCGGGCTACAGCACACCCAGCGAATATGTGCGTTCGCTTCTAAGGGAGGATCAGAAGCGCAGATCCCAGGAGAAGCTTGAAGCGCTACTGCTTGAGGGTCTCGAATCCGGCAAACCCATCGAGATCACCCCGGAATACTGGGAAGGAAAGCGCCGCCAACTGGTCCAACGCCATAACCGGAAGAAGACCGGGCACGGCGCGTGAAGATTCGCTACGCCGTTCTCCCGAGCGCCGACAGGGACCTTGACCTCCAGGCGGATTATCTCGCCGAGGAGGCGAGTCTTGAGATTGCGCTTCGATTTCTGGGGGCGGCTCACAAGACCTTCTCCAGGCTCGCGGTTCATCCGAACATGGACTGGCGGCTATCGCTCGGGCCGGCTTTTCGATCGATCCGAGCCTTTCCGGTGACGGGCTTCGAAAACATCCTCGTCTTCTACAGGACGCGGGAAGGCGTGCTTGAGATCGTCCGGGTTTTGCACGGTGCGCGGGACCTGGAAGCGTTGTTTGGCAAAGAACCGATTGAAGAACCGGAGTTGTAGGACGACGGCTCTTGGAGAATCGAACTGGAAATCGCCTGCCCACTCAGGGGAGAATGGAGGGAATCATGGTCACGCTGGAAAGCCTGCGGCACGATAAGAGGGCGGCGATTCTGGAGATCGCGCGCCGGCACGGCGCCCGGGCCATCCGCGTGTACGGTTCGGTGGCGCGGGGTCAGGCGACCGATCAAAGCGATCTGGACCTATTGGTAGAGTGGGAGCCGGAACGCAGCCTGCTCGATGTCGTGGGCCTGAAACAGGATCTCGAAGACATGCTTGGCGTCACGGTCGACGTCGGGTCCGAATGCGGACTGCATTGGTACATCCGCGATGAAGTTCTGCGGGAAGCCGTGCCGCTATATTGACGGGCAGACTCTGAAGGGCTACACGGCGCGACAAGCCAACCAGTTGTTGCAGCGCGCCGGCCAGCTGTTTTGGCAGACCGAATCGTACGACCACTCGGTGCGCGACCTCCTGGAGGGCCGGCGAATCAGGGCTTACATTGAGAACAACCCCGTGAAGGCCGGTTTGGCGGCGCACGCGGAGGAGTACCCGTGGTCGAGCGCCAATCCGCGGTGGAAAGCAGAGACGACTCTACTCTCGGCTCAGCAAGCCTGGCGGCTTGCGCCACGCCCGTGGTAACGCTTATGAGGCCACCAACGAAATGGAGAGGCTCAAGAGAAACGTAATCATGCGGCCACGGTACCGGTGGTGTGAGCTACTTGCGTTCGGCGGCGGCGATGCGGGCGTTGGCGCGGTCTTGAGCTTCGGCGGCGGCGGCGATTTCCACGGCCTTGGCGAGGTTCTCCTGGGCGCGTTTCAGGGCGGCTTTGGCTCGTTCCACGTCGATGTCTTCGGCGCGCTCGGCCACATCGGCCAGAACGCGCACGAGGCCCGGCAAGACTTCGATGAAGCCGCCGGAAACGGCCAGGTTGCGGCGGCGGCCGGCTGCCTCGTAACCCAAAATGCCGGTTCCCAGTAGGCCCACGAAGGCGGCGTGGCCGGGCAGGATTCCCAGGTAGCCGGCCTTGCCGGGCACTTCGACGGATTCCACGTCTTCGCGCACCAACAGGCGCTCCGGCGTCACCACGGTCAATTCAATCGAATCGGGCATCTTACGCCTTCTTCATGTCCGCGGCTTTTTCCAACACCTCTTCGATGGTCCCTTGCATGTAGAATGCCTGCTCGGGAATGTCGTCGTGCTTGCCGTCGGCGATTTCCTTGAAGCCGCGGATGGTGTCGGCCAGCTTCACGTACTTGCCTTTGTAGCCGGTGAACTGCTCGGCCACATGGAAGGGCTGCGAGAGGAAGCGCTGGATTTTGCGGGCGCGGGCCACGATCAACTTATCCTCGTCGGAGAGCTCGTCGATTCCCAGAATCGCGATGATGTCCTGGAGGTCCTTGTAGCGCTGCAGAATTCCCTTCACCTGCTGAGCCGCGTCGTAGTGCTCCTGGCCGACGATGAGCGGGTCGAGAATGCGGGAAGTGGAAGCCAGCGGGTCCACGGCCGGGTAGATGCCGATGGCCACGATGTCGCGGGACAGGTTGGTGGTGGCGTCGAGGTGGGCGAAGGCGGTGGCGGGGGCGGGGTCGGTGTAATCGTCGGCGGGCACGTAGATGGCCTGGACGGAGGTGATGGAACCCTTCTTGGTGGAGGTGATGCGCTCCTGCAATTCGCCCATTTCGGTGGCCAGGTTGGGCTGGTATCCCACGGCCGAAGGCATGCGGCCGAGCAGGGCGGAGACTTCCGAGCCGGCCTGCGTGAAGCGGAAAATGTTGTCGATGAAGAGCAGCACGTCCTGGCCTTCCTCATCGCGGAAATACTCGGCGACGGTGAGGCCGGTGAGTCCCACGCGCAGGCGCGCGCCGGG
>PLGA01000090.1:0-232 GCA_003139735.1 Bryobacterales bacterium | reverse complement strand
AGGTCGATCACCTTGATGCCGGTTTCGAACATTTCGAGGCGCGTGGACTGGTCCTCGAAGGAAGGGGCCGGGCGGTGAATCGGGAAGGAGGTCTTGGCGTTGACGGGACCCATCTCGTCGACCGGCTGGCCGATCACGTTCAGGATGCGCCCCAGGGTTTCCGGGCCGACCGGCACTTCGACCGGCCTGCCGAGGCTGATGGCCTGCATGCCGCGCACCAGGCCGTCGGTGG
>PLGA01000178.1:2352-2842 GCA_003139735.1 Bryobacterales bacterium | reverse complement strand
GCTACGGCGGATACATTGTCCACATGGGCATTGTGCTCATGTTCATCGGCTTCACCGGCCAGGCATTCCAGTCGAAGGACGTCAAGGAACTGAACAAGGGCGACTCGTTCAAGATCGGCCGCTACGACCTGAGAATGGTCGACCTGGAGCACGGCGAAAACGACAACTACCAGTTCGACCGCGCGACGTTGGACGTGCTCAGCAACGGCGAGGACTTGGGGTTCCTTCGGCCGGAAAAGCGCATGTATAAAGCCAGCCGGCAGCCCACCTCCGAGGTGGCCCTGCGCATACGCCCCAACGAGGACCTCTACCTGAACTTCGCCGGCATGTCGGACGACAACCAGCGCGCCGTCATCCAGGCTTACGTCAACCCGCTGGTTTCGTGGGTCTGGTTAGGCGGCTTGGTGCTGATCGGCGGCACCCTCATTTGCCTGGTTCCGGCTAAAATCAAGATGCAGTACGCCCGCACGCAAGTGGTGGGCGTTATGAG
>PLGA01000178.1:0-2329 GCA_003139735.1 Bryobacterales bacterium | reverse complement strand
AGATGCAGGCCGTGGGCATGAGCGACGACCAGATTATTCAGGCCTTCGTGCGGGATTACGGCGCCGGCGTCTATCTGGCGCCACCCAGCGCCTTCGGCTGGATTGTGCCCTACGCGGGCGTGGGTCTGGGTCTGGTGGTAATCTGGCTGTTCATCAGGAAATACCGGAAGCCGGCGCCATTGACCGAAGTCGGCGTCCTGGAAATCGACGACCCGGAGTTGGAGAAGTATAGGGACCAGATTGAAAGGGATCTCGCAAACCTGGAGTAGGACGTTCATTTGATCATCGCCATCGCCTGCATTATCGCGCTCGCCGTTGTCGCGTTTCTCCTCGGCGTCCGGGCAAAGGACTTGCCGGAGCCTGAGCCCGTATCGCCATTCGCTCACCTGGATGAGCGGAAAGCCGCCATTTATGAGAACCTGCGCGACCTCCAGTTCGAATACCGGGTGGGCAAGCTTTCCGACCAGGATTATCAGCATACCAAGAAGGACCTGCAAAAGGAGCTGGCCGGGGTGCTCGCCGAAGTGGACCGGCTGAAAGCCCGGATCGCCGAAAATGGGTTCGTTTCGCCAACCGCTCCCGCATCGCAAAGACCGGTCGTCCGCAAGGAAGCAACAGGTCTGTTTTGTCCAGCTTGCGGAGCAAAGTTCGAGAAAGAGCTGAAGTTCTGCGGCGAGTGCGGCAAACCCATGAAGGTGGCTCAGGCATGAAGGTAATTGGGTTCGTTCCGCTAATTTGTCTGCCCGCCATGGCCGCCGTCACCGGCACGGTCGTCAACCGCACCACGGGCCAACCTCAGCCCGGCGCTACGGTCGGCTTTTATAAGCTGGTGACAGCCTTCCAACTGGCCGAGGAGGCCAAGACCGACGCGCAGGGCCGTTTCTCCATCGACGACTCGCCCGATGGAGCCAAGCCCAACATGATCCGGACAACCTACGACGGCGTCGGCTATATCCACATGCTTCCGCCGGGATCTGCCTCGACCGGCCTGACGCTCGACGTCTACAATTCGTCCAGGCAACCCGGCGCCGCCAAGGTCTCCAAGCACATGATTCTGTTCCAGCCTTCCGGCGGTCAACTGACGGTCAACGAGACTTATATTCTGGAGAACGACGGCAGGACTTCATGGAACGACCCGGCCGGCGGCGCCCTGCACGTCTGGGTACCGGCGGCCGCCAAGGGCAACGCCGAGGTGAACGGTACCGCCGCCGACGCCAATGGCATGGGCATCCCCGCCACGATTGTGAAAAGCTCCGCGCCGGATGTGTTTGGCGTGAATTTTCCAATCAAGCCGGGCGAGACGCGCATCGATATCGACTACACCGTGCCCTATACCGAAGGCGCGCCGTACGCTGGCAAGATCGTCTCAAAGGACGAAAACACGTATCTCGTGACCCCAAACGGCGTGTCGATCGCCGGGGAAAATCTCAACGACCTCGGCCTGGAGCAGCGGACCCAAGCCCGCATTTACGGGCTGCAGGCGACCGCCTACAACGTCCAACTGACCGGCTCGCCCGTGGCGGCGGCTGCCCCAGCGGACTCAGCCGATGCCTCCGACAGCGGACCGCCGGTGGTAGTGGCCCCGCCGCACGTGTTCGGCCAAGTCTGGCTGATCGTGGGATTGGCGCTGGGAATCCTGGCGCTGGGCTTCGCGATCCTCTACCGCGCCTCCGGGACCGCCAAGGAGAATCATGAGCGCGGTCGCGGTTGAGGGCGTCTGGAAGTTCTACGGGGACTTCCCCGCCCTGCGCGACATCCGGCTGCAGGCCGATGCGGGCTCCTGCCTGGCGCTTATCGGGCGAAATGGCGCTGGTAAGACCACTCTGCTGCGCGCCATCGCCGGCTTTTCGCGGCCGGGACGCGGCCGGATCCTGATCGGCGGCAAGGAACCGCGCGATGCCGATACGCGCCGCCGCATCGGCTTCTTGGGTCACGGCATCTCGGTCTACGACGAGCTTTCCGCCTTCGAGAATCTGACGCTCTACGCCCGCCTCTACAGCCTGCCCGATCCGCGCGCCCGCGCCCTGGAATGGCTGGAGCGCACCGGTCTGGAGCGCGTTCGGGACGGGCTGGTGAGGGAGTTCTCGCGCGGCATGCGCCAGCGCCTGGCGGTGGCCCGCGCCTTTCTGCACNNATCGCGGTGCTGCAGACCCTGCTCCGCGAAGCTCTGGCCGAAGGCAAGACCATTATCATGTCGACCCACCAGTTGCGGGAAGCCCTCGAGCTTGCCTCGCACGTCGCGCTGCTGGCGCGCGGCAAGGTGGCGTTTCACGGCCCATGCACGGCGGAAATGGCGGCCGACCCCGGGCTGGTTTACGCGCGCTACGGC
>PLGA01000138.1:4753-5319 GCA_003139735.1 Bryobacterales bacterium | reverse complement strand
GCAACCACCAGGACCACGCGGGTTTGGGGGTGGCGCTGCCGGACTCGGTGCAAGCCTACCGCATTCGCAAGCTTCAGGAGATGGGCTGCAACTCGATACGGACCTCGCACAATCCCCCCACGCCGGAGTTGTTGGACGCGGCCGACGAATTGGGGATGCTGTTCATGGATGAAACGCGCATGTTTTCCTCCAACCCCGAGGGNNGTGCGGCGCGACCGGAATCATCCGAGCGTCATCCTCTGGTCCCTGGGGAATGAGGAAGGGACGGCGAACAGCGAGAAGGGGGCGCTCATGATCGCGGCGATGGCGGAGGTGGCGGCGAAACAGGATGGTTCGCGGCTGAACACGATCGACGGGATAAGCTTGCCCGCTTCCATCGACGCGACCGACATGGTCGGTTTCCACTACGCCGATCCGCGGTCGTTAGCCTTCCACGAGGCGAATCCGAAGAAACTCGTCATCGAAAGCGAGACGGTGAGCGCGGTGGCGACGCGAGGCATCTACATCATGGACCCGGAGCACGGTTTCGTGGGTTCGTACGATCCCTACACCACCAGCGGGCGCGC
>PLGA01000138.1:0-4593 GCA_003139735.1 Bryobacterales bacterium | reverse complement strand
ATTCGAACCTGGACCGGGTGGAGTTGTTCCTCAACGGGCAGAGCCAGGGCGCACAGGACGTGAAGAAAGACCAGCACCTGGCGTGGAACGTGACGTACGCGCCCGGCACGATTGAGGCGCGCGGATTCAAGGGCGGGCAGCAGGTGATGACGGTGAAGCGGGAGACCACGGGACCGGCGGCCAAGCTGGTGCTGACGGCGGACCGCAAAACGGTCTCGGCGGATGGGGAAGAGATAGCGATGTTCGCGGTGGAGGTGCAGGACGCGCAGGGCCGCACCCAGCCGATCGCCGATAACCAGGTGAACTTCCGGGTGACGGGCCAGGGCGCGGTGAAGGGCACGGGGAACGGCGATCCGACCAACCACGAATCCGACATTGGGAGCACGCGCAAGGCGTTCAACGGGTACTGCATGGCGCTGGTGCAATCGACGAAAACGGCGGGGACCATCACCGTAGAGGCAAGTTCGCCGGGGTTGACGGCGTCGAGCGTGACGATTAGTGCGAATGCCGTGAAGCTGCGTCCGCAAGTGCCGGTTTGGGAGCGCGAAGTCCCGACGGGTTCGGGCATCACGGGCCTGTGGAGGCCGGTGCCTGTGGTAGCGGCTGCCGGCCGCGGCGGCGGTGGTTTCGGCGGCGGCGCCAACAGCGTTTTCACTCTCAAGCAGAATGGCGGCAGCCTCACTGGAACCGTCGAGGGCGGCGGCGGCCGCGGCTTTGGCGGCGGAGGCGGCGGAGGCGATACGCCGGCGGCCATCGAAGAGGGGAAGGTGGATGGCGCCAACGTCTCCTTCAAGGTCGGAACCATGACCTATACGGGGACTGTGAAGGGCGACCAGATCGAACTTCAAACCAGCGGCGGCGGTTTCGGAGGCCGGGGAGCACGACCTGCCCCAGCGACTCCTACCGGACCGCAGCCCGTCATAGGACCCCCGCCCGATGGGACGGATCCTTCCTCGGGAGCCTTCGCCGGCGGTGGCCGCGGCGGCCAGCCGCAAACGCCGCCCCCGACCATCCTGCGAAGGGCGACGCATTAGAGACGTAACCAATGTGGGGCGGACCAGCGTACTCCGCCCCTTGCTACAATTCCCCTGTGGCCCGTGTTCTGATGGTTTCTTCGGAGGCTGCGCCGCTCGCGAAAACGGGCGGCTTGGCCGACGTCGTCGGTTCTCTCCCCTCCGCGCTCCAGGCGTACGGAGACGAGGCCGCGGTACTGATTCCGCGTTACGGTTCCATCGATCTTAAAGGCCTGCGGCGGGTTTTCGAACGCCTCCCGATCCACCTAGGCCCCACGCGTTACGACGCGTCCGTCTATCAGGCGCCCGCCGAGTTCCCCTTCTATTTGTTGGATTGCCCGCCACTGTATGGCCGCGAAGGATTCTACGGGGAGTCGGGCTTGGATTATCCCGATAACCACATCCGTTTCGCCGTGTTATGCCGCGGCGCGATCGCGGTGGCTCGGACTCTTTTCAAAACCGAGGTTTTCCACTGCCACGACTGGCAGGCGGGGCTTGTGCCGGCCTATCTGCGAACGACTTTCGCCACGGACCCGACGTTTCTCGGCGTCAAGACGCTGTTCACGATCCACAACCTGGGCTACCAGGGGCTGTTTCCCAAGACCGTACTGCCGGAACTGGCGCTTGACCCGGCCCTGTTCCGCCCCGACGGTCTCGAGTTTTTCGGAAGCGTGAGCTACGTCAAGGGCGGAATCGCACTGGCCGACGCGCTCAACACGGTGAGCCCCACCTATGCGAAGCAGATCCAGACGCCGGAATACGGCTTCGGGCTGGACGGCGCTCTGCGTGCGCGCGCGGATGCGCTCTCCGGCATTCTGAACGGGGTTGACTACCGCGACTGGAACCCGGAAACCGATCCGCTGATTCCGGCCCGCTACTCGGCGGAAGACCTCAGCGGGAAGCGCGCATGCAAGGAAGCGCTGCTGGCGGAATTCGGCCTGCCGCACGACGCCATGGAGCGCCCGCTCATTGGAATGGTGTCGCGGCTGACGCGCCAGAAAGGCGCCGACCTCCTGACGGAAGCCGCCGGCCAACTCGTGGCCGAAGATGTTTACCTGGTGGCGCTTGGGAACGGCGACCCCGAGTACGAAGAGTTCTTCGAGGGGATGGCCGCCGAGTTCCCCGGGCGGGTGGCCGTACGCATCGGGTTCGACAACGGACTGGCGCACCGCATCGAGGCCGGCGCCGACATGTTCCTGATGCCGAGCCATTATGAGCCGTGCGGGCTGAACCAAATCTACAGTCTCAAGTATGGGACCGTCCCGGTGGTGCGCGCGACCGGCGGTCTGGATGATACCATCGAAGCGGGGACGGGATTCAAGTTCCAGGAATACACGGGAGCCGCGCTCCTCGAAGCGCTCCGCGAAGCGGTGCGGGCATACGCGAACGGCCCGGCATGGCGGGATACCATGCTTCGCGGCATGGCCAAGGACTTCTCATGGAAGATATCGGCGGCAGCCTATTCGGCGTTGTACCGGCGGCTCTTGGAGCGTACCTGAATCCTTCCGCCCTTCCGGGATTCTAATCATTTAGGAGACGAAATGGCAGGTCAGAACACGCTAACCTTTACCGACGGAAGCTTCGACCGGGACGTGCTGCAATCGGAGGCGCCGGTATTGGTGGACTTTTGGGCCGAGTGGTGCGGCCCTTGCCGCATGATGGCGCCCACAATCGACGCGGTAGCGAACGATTACGCGGGCAAAGTGAAAGTCGGCAAAGTGGATGTGGATTCCAACGGCGACACAGCCACGCGGTACAACATTCGCGGCATCCCCACCCTGCTGCTGTTCAAAGGCGGGCGCGTGGTGGAACAGCGCGTGGGCGCGGTCGGAAAATCCGAAGTCCAGAAGATGCTCGACGCTCACGTCACGGCGGCGCAACAGACCTAAGAGGCTGGTGAAAAGGCGCATGTTCCGGCCGGTTTTGGGCATTTGCCCAAAAGCCGAAGGTGACGCCAGTTTAGAATCATAACGTTACAGACTCCGATTTGGGCATTTGCCCAAATCGTATCCGAAGAGGGCCGTTTTTCGGCGCCCTGCTAAGAATCAGCCTTTATTGAGCAGGCGGCAGCAGCCAGGCGTTGGCAAGGTTCTCGACGATTTTTTGCTCCTCCGGCGAGAATCGGCTCTTGAAAGCCGGATTGTTCATGCGGGCGTTGCGCTGAGGGCGCGGGAGGCTCTGTAGCATTACCAAGGCCCGCTGGATGGCCTGTCTTCGCGCGGGGGGCAGCTTGGCCAAGGCTTCCATCTGCAAGCGGACGATCACCTGCTGGTCGGGCGGCAGGCTGTTGAAATGCTCAACACGCCGGATTTGCAGATCCTGCTGAGCTTTGGGAAGGCTGTCGAACCACTCCAATTGTTTGCGGATTTGCGCCTGCCGCTCGGGCGGGAGCATGGCCAGCGCCCGCTCGCGCTGCTCCGGGGTCGCAAGCATGAGCCGCGCGGCCACGCTTTCCGGATTGACAATGCGCTGGCCGGCGCCGGGAGCTTTAGCCGCGTTGCCTGGAAGTGGCGCGTTTGCGCCGGTCTGCGCGACCAGCGGCGCCGCCAAGCCCAGCGCCAGGATTCCGATCATCCAAATCACGCGCATCGTCGAGACCTCGGTCACATCTTCGATGCCGCGGAAGCGGGCCCGACCAACCCGTTGATCTCCTGCAGCATCTCCATGTCCTCAATGGCGTTCTGTGCTTGATCGGGCCGCAGCGATTCCACTTGAATCGACGTCTTCCGCGGGGCCGGCCTCACCATGATCGAGCGGTCGACGACAACAATGCCGGCCACCAGAACCAGCCAAGCGGCGGCCGCAATCGGCCATCCCTTGCGGATCTGCGGCGGGCGGAACGGCGCCAGTATCCGGTTCCACCACGATACTTCCCCCTGGATTCGGGCGTACAGCCGGCGGTCGAAATCAGGCGAAACCGGAGCCATTTCCCAGGCGTCCAGCGAATCCCAGACGGTCTTCTGACCTCCTGCGAACTCGCGGCATGCCGGACAGATCTCCAGGTGCCGATTAAGGCGCACCTGAGCCTCCGAATCCAAACGGCCAGCAACAAATTTCAGCAGAAGATCGGCGTTCTCCCCACAGTCTATGCGACTCACAAAAGTACCTCATTTTCACGCCATATAAGCCAAGCGGGCCCTCAGCGTTTCATATGCGCGGAACAGCAGCGATTTCACCGCCGATTCCGAACAGCCTAAGGAACTCGCAATGTGCGAGTACTCCATTTCTTCGTACTTGTGCATTAGCACCGCGGCCCTTTGCTTGGCCGGCAGCGCCGCCACCGCGCGGCGCACTTCCTCCAACCTGACCCGGTGAACCATGGATTGCTCCACGGAAGGCCGTCCGTCCGAAATCTGCCGGGCGGGCAAATCCGGCGAAACGGCGTCCAGACTCTCATTGGCCCGTTCGTGCTTGCCATCCCGCAGCGCGTTGAGCGCCGTGTGGGTGGCAATACGGAAGAGCCACGTCGTGAACCTGGCGGTGGGCGCATAAGAACCGCGCGAACGGTAAACGCGCAGAAAAACCTCCTGCGCAAGCTCTTCGGCAATCGCCTGGTTGCGCACCATCCGATAAAGAAAAT
>PLGA01000183.1 GCA_003139735.1 Bryobacterales bacterium | reverse complement strand
AGACCAGGGACAGACGGATCTGTCCACGCGGCGCAAGGGCGGCGCCTTGGGACAGATTCGTCTGTCCCTGGCGGGCCTGTAACCATGGCGCCAACATTCCCGTCATTTTCCTTGTATCCTATTAGGATTAGTGTGACTTCTTCCACGTTGAACAACGCGCTGAACGCGGTGTGGCTGGGGATTGCCGCCTGTGCGTTGCTCTGGCTGGCGTTTCAGGAACTGCGGCGCCACGGCCGCCGGGGACGCTGGTCCGGCCCACGCAGGCTGGTGGCCGTCCTGCTGGCGGCGTTTGCGATGTTTCCGGCCATCTCCAATAGCGACGACCTGCTGAGCTATTCTCTGTTGAATGCGCAACTTGGCCGTCATGGCGGCTACGGGAGCCCGGTACCCGAAGACCCCGCCGAGTCGGCGCGCGTTCAATTGGCCCGCCTCCTGGAGATTTTGGACCGCTGCCAGACAGCGCTGGTCTGCGCCTTCGCGGTGGTCCTGTTCTGCCTCGCGCAGACATCCGTTTTTCGGCCGCAGCTCCACGCATACAGCGTGGTATGCCGGTCCGGCCGCTCTCCCCCTTCCATTTAACGCAGATTCATAGCCGCTTCGGCGGATGCGTGCGATGCCTCCCGGACGGAACCTCCGCGGCGGCCGCAATGATGCGTTATTGGGAGGGAAAGTGTATTTCCGAGTGGAGAGAATCACGGTACGGAGATCCATGTGGGCCTGACGCGTTGGGCGTGGGTCATGGCGGCGATGGCTTTCGCCGCGCCGAAGGGGGCGTTCGCCCAGAAGACGCTGACCTGGCAGCAGCTCAAAGACCAGTTCGAAGCCACGAACCCGACTCTGCGGGCTGGCCAAGTCGGGGTCAACGAGGCGAGAGCCCAAGAGATTACCGCGTATCTGCGTCCAAACCCGGACATGACGTCGACGCTCGACCAGATCGACCCCTTCACTACCAACCCCTATCGTCCTTTAGGGTACGCCTTGCCATACCTCTCAGCCAGCTATCTTCACGAGCGGGGAGGCAAGCGGGAATTGCGGCTGGAGAGCGCGCGGAAGGCGACTGCGGTGGCCGCGTCGGAATTGGACGACCAGGAGAGAAATCTGCTGTTCAACCTGCGGACCGCGTTCGTGCAGACGCTACAGGAAAAGTCGGTGCTGACGCTGGCCAACGAGAACCTGGCTTATTACGACCGGTTGCTGGCGGTGAGCGGCGACCGATATCGGGCGGGCGATATCGCGCAGGTGGATCTGGACCGGCTCGAACTGCAGCGGGTGCAGTTCNNCGTGCAGTTCGAAACGGATTTGCAGTCGGCGCTGGTGAACTTGAGAACCGCGAAAATCCAGTTGCTGGCGCTTTTGAACGACCGGACGGCCATCGAGCAATTCGACGTGACGGGGGCCTTCGAGTTCGCCGAGCCGACGGTCACGCTGGAGGAACTCCGCCAGACCGCGCTGGCGAACCGGCCGGACCTGAGGGCCGCGTTGCAGGCCGTGGACAAAGCCAAGACGGACTACCGTCTGGCGGTCGCCAACGGAACGACCGATCCGACGTTCGGCGCGGACTTGGGGCGCAATCCCCCGATTGCGGCCTACGTTGGCTTCAGCGTGACGATTCCGTTGCGGATCTTCGACCGCAATCAGGGCGAAAAGGCGCGCACGGAATTGGACATTCATCGCAACGAGCGGTTGGAGGAAGTGGCCGAGGCGCAAGTATTCAGCGACGTGGATTCCGCGTTCGCCACATTGAACAGCAATCTGGTTCTGTTGCGGTCGTACAAGGCCAAGTACCTGGAGCAAGCCACCAGGGTCCGCGAAACGGTTTCCTTCGCGTATCAGCATGGCGGAGCGTCGCTATTGGATTTTCTGAACGCGCAGAGCGATTACAGGAGCGTTCAGCTCAACTACCTGAACCTGGTGGGCGCGTACATGACCGCAGCCAGTCAGTTGAACGCGGCGGTGGGGATGGAGGTCATCAAATGAAGGCAGGAAGCTGTGAGAATATCGCCTTGTTTGGGGCGGCGGCGATTCTGTTAGCGGCGCTAACGGGCTGCTCGCGCGAGCCGGTGAAGGCGGCCCCGGCAGCGCCCGCCACCACCGTGGAATCCGTGCCGGACCGCAACGTGGTGACGATCGCCAACCCTGAGCGATTCTCCCTGGCTCCGGCAGTCGCGCGCCACGAATCGGACCAGCTTCTGGCAAATGGCGTAGTGGCGGCGGATGTCAGCCGGTCCTATGCGGTGAACGCTCTTTCCTCGGGCCGCGTCGTGGAAGTTAAGGCGCGCTTGGGCGACGATGTGCAGAAAGGGCAACTCCTGCTCACGATGAGCAGCCCGGACATGTCGCAGGCCTTCTCCGACTATCAGAAGTTCGAAGCCGACGCGGCGTTGGCGAAGACCCAATTGGATCGCAGCCAGCTCCTCTATTCCCATGGAGCGGCGCCCCAAAAAGACCTGGAGGTTGCCGAGGACATCTATAACAAGGCGAATGTCGATACGAAGACCGCCGAGGAGCGCATCCGGCTTTTGGGAGGCGATCCGCTGCATGTCTCGCCGCTGATTGAGATTCACGCGCCTGTGGCGGGGACCATCGTCGAGCAGAACGTCACTTCGGCGGCCGGGATCAAATCCCTGGACAACTCGCCGAACCTGTTCACGATCGCGGATCTCTCCAACGTGTGGATTTTGTGCGACGTGTACGAGAACGATCTGTCGCGCGTACATTTAGGCGACCCAGCGGAAATCGAGTTGAACGCCTATCCAGACCGGCGGTTAAAGGGGCGCGTCACGAATATTTCCAAGCTGCTCGATCCGAACACGCGCTCGGCGAAGGTGCGCATCGAATTGCCCAACGACGCCGGGGTTTTGCGGCCGAACATGTTTGCGACGGTGCATTTCGTATCGCAAGGCACCGAAACCCGAACCGTGGTTCCTTCGAGCGCGGTGTTGCGGCTGCAGGACCGCGACTGGGTTTTCGTCAAGCTGAGCGGCCGGCAGTTCCGAAGAACGGAAGTACAAGCCGGCCCGGTGGATGCCGACCGGACGGAACAAGTGCTCAGCGGCCTGCGGCCGGGCGACCAGGTTGTCGCGGACGCCTTGATGTTCGATCGTGAAGTGCAGAAGAGTACCGAACAGTGATCCAGAAATCCGTTGCGTTTGCCCTTCAAAATCGCTTCCTGGTGCTGTGCGCAGGAATTCTCTTGCTGGTGTGGGGTGCGATCGCCTTCAAGCAGTTGCCGGTGGAAGCGTATCCGGACGTAGCCAACAACTACGTGCAGGTCATCACGCAATGGCCGGGCCGCTCGGCTGAAGAGATCGAGCGCCAGGTCACCGTGCCNNCAGGTCACCATTCCCATCGAAGTGCAGATGAACGGGCTGCCGCAGCTAATGTCGCTGCGTTCCTGGTCGCTGGCGGGCCTTTCCACGATCAACCTGACGTTCGACGATGGATCGAACAACGATCTGAACCGGCAGAAAGTACTTGAGAAGCTGGCGCAGGTCACCCTGCCGAATGGCTTGCAGCCGACGCTGGGCGCGGACTACAGTCCGGTAGGGCAGATCTACTTTTATACGCTCAAGAGCACCAACCCGGACTACGACGTGATGGCGCTGAAATCGCTCGAAGACTGGGTGATCGAGAAACAGTTGAAATCGGTCCCGGACGTAGTAGATGTGTCGACCTTCGGCGGAGCGACGCGCGAGTACCAGGTGCAGGTGGATCCGAACAAGCTAATCTCCTATGGGCTGAGCATCGGACAGGTGGAGGCGGCGCTATCGAATAACAACGTGAACGCGGGCGGCAGCTTTATCGAGCGTGGGGAACAAGCCATCAACGTGAGAGCAGTTGGACTGGTTCAAACCACGGACGACATTGCGGCGATCGAGCTGAAGACGCAGAACGGGATTCCGGTTCGCGTGCGCGATATCGGGGATGTGCGGCAGGGACCCAAGATCCGGCTGGGCCAACTCGGCAAGGCGATCCACTTCAACCCCAGCAAGGTTGTGGACGATGCGGATGTGGTTTCCGGCATCGTCCTGCTGCGCAAAGGGGCCGACGCGGACAACGTGCTGACCAACCTGCACGAGAAGGTGGATTTTCTCAACCATCACTTTCTGCCGCCGGGGGTGACGATTGTGCCCCACCTGGACCGCAGCGACCTGGTGCATCTGACCACGCATACGGTGCTGCACAACCTGACCGAGGGAATCATTCTGGTTTCGGTGATTCTGTTCATTTTCCTCGGGAACATACGCGGCGCGCTGATTGTCACGCTCACCATTCCGTTCTCGCTGCTGTTCGCCGCCCTTTGCCTGGATTTGCGGCACATTCCGGCCAACCTGCTTTCGCTGGGCGCTCTCGATTTCGGAATGATCGTGGAAGGCGCGATCGTGATGGTGGAGAACATCGTCCGGCTGCTTTCGCACGCCGGCGCCTATCCGAACGAGAGCGTGGCGCAGAAGATCAAGAGGGCCGCGCATGAGGTGCAGCGGCCGGTATTCTACTCGATCCTGATTATCATCACGGCCTACGTGCCGATCTTTACGCTGCAGCGCGTGGAAGGCCGCCTGTTCCGGCCAATGGCCTGGACCGTAGCCTTCGCTTTGTTGGGATCGCTGCTGTTCTCGATGTTTCTCGGGCCGGTGCTGGCCAGCATCGTGTTCCCCAGGGGCACGAAGGAATGGCGCAATCCGCTGATGCTGCTCCTCACGCGGGCTTATGGCAAGGCGTTGGGCGTGGCAGTTCGGTTCCGGTGGGCCACGGTAACCGCATCGGTGCTGATTCTGGCCGGCGCGATTCTGCTGGCGCGGACGATCGGCTCCGAGTTTCTGCCGCACCTGGACGAAGGCGCGATCTGGGCGCGCGGAACGCTGGCGACGAGTACGGGCCCGACCGAGGGCACGCTCATCATGAACGAAGCGCGCGTTGCGTTCGCTAAGTTCCCCGAAGTGACCCAAGTGGTGAGCCAGGTGGGGCGGCCGGACGACGGCACGGACTATACGGGGTTCTTCAACACGGAGTACTTCATCGACTTGCGGCCCAAGGAGCAATGGCGGCCGGCCTTTCATCAGGACAAGGAGCAACTGATCGCGGCCCTGGGGAGGGAGGCGGAGAAGATCCCGGGGGTCATCTGGAACTTCTCGCAGCCGATCGCGGACAACATGGAAGAAGCGGTCAGCGGCGTCAAGGGAGAGCTGGCGGTCAAGATTTACGGGGACGATTTGAAGCTGCTTGAGGAAAAGGCCGATGCCATTGTAGGAGTGATGAGCAAGATCCACGGCGTGCAGGATCTCGGCATTTTCAGAGTTATTGGCCAGCCGAACATGAACCTGACGGTGAACCGCGACAAGGCCGCGCGTTTCGGAATCAACGTGTCGGACGTTCAGGACGCGATCGAGACGGCAGCCGGCGGGAAAGCGGTCTCCGAGGTGCTGAAAGGCGAAGAGCGCTACGACCTGGTGGTCCGGTATCAACCGCAATACCGCACCACAATCGAGCAGATCGAGGATATCCGGCTGCCGGCGCCTTCCGGCGAGCGCGTATCGCTCGGCCAACTCTGCGACGTGGCGATTCGCGATGGGGCCTCCGAGATTTATCGGGAGGGGAACCAGCGCTACGTAGCCATCAAGTACGGCGTGCGCGGGCGCGACCTAGGCAGCACGGTAGAAGAGGCGATCGCCAAGGTCACCAAGGCCGTAGCGCTGCCGCCGGGGTACCGTTTGGAGTGGGCCGGTGAATACGAATCGCAGAAGCGCTCCCAGAAGCGGCTGGAACTGATCATTCCGCTGACGCTGCTGGTGATTTTCCTAATCCTGTATAGCATGTTCAATTCCGTGAAATGGGCCAGCCTGATTCTGATTACCGTGGCCATGGCGCCGATCGGCGGGATTGCGGCGCTTTACCTGACCAAGACGAATTTCAGCGTGTCTTCGGGGGTTGGATTCCTAGCGCTGTTCGGGGTCTCCGTGCAGACGGGCGTGATCATGCTGGAGTATATCAACCAGTTGCGGTCGCGCGGACTCGGTATCCTGGACGCGGTCCGGGAGGGGGCGGTCTTGCGGTTCCGCCCGATTCTGATGACGATGCTGGTGGCGTCGCTGGGGCTTGTTCCAGCGGCGACCTCGCATGGCATCGGCTCGGATTCGCAGCGCCCATTCGCGATTGTGATCGTGGGAGGGCTGATGGCGGTGCTGATCATGAGCATCTTCCTTCTGCCCGCGCTGTATACGTGGTTCGCGCGGCCCAACGATGCGCTCCCGCCGCCTGACGAGCATTAGACTAGGGAGTGGAGATCACGATCATGTTCCAACTACGGCGAATCTTGTTCCCCGTCGATTTCTCGAGCCGTTGCCGGGGGGCTGCCGCTTACGTGGAAGCGCTGGCGGGGCGCTTCGATGCGGAGTTGATCCTGCTGCACGTGGCCGAGGCGGCGTACAACAGCGCGCTCGAGGATATGCATGGAACCCGGCCGGAGGATATCGAAAAATTCTTCGACAAGAGCCTGAAATACCTTCATGTCAGGACGCTGGTAGAGCACGGGGAGGCGGCGCAGAAAATTGTCGAGTGCGCGACCACCCAGCAGGCCGATCTGATCATGATCCCGACGAAGGGCATGGGAGTTTACCGGCGCCTGATTTTGGGGTCGACCAGCGCCAAGGTTTTGCACGATGCGGATTGCCCGGTCTGGACCGGGGTGCATCTGGAGAATGCGCCCTCGCTGGAAATGGTAGCGTGCCGCAGGATTCTGTGCGCCGTGGATCTGAAGGCATTGAGCACCTGCGTGCTCGATTGGGCCAGCCGCCTGGCCGAGGAATATCAGGCGGAGCTTACTCTGGTTCACGTCATCTCGGGAAGCGGCAATCAACAGGCGCGCAACGAGGCAGAGAGCGCATTGGGGCGCTTACAGGAGGCGGCCGGCTGCCGGGCGACCTTGCGTGTGGAGGTGGGGGACGTGTCGAAAGTCATCACCCATCTGAGCGGCGAACTGAAAGCGGATCTGCTGGTGATCGGCCGGAAGCCCCAATCCGGCGTTCTAGGACGTTTGGACATGCTGGCCTACTCCATCATCCGGCAATCCCCGTGCCCCGTGGTCAGCAGGTGACCTAACGAGTGGGACGAGGGCTTGCGTTTCAGGAGGACCGTATGAGGTGCCGACTTTGCGGAGGATTGCTGGAGTCGCGGGTCACGGATCTGCCTTTCAAGATCGGCGATTCCTCGATCGTGATTCTCAGGTCGCTGCCGGTGCTTCAGTGCCGCCAATGCGGCGATACCGAATTGGAACAGGCGACGATGTCACGGGTCGATCAACTCCTCGCAGGGGTGGGCGGGTCCGCCGAGTTGGAGGTCATCCGGTACGCCGCCTGACGGGCGCGGGGATTCTGGTGTAAGGGCAGGGAAGGCAGGCGAATCGCCTGCCCCACCAGAAGGCCCGGCCCCACGGCGCTATTTGCCGCGGCTTACGCCGAGGGCGCGAATGCGTTTGTGCAGGTTGGTGCGCTCCATGCCGAGGGCGCGGGCGGCGCCGGAGACGTTCCAGTTGCTCTCTTCGAGCGCGCGGAGGATGTGGTCGCGCTCGGCCGATTCGCGGGCTTCCTGGATGGTGCTCTTCTGGCCGCTTTCGCGCTGCACGCGGATTTCCACGGGGATGGAATCGCGCGTGATGCGGTCGCTCGAGGTGAGGATGGCCATGCGCTCGATCACGTTGCGCAACTCGCGCGCGTTGCCGGGCCAGGCGTAGGTTTCAAGCGGCTGGAAGACCGTGCCGTCGAGCATCTTGGGCTTGAAATTGTTGCGCGCGCAGAAGTCTTCCAGGAAATACTCGGCCAGCAGGCGGATATCGTGCGGGCGCTCGCGCAGGGCGGGGACGCGGATAGGCACCACGCTCAGGCGGTAAAACAGGTCCTCGCGGAATTTATCCTGAGAGACGAGCGAAGTGAGGTCTCGGTTGGTGGCCGAAACCACGCGGACGCTGACGCGGATGATCTGCTCGCCGCCCACGCGGTGGAACTCGCCCTCTTGCAGCACGCGCAGAAGCTTGGCCTGGGAGGCGGCGTGCAGGTCGCCCACTTCGTCGAGAAAGATGGTCCCGCCATCTGCCAACTCGAACTTGCCGCGGCGCGAGGCGGTGGCGCCGGTGAAGGACCCTTTCTCATGGCCGAAGAGTTCGGTCTCGATCAATTCGGTGGGAATGGCGGCGCAATTCACCTTGATGAATGGGCCGGAAACGAAGGGGCTGGAGTTGTGGATGTGGGCCGCGAGCAACTCCTTGCCGGTTCCCGATTCGCCGATCAACAGGACGCGGGCGTCGGAGCGGGCGGCCATGGTGGCCTGCTCGACGGCGCGCAGCCAGGCGGGGCTGGCCCCGATCATCTTTCCGGCGCCGCCCACGATCTCGCGGAGCCGCTCGTTCTCGCGGCGGAGAGTGCCCTGTTCCGTGGCGTTCTTGATGGCCAACAGAACGCGGTCGCGGCTGAGCGGCTTCTCGAGAAAGTCGAACGCCCCGGACCGGGTGGCTTCGACGGCGTCGGCGATGGCGCCGTGACCCGAGATCATGGTAACGGGCGAGACGGAACCGTTGGCGCGGATGGCCTTCAGCAGTTCGATGCCGTTGCCATCGGGCAGCTTCAAATCGAGCAGGTAGGCATCGGCGCGGTAGGCGTCGGAGTGCTTGCGAAATTCCGCCGCCGACCGGCAGACGCTGACGGCGTAGCCCTCGCGTTCCAGGATCATGCGCAGGGAGCGGCCGATATTCTCTTCGTCATCCACGATCAGAACGCGTTTGGAGGCCATTGTTCGCCACGGGCAGCAGCAAGCGGAACGCCGCGCCGCCCAGTTCCCCTTTCACCAGTACCAGGTCCCCGCCCGAAAGCAACGCGCTCTTGCGCGCGATGGAGAGGCCCAGTCCCATGCCTTTTTTCTTGAACGATATGGTGGGCTGAAACAGGGACGAGCGCGCCTGTTCGCTCAACCCCGGCCCGGAATCGTGCACTTCGACGACCACGCGCCCGTTTCCGGCGGCGGTCACGCCCAGAATGCGCCCGCCCTCGCCGGCGGCTTCCGCGGCGTTCTCGAGCAGGTTGGTCAGGATGCCTTTGACGAGGTCCGGGTCGGCCATCACGGATGGGCCGCCGCCGGCGAGGCGAAAGTCGTAGGCAATCTCCGGGTGCGCCATTTTGAGGAAGGCGATGCGCTCCTGCAACAGCGAGTTTACGTCCACCTCGGCGGGCCGCACGGGCGGTTCGGCGGCGAACTGGGAGAACGCGCGGATGCGGCGGCCCAGGGT
>PLGA01000582.1 GCA_003139735.1 Bryobacterales bacterium | reverse complement strand
TGGTGCTGGTGGGCATGGGCGCGAGCTAGCGTGGTGTCCAGGAATTAACTATATAGTGGGGCAGGCCATCGTTTTCTGTGGCCTGCCTTCTTCTGGCCTGTTGAGTTATTTCTTGGACACTACCCTAGCGTCCTACCGACAGCCGGTCCGCCAGGATCGGCGGCAGGCCCGCCTCGCGGATCTTGCGCTGCGCTCCTTCCACGTCGTAGACAATCCGCCGGTAGTCCACCACGCCGGCCTCCGAATCGTAAATCGCGCAAGCCGCCCGCGGGTCGCCGTCGCGCGGCTGNNACCAGCCGGCTTTCGAGGTAGGCGAAAGCGTTCAGCGCCTCGCCCGCCGTCAGCACGTATTCGTCTTCGTCGGAGGTCGATCCATGCGCCACTTCGAATCCCTCCACCGCCAGCGGACCCTTGGGCAGGCCGCGTAGGTAGGCGCGGTTCTCCTCCGTCAGCGCCTGCTGCGTCCACTCCACCGCCGCGCGCGCCACGGGATTGAACCACTCCAGGATCTCCGGCCCCGCGCAGGCCCGGTCGTGATTGCCGCGGATCGTCAGGGCGCAGTTGGCCCGCACCCAGTCCACCACCGCGTTCGGATCGGCCCCGTAACCCACCAGATCGCCGCAGCACAGCGCCCGATCGTAGCTGCCTTTGGCTTCGCGCGCAACCGCTTCGAGCGCCTCCCAGTTCGCGTGCAGATCGGTCACGATGAGGTATCGCACGGGCTCCCGGTCTATGCCTTTCTCAGCCGCAAAAGGACAATTTCAGGGGGCGCCCCGATGCGCACGGGTATGCCCAGCGTTCCAATCCCCCGCGTCACATACGCCGCCGACGCGCCGGAGCGGAACAGCCCATAGACGTAAGGAGTGAAAAAACGGGCCGGGGTGATGGCTTGGTCGAAGATCTCGATGGCCACCTGCCCGCCATGGGTGTGCCCCGAGAGCTGTAGGTTCCAGCCCTGCCGAGAAGCCACGGGGAACACGNNGTCGGGATTGTGCGAGAGCAGGACGTTGCAGGCCCCCGGGACGATCAGCCGTTCCGCGCCGCGAAGGTAGTCCCGCTTGTCGGGAAACGCTTGATAGTCCACGCCCGCCAGGTTCAAAATGGACCCTCCGAAACGAAGCTGACGCCTCCCGCCGCGCAGAAAAGGAATGCCCAGCGCCGCTGCCGCCCGCGACGTATAATTCTCGACGCGCGCGAAACGCTCGTGGTTGCCCATGCACCCGAACACGCCCGCGTCCGCCTTGAGGCGCGCAAGTTGGCGGATGCATGTATCCAGAGGATCGCTCCCGACCGTGATCAAATCGCCCGTGATCACGGCCACGTGCGGCCGCAGTTCGTTGGCGGCGTCAATTGCGCGCGCGAGTTCCCGTTCGCTCAGGAACACGCTGAGATGAATGTCGCTCAGTTGCGCCACGCGCAGTCCCTCGAGGTCGGCCGGGAGCCCCGGCAGCGGGACGTCGATTTCCCGCACGCGAAAGTCCGTGCGCTCGACCAGCGCCCCGTAGCCCAACACTACGAACGGGCTGGCCAACGCCAGGGCCCCCGCCACGTTCAGCGCCCGCCGACGCCCGCCATCGGTTTCCGCGTTCAGATGCTTGCGTAACGCCCTCACGGCCAGGCAAACGCACACCGCCACGGCGGCGCAGGCCGAGTACGCCAGGACGGCGCCCCCCAGTATGGTGCGGATGGGTTCGACTGCCCTTGGAAACGTTACCGCCAAAGGCAGGAACGAAACCACATAGCACCCCGCCGCCGCGCCGCCGAAGAGGTAGATCGCGACTCGCGCCGAGGCCCGCTTCCACCCCCGCCAGCGGCGCCCTGCGGAACGCAATAACTCCCGCGAAATCCACCACTGCGCAGTCAGCAGAGCGGCCAGACACCCATAGATTGTCAGATCCGCGTAATGGCTCACACCCGCGCCCCGTTTCCCATCCTTCATTGTAGTGGGCGCCGCGCGCGGATTTTTTCGCTCAGTCGTGCCGGTAGACTTTGACCTTCAGGATGCCAATGCCCGGACCGCGCATCTGGACCCGGCCTCCACCTTCGTCGCCGTTCAAACGGCGCCCGGGAATCCATACGCCCTGTGCGAACCGGCCCTCATCCACCGTTCCGATGACCGCGATCTTCGGCCCCGGAGAATCTGCGGCGAATGAGGCGGAGATTCCCGTTCCCAGGAAGACGAACTCGTCCGGCGCGGTATTCAGGATCAGGCCGTAACCTGCCGGAGCTGCCTGCGGCGCCTGTGCCGGCGGAGGCGTCTGCGGCCCCCGGCGCCCTCCACCGAAGGAAATCGTCATCTTGTAGCCGCCCAAACTGACGGTCTGGCTCGCCTCCGTACCTTGAAGCGCCACCACCACCTTGCCTTCCGACTGAGCCTTGGCAATCGCCGGGATCGCGCCGCCCAGCGCCTTGTAGGCTCCTGCGAGCGGGTTGTCTTCATTCAAGTCTTCAATGCCGAAGGGCGAATATCCCAGCGCGGCGTGCTGCCCGATGGCATAAAAGAGGTTGGGGACTGAGGCTCTGGCCTCGGGGATGAACAGCAGGTTCCCGGAGCGCGTGAAGCTGTTGCAGACGCCCTGAAAGTCCGGAAGGTAGATGTCCGGCGCGAACAGATCCAGTTGCGGCGCCGCCGCGCGCCAGATATTCATGACCCGCGAAACCGGCCCGCCGCTGGGGTATCCGCCCGGCAACTGCCCGTCGCTCTGCACCAGCCAGGCATTGGCATACATGGGAATCGGCAACTCCGCCTTGCCGGCCTCGGCCACCTTGCCGATGTACCGGCCGACGTACCAGGCCTGGAAGATTTCGTCCGCGTAAGCGTCCGTTCCGAAGACCTCCGGCCATGTGCCCGACGTCTTGAAGCCGTTCACGCCCCAGACCTTGGTTACCTCGGGAAGCAGATCCGCCTTGTTCTTCTGAAGGTAATTCATCAGCTCCGCCGGTACCGGCTTGTTCCAGGCGCTTTCGGCCAGCGGCGAGCGGTCGCGGCTGTCTCCCAGTTGCCCGCTCTCGTTTTCCACCTGCATCAGGATCACGGTGTGCTGCGGGTCGAATTCCCGGATGTGGCGCATCAGGACGCGAAACGCCTTGCTATCGGCCGCCAGCGAGGCTTCCCCGAGCGGCGTCAGCGATTCCTGGTTGACTCCGGCCTTGTTTTGGACTCGCGGGAACCGCTGCGTATCTTTCTTGACCCACAGAGGAACGTAGCTGGCATTGGCGTTCTTCCAGGTTGCAAACCAGATCAGCGCCAGCCGCATGTTGTGGCGGCGCGCGTCGCGGATCTCGCTGTCCAGCAGCGCGAAATCGAACTTCCCTTCCTCCGGCTCCACCAGCTCCCAGGAAGCGGTTCCGACCACTGTATTGAGGTTCAATGCCTCCAGCTTCTTCCAGATCGGCTGCATGTACGCCGTGCTGGACGCGCTCGAATTGTGCAGCTCGCCGGCCAGCATGATGAAGGGCTTGCCGTCCACCATCATTTGGGTGACCACGCCGTTCTTCTGCAGGTGGGGCATGGCCGCGGCAGGCGCCTTGGCCGCCGGAGCGGGAGCATTCTGAGCCGCCAGGAACGCCGGCAGAAAAATAGCCGTCAGAATCGAAACAAAGCTTTGCCGCATAGTGGCTTCCTCCCTCGTTTTGAGACTTCAGGACCCCATAGTATAGCGCCGTGGGGCCGGCCCTTTCGCTACTGCTGCCAGGCTGTGTCAAGCCTCGTTTAAAATG
>PLGA01000631.1:5544-5687 GCA_003139735.1 Bryobacterales bacterium | reverse complement strand
GTGATTCCCCATGAGCCGGTGCGTGCGGCGGCCAAAGCGGCGGGCGACGGGGAGCCGGGATGGGCGGCGCTGTTTGCGGACGTGGCGGATGTTTTTGAGGGCGCGGATTTCGGGTTTGTGAATCTCGAAACGCCGGTGGCCCC
>PLGA01000631.1:2752-5516 GCA_003139735.1 Bryobacterales bacterium | reverse complement strand
CTGAAGGCGAGCGGGATCAAGATCGTCTCATTTGCCAACAACCATGTGATGGACCAGGGGTGGGCGGGGTTTACCGAAAGCCGCGAGCATTTGAAGGAGATCGGCCTCCAGTTTGCCGGAACCAGCGACAATGCGGCAACGGCGTGGCAGCCGGTGATTACCGAGGCCAACGGGATCAAGGTGGGCTGGCTGGGCATGACGCGATGGCTGAACGGCAACCGGAATCCCGACAAGGACGATCAGCCGCATGTGAATTTCTTTCCCTATCCGGGCGAGGCGAACGGCGCGCCGGGCGCAGACGAGGCCACGGTGTTGGCCGCCGTTAAAGCGGCGCGGGCGCAGTGCGATCTGCTGGTGATTTCGGTGCATTGGGGCATTGAGTACGCGACGGCGCCACGGCCCGAGGACGTGGACATTGCCCACAAGATGATGGAGGCGGGGGCGACGGTGATCGTGGGCGCGCATCCGCACGTGCTGCAGCCGATGGAGACCTACAAAACGCAGGATGGGCGCGACACGTTGATTTTTTACTCGCTGGGGAATTTTTTGTCGAACCAGTCGCGCAGCTATGTGGACGGGCTGAATCCGGACTCGAATGGCGAGCCGCGAGACGAGATGATCGGGCTGTTTGCCGCGGTGAAAAGGGATTACGGGCCGGCGGGCGTGCGTGTGGAACTGGGGCACGTGGGCATGCTGCCGGTGTGGGAGGAGAACAACCGCAACGAGCTGGCCGCGGGGCGCGAGAAGAAAACGGTGATCAAGCCGGTGCTGATCGACCGCGAGATTCCGCCCTTGCAGGCGCGGCTCGACGCGCTGAACAAGTCGGCGCAGGGAAGCGCGGGGCTAACCGCTGACGAGAAGAAGGAATTTGTCGAGGTTACGAAACGGTTGAAGCTGCTGACCGACCGGCGGGCGCAGATCCTGGCGCGCGTGGGCGACGACTACGTGATGGCTCCGCCGAAGTTGCCGGCGAAACCATAGAGGCTGTTTCATAATCCTGCTTTGAAAGGGCACGGCTTTATCGATAGCTGCTTAAAGAATGTCCTGGTATACGCGCCGGAGGCGCAGAGTTTGTTAGCCCGCGCTTTAGCGTGGGGAAAGCGGATTCCTCAGATTGACTCCGGAGTCCCGTAGGGACGGCGCAAGGACACCTCTCTTGCGGGAATCAATAGCCCCCGAGGGATGATTCTTCGGCAACGCGAATTTTGCCATAGGCTCTTCGACGATGAGCCGAACGAGCAGAGTGAATGCAGACGCAGGGAACCGAGAGCGCGGAGAAGCAGCCGTCCACGTGGACTGGCGCGGTGATGGGAATCGCGATGATTCCCGTGCTGCTCGTGGGCGCGTGCCTTGCAATTCCGTACACATTGGGCGCGCGATGGCTGCGGCTGCATGGCGAACATAAATTGCGGCTGCTGATGAAGTCGCGGGGACGGCTGATGACGTGGCCGGAGTTTGCGTGCGCCATGCACAAGCGGGGCGGAACGTGCATCGAGGAGAAGTTTACGGCGAAGGGACCGGTGCGGATTTGGTGGACGCCGGAAGATGTGCGCCGGGAATCGCCGCACGAGATCATCGACTGGTTCACCATGCGCAAGGGCCGCCAGTATGAACCCTTCGCGCACTGGTGCCGCGCGCGCTACACCAGCGCGGAGGCGGGCAGCGCGGTGCTGGTGGATACGCCGCTGGTGCCGCGGCGAGAGATTTACGCGTTGTGGTCGGAGTGCCGGTCGGACGCCATGAAGGCGCAGTGGATCGAGGTTGCGCCGCCGGAGATTCTGCCGCACAAACCCGGGCAGTAGTTGTTTTATTTCTCTTTGCGGAAGAGGCGGGCGAGGTGCTGCCACAGCGAGGTGCGCGGCTTCTGGCTGGGCGGCGTGGCTTCGGGCGCGGCGTTTGTCGCGGCTTGCGCCGCCGCTTCGGCCTCGTCCTCTTCGCGCGCGTCGTGCAGAACCTTCCAGAGCGCGACGCCATCGTCTTCCCAATCGGTGTGGCCGCAGTTGCGGCACAGGTATTCACGGATGACGCGGCCGGTCATGGTGTTCTTGCCGGTCTGATCCATCAACGCGCCGCACTTTGTGCAGATCATCGTCCTGTTCCCTAATCCCTGTTCCCCATTCCCTGTCTTTTAATACCCGTTCGCGACCAGCCAAGCCTCGGTCAGGTCGAATTCCGGCTTCTTCGCGGCCTGCATCTGCATGGCGGCCAGTTTCACCAGCACATCGGCCTCAATGTTCATGGGCGCGCCCACGGCGAGCGTATGCAGATTGGTGCGCCAGTAAGTGAGCGGCAGGATGGCGATGGTGATCTCGTCGCCATCGAATCCTGCGATTGTCAGGCTGATGCCCTCGACGGCGACCGAGCCCTTCTGCACCATCCACTGGCGAACGATCTCGGGAACGCGGACCTTGAGGGTCCAGTCAGTGGTCTGGCGGTCGAAGTTGGGGCTGGACTCGGGGATGACGGGGTCGAGCGCAGTCATCACGCCGGCGCCGTCGACATGGCCTTGCACGATGTGACCGCCGAGCGGGCTGCCGGCGGCGGTGGGCAGTTCCAAATTAACGCGAGCGCCGGGCGCAAGTGAGCCGAGCGAGGTGCGATCGAGGGTTTCCTGCGCGAGGTCGGCGTGGAAGTACGTGGGGTCGGGATCGAGCGCGGTAAGACAGACGCCGGAGACGCCGAGCGAATCGCCTTCGCGCAGGCGCGACGCGATGCCGGGCGCTTCGACCGTGATGCGGCGCACGCCGCCGCGATCGGTGAGGCT
>PLGA01000631.1:0-2684 GCA_003139735.1 Bryobacterales bacterium | reverse complement strand
AGCGCCGGTGCTCTAGAACTTCATGGTCACGCCTTTTTCGCACATATCGCCAAAAAGCGAGAGGAGATGGGTGATGCCGAGGAGTTCGCGGACCTGCTTGCCAAGATTGATGAGCTGGAGGCAGGAGCCTCCGGATTTAGCGGAGACGTAAAGGCGCACCAGGGTGCCGAGGCCCATGCTGTCAACGAAGGCCAGATCGGTGAGATCGAGAACGATGCGCTTGTTCTCAGGAATGAGAGCGTGGATCTTGTCGTAGAACGGACCGCAGACACCGGACACCAGGCGGCCGCGGCAATGGACGAGGGCGGCATCGCCTTTGCGCTCGACGTTGAAGGCGAGGGAGTTCATAGCAGGTGCATTCGGCATCGGCTTTTCCTTGATGGAGATGGCGTCCGGGGAAACGGGGTCGACGCCTGATTGTCTCATAAAGACAGGTGTCAGGGGTCAGGTTTCAGGTGTCCGGGTGAGCTCTCAATTCCGGCAGTCCCTTGGTCCCGGCCCTCCGTTGCTGCCGTTCCCTCTTCTGGACGGTCCATGGGCTACGAGCGGGCAGCCAAACGCTGCTTTCTGATCCCTGACCCCTGAAACCTGAAACCTCGTCTCAGTCGGCGGGGACTTCTTCATGGGTGGGCGCTGCAGGAAGCGCGTGCGCGGCAGTGAGGGCGCGCCAGGCCAGCATGAGCTTCAACCGCCAGCGCAGGATCATGCCGAAGGCCAGCAGGTAAAAAATGGCGCCGGTCTGTTCAAGCGAGAGGACGCGGTCGAAGTAATCGCGCGCCGCCCAGCGGATGACGGCGAGCACGATGATGACCGCAAAAAACGCGCTCGACCGCTTCATGCGAATCTCGCCGTTGTGCAAGTGCAGGTCAGAGGTGAGCAGCAGCGGGACGGCAAAGAGAACTGCGCCGATGAGGAAAGCGGCGAGTCCCCAAAGGAAGGGCACGCGGCACGGCGGATAGAAGAACATGCAGAAGCCGGTGGCCATGCCCAGCGGCGGCATCACGATCTTCTTCAGGGTCACGGCGGAGCGGCCCTCGCGCACGCGCCAAGTGAGCACGCCGGCGAGGCCGATAAGAGAAACGACAGCCGTGAGGGCGGGAGTTGAGACCATGAAACTTGCCTTTCCGTGCCTGCCGCGGGCGAGTGGCGGCTCCGAGGTGCGGTTCACAGCAAACAGCTGACAGCAGGTCAGAGCCCTACGCGTACCTATCTATTGTAATTGGATGGCTCGAGTCCGAAAAGCGGTGCAGGGATTTTGTGCCTTCACAGGATGACTTCGAGTAACAGCTCGCGCGCGTTCACAATTCTTGTGTTCTTCCATTGCAAGGGGAAGTGGCGCTTGTTGCCGGTCACAAGAAAATCTGCTTTGGCCGCTTCGGCGCATTCGAGAAAACGGTTGTCGTCCTCGTGGTGTGAAACGTTCAGGGCGACACCTGGGATCACAAGCAGCGTTTCTGCGCGAAGAAACGCAAAAAGATCATCGAGAATCGAATGCTGCAAGCGGAATGCCGGCCGGTGCAGCACCAACTCGTATTCGTCAAGGATGGAATGAGAAACGCAAGCGCGAAAGATCCCCGCACGCGCGAGGCGAAGGACAAGAGCCTCATTGCCATGACGGGCAAGCATGGCAGATACGAGAACGTTCGTATCGAGTACGACGCGGATCATCTATCGCGATCGTCTTTCACGGAGCCCGCGCGGCGTGCCGCCCGAGCTCGCGCGATCTCCGCATCGATCCGGCGCATGGTGAGCTTGGCAGCCCCATTGCGCTCAGCGGCCTTCCAGGATCTTTCAAGCCAGTCGGGCGCTGGAGCAAAGGTTTCGAGAAAATCGTCGAAGCCGAGAATCACTGCTTGCGGCTCTCCCCGCCTGCCGATCACAAAACGCTCGCGACGGCTTTTCACACGCTTGAGGATTTGGCCTAGCTGCGTACGCGCAGTAAGAGCAGTAACAACTCTTGGGATTTCTTTGTCTTTTGTTTTCAGCATATTGTCCACGCATTAATGATCGAACTGATTAATCAGTTCGCGTACACATTTTGACTCGATCAGGAGGTGCACGTCAAGTGCTCATGCGACGAAACTGTGTGATGTGACCGATTTTTCAAGAAACGATTACGGGGTTTCGTCCTTCGGCCAGGGGTCGATGAGGAGCGAGGAGAGGCCGAGGTCATCGCCATAGCGTTCGATTTCGACATCGTTCATGTGCACGAACTGGGGCATGCCGCGGAAGGCGGGGACCGCGTCGGACCCCATGATCTGCGGCGCGATGAAGAGGTGGAGGCGGTCAACGAGGCCGACGGCGAGAAAGGCCGTGTTCAGGCGCGTGCCGGTTTCGGTAAGCAGCGTGAGCACGCCCTCTTCGCCAAGCTTGAGGAGAGCTTTGTCGAGCGGGACGCGGCCGGCCTCCGCATCGAGGATTTCCACGCGGATGCCGCGGTTGCGCAGCTCGGTGGCGCGGGCTTCGTCGCGGGAGACGGTGAAGACGACGACATCGTTTTGCGCCGTCGAGACCAGTTTGCAGTCGAGCGGCATGCGCAGGGCGGAGTCGAGGACAATGCGTAGCAGCGGCCGTCGGCGGCGCAGGCCGCTGCGGTCGGTCATCCAGGGATCGTCGGCGAGCACCGTGTCGACGCCGACCATGGTGGCGTCCGCGGCCCAGCGCAGGGGCTGCACGGCGGCGCG
>PLGA01000171.1 GCA_003139735.1 Bryobacterales bacterium | reverse complement strand
ATCTTGTCGATGACCGCGCCGGTTCCCCCCGCGCATTTGTCGTTCATCGACGGAATCTTCTTCTTGCGGCCGGTCTCCGGATCTGCCTTGAAGATGATGATCTTGGCGTCCTGTCCGCCCAGCTCGATCACCGAGCCGCACGCCGGATACATCCTCTCCACGGCCAGCGACACTGCGTTCACTTCCTGCACGAATTTGGCGCCGAGATAGCCGCCAAGCCCGTTGCCGCCCGACCCAGTTATGAAGACGCGCGATCGCTCCGCCGAAAATCCGGCGATTTCCGCCTCGAAGCGCATCAGGAATTCCAGCACCTTCTCCGGCTGCTTGGTATCGTGCCGCTGGTAGTCCTGCCAGAGAATCTGGTCGGTCGCCGCGTCGATCACCACGGCTTTCACCGTGGTCGANNCCTCCTGGCCTGCCTTCTTGCCTGCCTTCTTGGCCTTAGTTCTTTTCCGCTTTGATCCGTTCCGCGATGTGCATCGCGAAATTAGCCGCCGTGCCCACCATGCCCTTCGTGTGCGGTACGTGGTACATGGGCCGCTTGGTTTCGGGATGCGCTTCCACCCACGCGCGGCATTCCGCCAGCGTCAGGCCGGTCCGCTGCAAAGCTTCCGCGAATTCCTTCTTGGCCTTGTTCTTGGNNCGGCTGTGGGCGTTGATCTCGCCTTCGCCCGAAGTCTCCACCGGCAGGTAGATCATGTCCTTGAAGTTCGAAACCACGGCCGATTGCGCGCCGTCGGATTGCGTCGAAGGCATGCACCCGAACGGCTTGAGCGACAGCACCATGTGCGCCAGGTCCTTGTTCGAGTAATAGATATTCTTGGCCACTTCCAGATGGCCCTCGCCTCCGCCCGCGCGCGAGTTGTAGAACGGGTGCCCAATGCGCTGCAGCTCGTATTGATCGGCCAGCCGATGCGCGACGCCGCCCAGCGCATCCACAATCTTGTGGTACTCGCCCTTGAAAACCGCCTCGGCGAGCTTCAGTTTCGCCACCTTCTGCCGGTACGTCCATTCGATCCTGGCCCGCGTTCCCAGCTTCCAGATCGGCGGCAGCACCGCGCCTTCATCCAGGCCCTTGAGGTCTTTGTATTTCTGCACCACCTGGTGAATCATGTACATGATCCATGTTCCGATCGGCTCCACCAGCACCTGCGCGCCCTCGCGTTGCAGGAAATTGAACATGTTGAAGTTGCCGTCGCCTTCGGTGGTCTGCGCCCAGAATTCGCCCGTGATCTTGACAATGGGCTTCACCCGCAGCCGGTCGATCTCGACTTCGTTGAAACGGTCGCGGCAGCGCCGCAGATGCGGAACGTAATCCGCGCCCTTGAGCTGCTTCACGAACTTGCCGATGTATTCCGCCGTGTCGCGGAACCCGCCCAGGTACTTCGCCATGCCCGAATCCAGGTTCCATGGACGCTTGCCGCGGAACACCTCGTGCATGATGTCCATCGAGTCGTTCAGCGCACGGTCGGTATCGCCGGCGTTGGCCTCGAACGGGCGGATCGCGTAGCCCACTTCGTTGATCACATCCCCGCAATTGAGCGCGTTGAGAATCCCCAGGAAGAAGTCCAGGTTCATCTCCATCCCGGCCTCGGTGTCGGATTGGCTCAACCCGCCCGATTGCTGGAACAGCAGCACGCGGAACCCGTCGAACCCGGAATTGCGCAGCGCCAGCCGGTACTCCGCTTCATACATCCCGAAGCGGCACGGCCCGCACGCGCCCGCCGTGAAGAACACGTGCCGGTCGATGATATCCTGCTTGCTCATCCCCTCCGCTTCGAGGGTCTGCAAATATTGCACCAGGTTGCCGACCGTGAAATACGTCGGGTTGCACTGCCCGTTATTACCGTATTCCTTGCCCGTCTGGAAGGCCTTCACGTTGGGCGTCGGCACCGGCCGCGCCAGATAGCCCAGCCCCTCCAGCGCGCCCTGCACCAGTTTCTCGTGCTTCCACGTCAGCCCGCCGAAGAGCAGCGTGGTGTGCCCGCGCTCGCTCTTCGTGAAGGGCCGCTCCTTGGGCCGCTTGAACTGGTTGTAGTCGTGATGAACCAGTCCGGCTTCTCTTTCGAGCCGCGCGCGCTCCTCGGCCAGACGCTGTCTGATGGTCTCCTCAACCGTGGCCGAACCGATTTGCACAAGGTTGGCCGACGGGGATACTTCCGGCATTACACTCTGAGTGCTCATAGGAAATTACCCAGTTTGGAGCCATCTTGCCGCCGAAACGGAAGGAAGGAAACCACAAGCCATCGAACGGCGACAATCCAATTGGAACGGGGGAATTACCAGGGTGAGCGGAACCCGATTTTAGGCGACCCTCCGGCCCGAAAAGCGGTTTTCCACCCGTGAGTATTCGGTGATTTGTGTCTTTTCAGACGTTTGCCGGCAGTTGGACCGTACACTGGCCTGCCACTCTTGCTATTCCATAATTATGCCCGAACAAGCCGACTCTCCAACGGACCCAACCGGCGCGCGTGAAAGCACTTACCAGACCATCGTGCAGGCGCTCAAACGGAATCCGGCGTATTTGTTGATGTTCTCCATTGGCCTCCTCGGCGGGGGCATGGGCGTTGGTTCAGTTGCCGTGGGCTTCTACAGCGGAAACGCCACGTTCATGGTGCTTGGATTCTCAAGCTGGGCCTTGCTGGTCGTGGCGACCAGCTTGGTGATCCTGTACGTCGAACGCCCCCGTCAGCGGCGCTCCTCACTGCTCGATCTCCTGGACGACAAGGCCCGCGAATCGTTCCACGCCGGCGCGGACGCCGCGGAACTTTCCGGCGAGTGGGACGTGAAGTGGTACTCGGGCGAGGGCGCCAGCCGCGCACCGTATTCGCCCGACCCGGAAGAGAGGATTACCGTGAACGCGTTCCGCTCCGGCCTGTGCTGCACGGCGGTCGATGAGTCGACGAAGAAGCGCTACTGGCTCTTGGGCCGCGTCTCGACAAGGCAATGCGTCCCGATGCTGTATTGGAGCCAGCAAGGCGAGACGGAGATCCTCACCGGAGTCGTCCTGCTGCGGAAAGAGGAAACCGGTCTGGGGCCGCTCCGCTTCAATGGCATCTGGTCCGGTTTCACCCGCGACGGTGCGGTGACGCGCGGCGAATGCGAATGGACCCGGCGCATATGAGTTCTATCGCCCCGGCGCGTCTGTCCGCATGGCGCGTCGCAGGGCTTGGTTCATGAACGTTTGATATCCCCTCCCGCGCGCGCGATACCAAGCCAGTACATCGGCATCCACGCGAATGCTGACAAGTTGTTTGATCGGCCGGTAGAACCGCCCCACGTGAATCTCCGACGGCGCCATCTGGCTTTCCGGCGCGTCGGAATAATCGATTTTCGCATCCGGCATGTTGGCGAGCCGTTTGAGGTCCCTGCGCTGCCCTTCACTGATGGGTGTCGTAATGAGTACGCTCGCGGGGACCCGCCTTTCTTGCCGAGATGATGCGGATTTCTTCTTCGCCATACCGCGCGGGAGCAAGGCTCTCAAAAGACAATTGAAGTTCGTTAGTAACGTCCTACAGCACTTCCTCCGACCACCCCTCCAGCGCCTGCTTCAACTTGCCCATGAACTGATCCGCCAGCGCGCCGTCGATCAGGCGGTGGTCGAAGCTTAGTGACAGGTGGCAGATGGACCGAATGGCAATGGCGTCGTCGAGCACCACCGGCGTCTTGTCCACCGTGCCTACTCCCAGGATGGCCACCTGCGGCTGGTTGATGATCGGCGTTCCCACCAGGCTGCCGAAGCTGCCGAAATTGGTGATCGAAAACGTGCCGCCCTGCACCTCGTCCGGCTTGAGCTGGCGCGACCGGGCCCGCGTCGCCAGATCCACGATCGAGCGCTGCAGGCCCAGCACGTTCTT
>PLGA01000629.1 GCA_003139735.1 Bryobacterales bacterium | reverse complement strand
GTGTGACTGCTGGAGGTGAAGGGCATGGTGGGCAACGACTACTCCTTCACTCTCACCGCCTCCGGGCGGGCCCTGGCCACCGCGCGCAGCGAGGTCTGCATGTACGTGGGCCCCGCGCCGGTCTCGATTCAGCAATATCACCGCGTGGTCAAGTCGCAAACCGCGCGCGTCCAACTGAGCCGCGAGAGCCTGCGCCAGGCATTTAGCGACCTGGTGCTGCCCGATAGCCTGCTGGATTCCCTGGGGCCGTCGCTCGTCGGCCACCAGTCCCTGTTTCTGTACGGCGGCTCGGGCAACGGGAAAACCAGCATCGCCGAGCGAATTCCGCGAATTTATGGCGACTCCGTGGTGGTGCCCTACGCGCTGGAGGTGGACGGCCACATCATCTCGCTGTTCGATCCGGCGGTGCATCGCCCGCTCGCGCCGGTGGACAGATGGCTCGATCCCCGCTGGCAGGTTTGCGAGCGGCCCTGCATCTCGGTAGGCGGCGAGCTTTCCGCCGCCATGCTGGAACTCAAGCGCGACGATTCCACCGGCGTGTTTATTGCGCCGTGCCAGTTGAAAGCCAATAACGGCGTACTCATCATCGACGATTTCGGCCGCCAGGTGCTCTCGCCGCGCGATCTGCTGAACCGTTGGATCGTCCCGCTCGACCGCCGCATGGATTACCTCACCCTGGCGTCCGGCATGAAGTTTGAGGCGCCGTTCGAGGTGCTGGTGGTGTTTTCCTCGAACCTGAACCCGCAGAACCTGGCGGATGAAGCGTTCATGCGCCGCATTCGGACCAAGGTGCTGGTAGACCACACCACCGCCGAAGATTTCGACCGGATCGTTGAGCGCGTAGTGATTACCAACCAGGTCGAAGCCGAACCGGGGGCCGCGAAATTCCTGCGCGAGCGCTGCCTGGCCGCGGGTGCGCCGCGCCTCCGCGCCTGCTACCCCAAGGACATTTACCTGCTGGTAAAATCCATCTGCGAGTACGAAGGACGCCCGGTCCGCCTAGGCTTGGCCGAGGTGGACCGCGCCGTCGCTCTGTACTTCGCCAGAACCTCGCTGCCGGAATAAGCGGACCGGTCCGGCGCCGGTGGCGCGGGCCGGGGCGCCCACGGCGTTTGTGGGCCCGCCTGCGTTCATTGCAACGCTGGAAGGCGGCCCTTAAGCCAGGCGGTAGAGGCGGCCTGCGGGATTTCCGCGAAGAAAGCAGCGTCGAAAACCCGGATGTGGGGCAGGTTGGCCGGAAGGCAACCTGCGGGCCGATTGGCAATCGCCGCGCAGGATACCATCCTGCCCCAAGTCCCCTACACGTCCAGATTCTTCACGTCCAGCGCATTCTCTTCGATGAACTTCCGGCGGCTCTCCACGTCTTCGCCCATCAGCGTCGTGAAAATCTCTTCGCTTAGCACCATGTCCTCAAGCCGCACCACCAGCAGGGTGCGCTTTTCGGGGTTCATGGTGGTTTCGGCAAGCTGCTCGGCGTTCATTTCCCCCAGGCCCTTGTAGCGCTGCACGGAGGCGTCCCGTTTGCCTTCCGCCTTGACGTAGTTGAGCAGGTCCAGCCAGTTGCCCTGAGACTCGCGGCGCTCGTTCTTCACCGCCACGAATGGCGGGTCGTTGTAGCGCGCGGTGGCCCGGGCCAGGGCGCGAAAGCGGCGGTATTCGGGCGCCGCGGCCAGCGCCATGCCGACGCTGCGCTCCGCGTGGGTCCCATCGCGATACACCACCGCGTAAGAGGAATGCTCCTCATCGCGCCGCATTTCCGGGTTCAAGCCGAGCTTCTCGAGAGCTTCGAACACCGGCCTGAGATTGGCTTCTTCCAGAAAATCCGCGCGATGGTCCAGACGCAGATCCACGGAAGCCAGCGCTTCCACCACGCGCGGATCGCGCAGTTTGCGCTGCACCTTGTAGACCATCTGCTCGTATTCGTCCAGCCCAAGCAGGAAGGTCCGCAGCTCCGTGCCCTCCAGCACGGCTTTCGGTCCCGCGCCGTTCGAATGAATCTCCACCGTGAGATTCTCGGTGGCCCGGCGCATGATCTCCTTGGTGAATTCCTTCTCGTCCTTGATGTACTTCTCGCTCTTGCCCTTCTTGATGCGGTAGAGCGGCGGCTGCGCGATGAAGACGTGGTCCCGCAGGATCAGCTCCGTCATGTGCCGGAAGAAGAAGGTCAGCAGAAGCGTGCGTATGTGGGAACCGTCGACATCCGCATCGGTCATAATGATGATCTTGCCGTAGCGCAGCTTGGCGGCGTCAAAATCGTCCTTGCCGATGCCCGTTCCAAGCGCGCTAATCATGGCTCGGATCTCCTCATGTCCGAGCATCTTGTCGTAACGCGCTTTCTCGACGTTGAGGATCTTGCCTTTGAGGGGGAGGATGGCCTGGAAGCGCCGGTCGCGTCCCTGTTTGGCCGTGCCGCCGGCCGATTCGCCTTCCACCAGGAACAGCTCGCAGCGCTCGGGGTCGCGCTCCTGGCAGTCCGCCAGTTTGTGCGGCATGCCGCCCGATTCCAGCGCGCCCTTGCGGCGGGTCAGGTCGCGGGCCTTGCGCGCGGCCTCGCGGGCGCGCGCCGCGTCGATCGCCTTGCCCACAATGCGCTTGCCCACCGCCGAATTCTTATCGAAGTATTCGCCCAGCTTCTCATTGACGAACTGCGTCATGTAGCCGGCGATGTCGCTGTTGAGCTTGCCCTTGGTCTGTCCTTCGAACTGCGGCTGCGGCACTTTGACGCTGACCACCGCGGTCAGGCCCTCGCGAACGTCGTCGCCGGTCAGGTTCTCCTTGACGTCTTTGAACATCCCGGCCTGTTGCGCGAAGGCGTTGATGGTGCGCGTCAGGGCGGACCGGAAGCCGCTCAAGTGCGTGCCTCCATCCACGGTGTTGATGTTGTTGGCGAAACTGAAGACGTTCTCCGAATAGCCGTCGTTGTACTGAAGCGCGACTTCCATGGTGAGCGTTCCGGCGCTGTTCGGCAGCTCACGATCGGCCTCGAAATGAATCGGTTTCTCGTGCAGGACCGCTTTGCCGCGGTTGAGATGCTTGATGAACTCGGCGATGCCGCCCTGGTACATGAATTCGTTGGTCTTCTCGGGGTCGGTGCGCTCATCCGTCAGCGTGATTTTGAGGCCTTTGTTCAAGAACGCCAATTCCCGCAGGCGCTGCGCCAGCGTGTCGTAGTTGAACACGGTGACTTGCATGATGGAGGCGTCGGGCTTGAAGGTGACGCGCGTGCCGGTCTTGCGGCCGGCCTTGCCGGCTTTCGTCAAGGGGCCTTTGGGGATGCCGCAGTGGTAGTCCTGGACCCAGGTATAGCTGGGACCGCTCTCGCCTTCCGGCCGCCAGATCTCCAACTCCAGCAACTCGGAGAGCGCGTTCACGCAGCTTACGCCCACGCCGTGAAGGCCGCCGGACACTTTGTAGCTCTTGTTATCGAACTTGCCGCCGGCGTGCAGCTTGGTCATGACAACCTGGGCGGCCGACACGCCTTCCTCTTCGTGAAGGTCCACGGGGATGCCGCGGCCATTATCGATTACGGTGACGGAGTTATCGTCGTGAATGGTGACGCTGACCTCCGTGGCGTAGCCCGCCAGCGCTTCATCCACGGAATTGTCCACGACTTCGTAGACCAGATGGTGGAGGCCCATCTCACCCGTAGACCCGATGTACATGGCCGGACGCAGGCGTACCGCTTCCAGACCCTCCAGGACCTTGATGCTGGTGGAATCGTACACACCCCCGCCGTTGGGGGTTTGGTTCACTTCGTTTGCCATAATTTCGTTAGGTTCAAATCCTCATGGGCATCACCACGTAGCGGTATTGGTCCACGATGCCCTCACCCGCCGGGCGCATTTCGCCGGCGCTTTTTTGGTCCTTCAACTCGAAGGCCACCTGGTCCTGTGAGATGGCGCGGAGAAAATCGAGAAGGTATTGCGCGTTGAACCCGATCTCGATCTCCGGGCCCTGATACTCGCAGGAAACCCCTTCTTCGCTCTCGCCGGTCTCCACCGAGGACGAAAACACGCTAACCTCGCCGGGCGCGAACTTCACGCGGATCGCGCGGGAGCGTTCGTCNNTCCTTGGGCAAAACCCGCTCGTAATCCGGGAAGTTGCCGGTGAGTTTCCGCGTGATCAGAAGACGATGGTCCAGTTGAAAGAAAAGATGATTCTCGTTGCCGGTGAAAATAACTTTGGCGTCGGGTCCGGCGGCATCGGCAAGCTTGACCAGTTCCGCCATGGCCTTCTTGGGAATTAACGCGCGAAATGGCTTGTCCACATTGCCGGCCTCGCTGGGCGGCGCTTGTACAAATGCCAGACGATGCCCATCGGTGGCGACCATCGTGAGGCTGTCGGGCTGCATCAGCAGCAGCGCGCCGTTCAGGGTGAAGCGCGATTCCTCAAGCGAGATCGCAAAGGAAGTGCGGGCGATCATCGAAGCCAGCGTCTTCACGGGAATCGACGCCAGTGGCTCAGGCATTTGCGGAAGTTCCGGGTAACTCTCGCGCGACATGCCGGCTATCCGCGTACGCGAGCGGCCACAGGTAATGCTGGCCCAATGGTTATCCATAAACTTCATGTTCACGTCGCCATCCGGCAGCAATCGCGCATAGTCCAACAACCTTCGCGCCGGAATAGTGCCCGCGCCTTCTTTCTTGATCTTTGCCTGGCAAGAGCAGCGGATCCCTAGTTCGAGATCCGTCGCCGTAAGCGTCACCCGGTCGCCCGCGGCTTCAATCAGCACATTGGACAGAATCGGGATCGTGGTTTTCTTCTCCACCACGCCCTGGGACAGGCTCAGTTCCGCTACCAGATCGGCTTTGCTGACGGTGAACTCCATAGAGCCCTCAACTCCTACTATCTTTGGACTGTAAATAGATCACTATAGAAGAACCGAATTCATCGGGTCTGTGCAACCTGTTGAATCCTCTCTAAATTATACTAAATTCAGCTACTTTCCGCGACAGAAAGTTGAGGAAGCGGGAGTGGAGAGAAGCGCAAAAACCGACCTTTGGAACCATTTGCACAGTTTTCCTGAAGACGCCCGGGAAGCCCCTGTGCAAGACCAACCTAACTTCATTGTAATGAGTCCATTAGGCTATGGAGCATTCTGTTCAATTCGGGGTCGATAAGACGCTTCTTCTCAATCTTGTTTATGGAATGAATGACGGTGGTGTGATGCTTTCCCCCAAATACCCGTCCGATCTCGGGAAGCGAGGCGCTGGTTAGCTCTTTCACCAGGTACATGGCGACTTGCCGCGGGTACACGACTTTTGGAGTATTGCTCTTTTCCCTAAGCTGCGACGTCTTGATCTGAAAGCGCTCCGCAACCGCCTTTTGAATGGAATCGATGGTTACCTTGTGATCCGGCACATGCACCAGGTGTTTGAGGATCTGCTGCGTCATTTGCAGCGTGATAGGCGTCCCCGTGAGCTGCGAGTAGGCGACCAGCTTGATCAAAGCGCCCTCCAGTTCACGCACATTGGATTTGGTTTTGGACGCCATGAACGAGCGCACGTCATCGGGAAGTTTGACGCCTTCCGCTTCCGCCTTCTTATCGAGAATGGCCATCTTGGTTTCAAGATCGGGCGCTTGAATATCGGCGATCAATCCCCACTCGAATCGCGAGCGAAGACGTTCCACCAAACCGGGGATCTCCTTGGGCGGCACATCGCTCGAGATTACGATTTGCTTTTGATGGTCGTGCAATTCGTTGAAGGTATGGAAGAACTCTTCCTGGGTTCGCTCCTTGTTCCCGATGATTTGAATGTCGTCGACCAGGAGCACGTCCACATCCCGGTACCGCTGGTGGAACTGCTGCATGCGCTCCGTCCGTATGCAGACAATCATTTCGTTCATGAACCGTTCGCTCGACGTATAGATCACGCGCAGCGAGCCGAACCTGTTCATGAGCTCCCGCCCGATCGCATGCATCAGGTGGGTTTTCCCCATCCCCACGCCTCCGTAGAGGAACAGAGGGTTATAGCTGTGGGAGGGCTTGGTGGCCACCGACTGCGCGGCGGCATGCGCAAATTGATTGCACGCGCCCACCACGAAGGATGCGAAGGTGAACTTGGGGTTCAGAGCATTCACCCAGGAATCCGGTTCATCCAAACTCGCCAAAGTGTGGTTCTGCAGGCCGCGTGCGGGCTGCACCTCATACCGCACGTTGCGAATGGGCAAACCGAGGTCTTGAATCCCGCTGCGTACCATGGCGGCCAGCTCCGTTTCCAGCCACACCCTGGTCTCCCGATCCGGCGCCGACACGAGCAGCGTACCGCCGTCCGCGGACATGAAGTTCGTACCTTTGAGCCAATTGTCATAGCTCTCGGCGCTAATCCTGGGCTGTAGATAGTCACGGATGCTTTCCCAAATGTTCATTAGCTTATACACACCCCAAGCGCATAATTTCCACAGGGTTTTCCACAACCGGACTGCGGCTCCGCGGCGCCAGAGGCCGAAGATTTACTAGCGGCCTTCCATCAACGCCGCGCCGGTTGGCTGAACACGCCAATCAGCCAACCGGAACGTAGTCTAGCACAGCGTAACGCGATTATTATAAGATTATAAATGCTTTGTTTTCAAAGACGTGACCATAACGTTTGACACCGGTCTTGTTTCTGAAGGAAAATAAGTCTTTCCACTGGGCGGGAGTAACTCAGTTGGTAGAGTGCGACCTTGCCAAGGTCGATGTCGCGGGTTCGAATCCCGTCTCCCGCTCCATGTTTCATGCTGTCTGTGGGTTGCTATGTTGAAACGTCCGGTTTTACTTGTCTGCGCCGCCCTCCTGGCGGCGTTTTCCATTTATGCCCAGGACTACAAACTGGAGCCCATCGATTCGCCGCCTCCATCTCTTCCCGCCGCTTACGCGCCCGTGATCTTTCAGCATTCCGGATTCCGCGTGGTGGGTCCCAACGGCGCCTGGTGCGAGGTCTGGTTTCGGAATGCCATACCGCCCGGACCCAAGCCGGCCGATAGTTCGATTTCCTTCGGAATCGCGCAGGGAACGCTCCTTGGCATCCTGCGCTTTCCGGCACAGGGTGCCGACCGCCGCGGCCAGGTGATTCCGCCGGGAGTTTACACGCTGCGATACAGCAATTACCCGGTGGATGGGGCCCATCAGGGCGTCGCGCCGCAACGGGATTTTGCCTTGATGACGCCGCTGGCGAGCGACCCCGATCCCAACGCCACCCCGAACTTCGACGCCCTGGTGCAAATGAGCACGAAGGCTTCCGGCACGCCGCACCCGGCCGTCCTCTCGCTCGAAACACCCATGGACGCCAAGTTCCCCTCCGTCGCCAAAGAAGGCGACCACGACTGGGTGCTCAACGTGAAAGTGGGCGACCTGCAAATCGCCATCATCGTCGCCGGCAAGTACGAAGGCTAATGCGTGGCGCAAGCCGCCAGGCTTGCTGAGCCGAGAGAGAGTCGTCTCGGCTTTCCACCGCGGATTGGCGCTCGACCACGGGTACTCCTCCGCGTGCGCCGCCCAGCCGGTCCCCTGCGCCCGTTGAGGCATCATATAACTATGCCTGTCCAAACTCTCAGCATGGCAATCCGTGGTATGACCTGCGGCAACTGCGCGCGCGGCGTGGAACGGACTCTCTCCGCCACTCCGGGCGTTGCCAAAGCCACGGTTGACCTGCAAGCCGCCAGCGCCACCGTGGAATATGACGCCGGTAAGGTGACGCCCGAAGCCCTGGCCGCCGCCGTCCGCAAGCTGGGCTACGAAGTGGCCGCATGAGCGCCGCGCCATCCGCGCGCATGGATCTTCCCGTCTCGGGAATGACGTGCGCCGCGTGTGCGCGGTCTATCGAGGGAGCCCTCGCCGGCACGCCCGGCGTGGAACGCGCCCGCGTCAACCTGGCCACCAACACCGCCACCGTGGAATACAATCCCGCGCAGGCCGGGTTAACCGACTTCGTCGCCGCGATCGAAGGCCTTGGGTACGGCGTGCCCAAAGCGGACTCCCCGCCGCAAGAGGAATCGCCGGACCGCCGCCTGTTGGTCGCAGCCATCCTGGCCGTGCCCGTACTGGTCCTCGGCATGTCCCACGGCGCGCTCGCCGTCCCCTATTCTACGTGGATCCAACTAGCGTTGACGCTGCCCGTGATGTTCTACTCCGGCGCTCCGATTTACGCCGCCGCCTGGACCGCCCTCCGCCATCGCTCGGCCAACATGAACTCGCTGATCGCGCTGGGCACTGGCGCCGCGTTCCTGTATTCGCTCTACCAGACGGTCCGCGGCGCGCACGACGCGTACTATGAGGCTGCGGCGGCGATTATCGCGCTGGTCCTTCTGGGCCGCGCCCTCGAGGGCCGCGCGCGCGGCAAAGCTTCGCTCGCCATTCGGGGCCTCATGAAGCTGCAGCCGCCCACCGCGCACGTACTCCGCGACGGCGCCGAAACGGAAACACCCATGGAGGACGTCCGCGTGGGCGACGTGCTGGTGGTGCGGCCGGGCGAGCGCGTCCCCGTGGATGGGACGGTCCTGGCGGGCGAATCGGCTGTCGATGAATCCATGCTCACCGGCGAGAGCCTGCCCGTGGACAAACGCGCAGGCGACGCCGTGTACGCGGGGACCATGAACTGTTCCGGCGGGTTCCGCCTGCAAGCCGCCAAGGTGGGCCGCGGCGCGGTATTGCAGCAGATGATCGAATTGGTCCGCCAGGCGCAAGGCTCGCGCGCCCCGGTGGCGCGGCTGGCCGACGTCGTGAGCGGCTACTTCACCGGCGCGGTGCTGCTGGCGGCCGTCGTCACCTTTGTCGTCTGGCTGTTCTTCGCGCCCTTCGCCACGGCCATGGTGAACGCCGTGGCGGTCCTCATCATCGCCTGTCCGTGCGCCTTGGGTTTGGCGACGCCCACCGCGATCATGGTGGGAACGGGGCGCGGCGCCCAGCGCGGCATCCTCATCAAGGGTGGAGAAGCCCTGGAGATGGCGTACAAGATCGACATCATCCTGTTCGATAAGACTGGCGCCATCACCGAAGGCAAACCGCGCGTGACGCGCATCCTCCCCGCCGCCGGTTTCACGGAAAGCCAACTGCTAGGCTTGGCCGCCGCTGCCGAAGGCTACTCCGAGCATCCCCTGGGCCGGGCTATTGTGGAAGCCGCGGTCGAGCGCGGACTGCCGGCCACGGAAGCGGCAGGCTTTTCCTCTACGGCCGGCCACGGCGTGCGCGCCACCGTGGCGGGCCGCCAGGTGTCGGTGGGCCGCTCG
>PLGA01000214.1 GCA_003139735.1 Bryobacterales bacterium | reverse complement strand
GAGGGCAACGTCGGCCCAACGCTTCGGTGTTCTCACGATCCCTACGCCACGCCGATGCCGGATGCGCAAGGCGGAATTGCATTGATCATGATGGAAATGCTGGCCTACTCGCGCCCCGGCGTAGTCGACGTGCTTCCCGCCCTTCCGCCCTCGCTGGTTAAGGGATCCGCGAATGGCATGTTGCTCCGCACCTTTGCGCGGCTCGACAAACTGGCCTGGGACATGAACGCCCGGACCGTGGATTTGACGATCACCTCGGTCAAAGAGCAGGACATCACATTGATTGCGCGGCAGGGCATCGAAGCGGTTACCGCCACTCCCGGAGCTTTGGCGGCGACGCCACAGCCGGGCAAGGCCGCCTGCGACCTGCACCTGCCGGAACGAAAACCGGTGGAAGTTCATTTGAAGCTCGGACGGCGCAACCCGTTGGATTGGGTCAATTGGGTCGCTTGACGCCCACGGAACGAGAGGCCAGGGGAGGAAATTATGAAGCGCAGAGATTTTCTGAAGACAAACGCTGCCGCCGCTGGACTGGTGGGGTCTCTAACACTGGAGCCGGTGCTCGCCGCTGCCCAAAGCGGTCCCCAAACGACGCCGCCACGAACAGCGGCCGTGCCGGCAGACAACCGTCCGGCTGAATATCTTCACCGCGTGCAAGGGGATCCGTTCTTGCCTAAACCGCCGGCGCCTGCGCGATCCTATCCGGTCTCACCCATGCCGCTGGCGGAACGGGTCAGTCGGAAGATCGTGCCGCAGCGTGGCTTTTGCAGTGTCGCGCCCGGCGAGTTAGTCAGCGAGAGTTTCACCTCCGGCAATGGAGCGATGACCATCGAACTGATGGGCGATCCGTACGCTGAGCAGATTCTCTTTCACCACGAAAGCCTGCTCATGCCGTGGAAGAGGCCCTTGGAGGCCCCCAAGGTCGCGGACATTTTTCCGCAAGTGCGGCAAATGGTGTTGGCCGGAAAGGACCGCGAAGCCATGGCGCTCGCTCTCCAGCGCATGAATGACAGCCCGGTCAAGCAGGACACCTTGCCGCACCTCACCGTCCCGGCGTTTCTCATGCATCTCGATCCTCCCAAAACCGCGTCGGTGAGGGACTATCTCCGCACGCTCGATTTCGAAACGGGCGAGGCCAAGGTGCATTGGACCGACGAGCACGGCGACTGGGTTCGTCAAACGTTCGTTTCCCGGCCCGACAACGTTGTGGTTCAATGGCTCACCGCCCCGGCGGGTCAGACGGTCAATGTGCGGATCGCATTGCAGAAGTCCGCGGAGTGGAGCATGGTTTCCGGGATGGACTGGGGCAGCCACCCTGGAATTAACACCGCGGCGCCCGACCGGGCGGCATTCAACCTGGGAGGGTCGGGATCGCCCCCCAAACTGTCCCCCCCGAAGGGCGTCGAAGCTGGCGACGTTCGGCGGGACTTCAACGAGCAGCGGCTGATTTATAAGTGCATTTTGGATCCCTCTGTGGACAACAGCGGCTACGCCGGGGTGGTTCGCGTGGTGCGCAACGGCGGATCGGCCCGCCTGGATGGCGACGCGCTGGTGGTCGAGAATGCGTCATCCGTAATGCTGCTCACGCGCATTGAATATTTCCCCGACTACAGCGACGACAAAGTGGAATCGCTGCGAAAGGCGTTGGAAGGGATCGCTGCGGATTACCCGGCATTGCTTGACCGGCACCGAAAGGTCCAGTCGGAGGCCCTCAACCGCGTCACCGTGGATTTCGGGGGCGCCTCGCAATATGGATTGTCGGCGGAGGAACTGCTGGCCGATCAGCGGTCGCGGCCGGATTACTCGCCCGCGTTGCTGGAGAAGGTATTCGAAATGGGCCGTTATTGGTTCATTCTCAACAGCGGCAAGTACCCCGGCATCGCGGCCGAGGTCAACTCCACCATCGATTTGCAAACGGCGGGCGCCGTCCAGGGCGGCTTGCGGGAAGGCATGGAGGCCTACTTCAACTGGATGGAGAGCCTGGCCCCGGATTGCCGCGCGAACGCCAAGAACATCTTCGGATTTCGCGGCGCTTCCTATCCCCTCTTTCCGGACAAGGGCGTCGGCGTCAAGTTCTATTACACCAGCGGCTCCGATATCGGCATTTGGCCCTACTGGATTTCCGCCGGAGGCTGGTACGCGCGCCAGTTCTGGGAGTATTACCTGGTCACCGGAGACAAGGAGTTTCTCCGCAATCGCGTAGTGCCGGTGTACAAGGACCTGGCGCTGTTCTACGAGGATTTTCTCACGCTCACGGACGAGAATGGCAACTATATGTTCGTCCCATCCATCTCGCCGGAGAACGTTCCCCGAAGCACTGACGCATCCAAACCCGTGCTGATCAATGCCACCATGGACATCGCGGTGTGCCGCGAAGTGCTGGCCAATTTGATCCAGGCTTCTGAGATTCTGGGCGCCGACGCCGGCGACGCGCCGAAATGGAAGGCCATGCTGGCCAAGATGCCGCCCTACCTGGTGGAACCGGACGGCACGCTGAAGGAATGGGCCTCGCGCACCCTGCAAGAGCATTACATCCACCGGCACGTGTCGCATCTCTATGGGGCCTGGCCGGGCGATGAAATCGATCCGGATCGCACGCCGCAACTGGCCTGGGCCGCGGAGATCGCGGACCGGAGGCGCACGTTTGATGCGTTAGCTACCTCGGTCGCGGGCGAGACTTTGCCTGCTTATGGCCGCTGCCATCGCGCTTTGGTGGGGGCGCGGCTCAAAGACAACATCATCGTGGACGTCCAGCTGCGGCAATTGCTGGAGCAGGGCTACGTCAGCAGCGCGCTGCGGTGTTCGCGCGAGCCTTATGGCCAGCCCGTCCCGGATGCGCACGGCGGGATTCCGGCGATCATCATGGAAATGCTGGCCTACTCGCGCCCCGGCGTGATTGAGGTATTGCCCGCGCTTCCGCCGTCGCTCGTGAAGGGATCGATTAGCGGGATGCTGGCGCGGACCTTCGTGAGGATCGACAAGCTGGCATGGGACATGGAAGCCCGGACCGTTGAGCTGACGGTCACGTCGGTGAAGAAGCAGGACGTCACGCTGATTGCGCGGTACGGGATCGAAGCGATCGCCGCTCCGGCGGGCGTGCTGGCGGCGCCGCTACAGGCCGGCAAGGCGAACATCGACGTTCACTTGCCGGAGAAGAAGCCGGTGACGGTCCACATGAGACTGGGGCGGC
>PLGA01000648.1 GCA_003139735.1 Bryobacterales bacterium | reverse complement strand
CGCATCCTCGTCAACGGCAACGCCGACGAGAAGCTCGCGCGCGGCCTTCTTTCGCGCGCGGGTGCTGACCTGGGCCGCGTCGAGTTTATCCTTCATCCCACGAATCGCGGCTGGACGCGCGACACGGGGCCGACTTTCGTGAAGCGGATGGGGGGTATGGTGAGGCGGGNNGGCGAGACGCCCACCCCACTACCTGGTGAGACCGCTATCGTACACTTCCACTTCAACGCGTGGGCCAAGCACGACGATTGGCAGAAGGACCGCCGCGTGCCGGAGATCGCGGCCAGCCTGCTCGTCAAGCGGCTGTTCAATGCGGAGTGTAACGGCAAAGACTTCGTCATCGAAGGCGGCGGCATCGAGGTGAACGGGCATGGGACGCTGTTGACAACGGAGCAATGTTACCTCGATCCAAAGGTCCAGGTGCGCAATCCCGGCCTGGGGCGGCGGGAGATCGAGGAGACGCTGCAGCGCTATCTAGGCGTGACCAATGTCTTCTGGCTGGTGGCCGGGCCGGCGGGAGACGACACGCACGGCCACATCGACGATATCTGCCGGTTCGTGAACCGGCAGACAGTGGTGCTGATCAAAGAGACCTACCGCAAGGACGTCAATTACCGTCCGCTGGCCGAGAATTGGGAACGCATTCAGGACTTGAGGCTGGAGGATGGCTCGCGGCCGGAAGTGGTGCCGCTGCCAATGCCAGCGCCGCTCTATTTCGCCGGCAACCGTCTGCCGGCCAGCTATGCGAATTTTTACATTGCGAACGCCGCCGTGCTGGTTCCAACCTTCAACGACCCGAACGACCGCATTGCCCTGGGCATCCTCGGCGAGCTTTTCAAGGACCGCCAGGTGGTTGGCATCCACGCCGTGGATCTGGTGCTGGGGTTCGGGACAATACATTGCCTGACGCGGCAGCAGCCGGCGGAGGCTCGCGGAGTATCATCTATAAAGAATGGCTAACGTAAACCCCCAGGCTGGCAAGCCGGCCGATGCTTCCATCCTTGTGAACGTCGCCAAACTGGTGACCGAGTACTATGAACAGCGGCCCGACGCGTCCGTGCCGGAGCAGCGCGTGACTTTCGGCACGTCGGGTCACCGCGGCTCTTCCTTCGCCCGGAGCTTCAACGAATGGCACATTCTCGCCATCACGCAGGCGATTTGCCTGTATCGCAAACAGCAAGGCATTGACGGGCCGCTGTTCATCGGCATGGATACCCACGCGCTCTCCGAGCCGGCGCTGGCTAGCGCACTGGAAGTGCTGGCGGCGAACGGCGTCGAGACTGTGATGGCGGCAGGGGGCGAGTACACGCCGACCCCCGTGATTTCCCACGCAATCTTGACCTACAACCAGGGACGTAGCGCCGGACTGGCCGACGGCATTGTCATCACACCTTCGCACAATCCTCCCGAAGACGGCGGCTTCAAGTACAACCCGCCGCACGGAGGGCCGGCAGAGGGAGAGATCACGTCGTGGATTCAGGCGAAAGCCAACGAGCTGCTGGGCAGCGTCGCGGACGGCGTCAAACGGATTCCGTACGAGCGCGCGGTGCGGTCGGCAACCACGCACCAGCGCGATTTCCTCAAGCCGTATATCGACGATCTCGCGAACGTCATCGACATGGAGGCCATTCGCGGCTCGGGTTTGAAGCTCGGCGTGGACCCGCTGGGCGGCGCCGGCGTCCACTACTGGCAACCGATTGCGGCCCGCTACGGTCTGAATCTCACGGTGGTGAGCGATGCCGTCGATCCCACCTTCCGCTTCATGACAGTGGACTGGGACGGCCGAATCCGCATGGATCCCTCCTCGCCCTACGCGATGCAGCGGCTGATTGGATTGAAGGACAAATTTGACGTGGCGTTTGCTTGCGATACCGACCATGACCGGCACGGGGTGGTCACCAGAAGCGCCGGCCTGCTGCCGCCGAACCATTACCTCTCTGTGTGCGTGCACTATCTTTTTGCAAACCGCCCGGAATGGCGCCAGGACGCCGCGGTTGGGAAGACGCTGGTGAGCAGCGCCATGATCGACCGCGTGGCCGGGAAGCTGGGACGGAAGCTGTATGAGACGCCGGTCGGTTTCAAGTGGTTCGTGGATGGGCTGCTGAAGGGCGACTTGGGATTCGGCGGCGAAGAGAGCGCGGGATCTTCATTTCTGCGCCGCAACGGCAGCGTGTGGACCACGGATAAGGACGGCATCATCGCCGCCCTGCTCGCGGCGGACATCACCGCGCGAATGGGACGCGATCCGGGTGAGATCTACTCCGGTCTTACGCGCGAGATGGGCAACCCGGTGTACGGCCGCATTGATGCGCCGGCGACGCGCGAACAGCAAGCCATTCTCTCCAAGCTCTCGCCGGCGGACATCAACGTTGCGGACCTCGCCGGGGAGAGAATTCAACGAATCCTCACGAAAGCCCCGGGAGACGGCAGCCCGATCGGCGGCGTCAAGGTGGTGGCGGAGAGCGGATGGTTCGCCGCGCGTCCCTCCGGCACCGAGGAGATCTACAAGGTTTACGCCGAAAGTTTCCAGGGTGAGGAGCACCTTCGCCGGATTCAGGCGGAAGCGCAAGCCATGGTGGGGCGGGCTCTGGGGGCGGGAAGCGTAGTTGATCATGGATAGACGCAATTTCCTCAAGGGCGGCGTTCAAGCGCTTTCCACGGCGGCCGTGCTCCGGGGCCAGACGCCGAATGCGCCCATCCACAGGCTGCCCGAAACAGACAGCCACTACCGGCAGGTAAAGGGCTACGTGGAAGATACCCCGGTTCCGGAGTATCGCTGGGCATCGTCACAGGCCTACGAATCTTTCCGCGACATCAAGGTTGGGATCCGCATCCACTGGGGCATCTATTCCATCCGGGGCCAAGCGAATGAGTCGTGGCCCTACCTCACGCTGCCCTTGGCGGACCGCGACCGCTACAACCAGATCTACAAAACCTGGAATCCCGTGGGATTCGATGCGGACCGCTGGACCAGTCTCTTCACCGACGCNNCCCGCGTTCGGTCCCGCGCGAATTGGACCGCTCCGGGCGGCCCCAAAATGGAATCCTGCGACTTGGCGTACAGCATCATGGAAACTCCATTCCGGCGCGATGTCGTGAAGGAGCTGTGCTCGGCGGCCCACCGCCGCAATTTGAAAATCGCGCTGTACTTCTCTCATCCCGATTGGTACGACGCCGATTTCCGGCCTTATTCCTATCATCCGCTCCAGGTTCCGTCCTCCGAGAAGTTGACCGGCGTGCGAGCCTCGTCGAACCAGAGACAGGGAGAGATCTCCGTCACTGTGCCCGACCCCACGCCCGAGGAAACCAGGCGCATGATGGAGCGCCACCGCGCGCAGCTCACGGAGTTGCTCACCAACTATGGCCGCATCGACATGCTGTCTCTCGATATGTGGCTTGGTCCTTCCGTCTGGCCGGAGATGCGCCGCACGCTCCTGCGCCTGCGTACGCTGCAGCCCGACGTCATGCTGCGCGCTCGCGGCATCGGCAATTACGGCGATTACTACACGCCCGAAGGCTTCGTCCCGGGCAGCAAGGAAAACACAGACGTGCCTTGGATGGTGATCTACCCCCTCGGCACGTCGTTTTCCTACGATGCCGAAGCCAAAAACTACAAGGGCGCGGCCTGGATTGTCCGCAATGTGGTGGATACCGTTGCGAAAGGCGGCAACTTCCAGATCGGCGTGGGGCCGGACGCGAATGGAGAGTTTCATCCAACCGCGGTCAGCCAGTTGCGCGATGCCGGACGCTGGTTGAAGCTCAACGGCGAGGCCATTTACGCCACGCGTCCACGGGCCGGGGATCTATGGCGCGAAGGCGAGAATATCCGCTACACCAGAAGTAAGGATTCGAAGACCACGTACTGCTTCCTGTTGAACTGGCCGGGGCGCAGCGTCACGCTGGCGTCTTTGCCCGATAGCCCCAATGTGCGGGTCCACATGTTGGGATATGCCGCCGCGTTGCCGTCGCATCGCGACCCGGCAAAGGGACTGGTGATCGAAATCCCGGAAGCGCTGCAGGACCCCGCCAAGCGCCCGTGCGAATACGCCTGGACCTTACGCCTCACCCAGGGGTAGCATGTTTCTAAGGCCATGCCTGCGCCTGTCCGCTTAAGCGATATCGTCGACGCGCTTGAGATGCAGTCCGACGAGCTGTCTTCATTCCTGGACCTCGATACCGGCCAGGTGGAGACCATCTCCGACGATCTTGTGCGTGACGCGGAGGAGTGCGGTGATAGCGAGGAGCCGAATCTTTCCGATTGGCAGGACGAGGAGTGGGAGACTGCCAGGCGGATCGCCTTCAGTGATCGTTTCCGCAAGCTGCCCACGAAGTTCGAGGTTCACGAGTGGGAAATCATGCGGGAGTTCGCGGACTCGCTTGAGTCCGGGAAGATCCGCGAGGATCTTCTGCACGCCCTCCATGGCTCCGGCGCGTTCCGCCATTTCAAGGACGCCATTCGTCGGCAAGGCGTCGAATCGGCGTGGTTTGCATTTCGCACCGAGGCCCTGAGGCAGATCGCCGTCGACTGGTGCGAAGAGAACGGCGTAAGCCCCGTGGAGTGAGCCTCCTGGCTTGCCATGCCGGCGTCCGCGCCGGCATTCGCCGCTGCGCGCCGATTGCCAATCGGCGCACGCGGCGGTTGGCTAGCGGGAGTTTATTAAGACC
>PLGA01000168.1 GCA_003139735.1 Bryobacterales bacterium | reverse complement strand
CTTCAGATTCCCGCGCAGAGCCTTAATTACTAAGGTCGCTCACGCCCGCGTACAGGCAGCCCGAGCGAGCGGCTATCGGATGGCGCTGAACCTAGCTTGGTCGCTCGCTTGCCATTAAGGATCTCTATATCCGCAATTTTACATCCTAAATGCACTCAGCTGTCGATTCATTCAGCGGTATTTTGCGGGGAGTGAGGAGATTTTCCCCATTGCGGGGATTAGGAGCCTCAACGGGGCCGGTTCACAGTTGCCCGGCGCCACCAGGAGACCAAACGGGAAAAATGCCTCAAGTTTAGACCGCCGCTAGGCTTGGCGGACGCAACCGGACGGCGCCGACCCTAAACGAGCGCTCGGCGAACCTCGCGGAATCATGCAACCCGAGCGCGCCGGTCACCCAAAACGCCACCCAGGGCGGATTCGCATGCACTGGCTAACAAATTGCCATCAGTACCGAACGGATGATCCGCCTCTTCAGCCAGTACATCTCCCCGAAATCGCTGCTGCTGGCAGCGCTGGAGGCCGTCCTGATTGCCCTGTCGCTGGTCTTTGCCGTGAGGCTTCGCTTCTGGAACAGCACCGTCGCGTTTCAAGCCTACACGGATTTGCCGCACTTTGCGTGGCAGGCCGTGGTAGTTGTCCTCATCTTCCAGATGTGTTTCTACTGCAATAATCTCTACGATTCGCATTCCACTGAGCGCCGCGACGATGAGGCCCTGCGCCTGGCTCAATCTCTCGGCGCCGCATCGCTCTTGCTGGGTCTGTTGTATTGCCTGGCGCCGAGCTTGTTGGTTGGTCACGGCGTGTTCCTGTTGAATATGATTCTGGCCGGCGGTTTCCTTCTGTTGTCGCGCATCGCCGTGGACAGGCTGTGGCTGGCCGCGCCGGCCCAGAACATTCTCGTCTTGGGCGTCGGCCCGCTGGCGTCCACGGTGGCGCGGGAGATCACAGCCCGTCAGGACTTGAAACTTCACCTAGTCGGACTCGTTCAGGAAACACCCGCCTCTCAGGGCCAGCCTCAAATGGTGTTCGGCCACCCGCTGGTCGGAGCGGTTGCCGAATTGGAATCCCTGGTGGAGAAGCACCGGGTATCGCGGATTATTGTGGCCATCGAGGACCGCCGCGGGACTTTGCCGACGGCGGCTCTGGTGAGGCTCCGGGTACGGGGCATAGGCGTGGAAGACTCGCACACCGCCATCGCCGGGTTGACCGGACGCGTTTGGTTGAACACGGTGCGCCCGAGTTGGTTCGTCTTTTCGGATGGCTTCCGGCGGTCCCGCAGAACGGCCTTGATCAAACGAACGCTTGACATCTGCTTCGGCGTGCTGGGGTTGCTCTTGTCGCTGCCCATAATGCTCGCGGTCGCCCTGGCCGTTAAGCTGGATTCCAGTGGACCTGCGCTCTACCGCCAAGTCAGGGTCGGCTGGAAAGGCAGGGAGTTCGAGATTCTGAAATTCCGGTCGATGCGCGTGGACGCCGAGGGGAAAAACGGCGCGCAATGGGCGGTGGTGAACGATCCGCGCATCACCAGGATCGGCAAGTACCTTCGCAAATTCCGGCTGGATGAACTGCCACAATTCGTGAATGTCATCCGCGGCGATATGAGTTTCGTGGGCCCGCGGCCCGAGCGGCCGGGCTTCGTGGCCGATCTGCGTGAGGAAATCCCCTATTATGACGAGCGCCACTCGGTGCGGCCCGGGTTGACCGGGTGGGCGCAGGTGGAGTATCACTACGGCGCCAGCGTGGACGATGCCTATCGCAAGCTCGAATACGATTTGTTCTATTTGAAGAACATGTCGTTGCTCTTCGACTGCGCCATCGTCTTTCAGACCGTGCGGATCGTGATAAACGGCAAGCAAGGCTGGTAATTCCCCCAAATGCCGGGACGGCACAGCATCCCAAAGCTTTGGCCGAAGTCGTGAATATTGGACCGTTCTCTTTTGGTCTGTAACACATTCCTTCCGCAACTTGCTGTAAATACAATGCTCATTCCTGGGTATGCGCTTGGTTGAACAATTGCACCAAGGGGGACACTGGATCGTAATTAGGGGGTGTTGTGAAACGGTTACTGCTTGTAGCGTTCCTGGGAGTGCTCATGTTGACCGGAGTAGCTTTTACGGCAGAGGCATGGAGCGCGCGGACGCCCGACCAGAGAAGCTCGCCGAGCGCTTTCGCCGCATGGATCGCGAATGTGCAGATGAACGGCTTTCCTTTACCCGAGCCGGCATCGATCATTCTTTCGAGTCTTGTCCTGCTTGGCGCCTCCACTGCGTGGCGCCGCCGGCGGACCAACCGCCGGGCGTAAGTCCCGTGATCGCATCATTTCGAGCTTTGAGCGTACGCATGCAGCCGGCTGGCGCGGCTGCATGTTTGTTTTAGTTTACGGAGACACACAGCTATGGCGCATGCCACCGCTATCGACGAGCGTTTGCTGTCGGCGGAACCGGGCTATTATGTCTGGTCGTTCCCCGGTTCGCCCATCAAAGTTCATCTTGCCCTTGAAGTCGTGAAAGGTATGCAAGCGCAACTCCGGGATGGCGGCGCCAACGCTGCCGGTTCGGGCCTGCTGCAGGGCGGGATCAGCGGGCAAACGACGGTCGTCTCCGGCTTTCAGCCCCTCGCGAGGGGAGATGCGGAGGAGATCGAACAGGCCATCGTGGCTCTGGAAAAGGCTCCGGGCAGGCATTCACTGGTCGGGTATTATCGGACCCACCGCGAGGACGGCCTCCGTCTGGACGAATCCGATCTATCGCTTGCCGGTGCGTTTTTTCGAAATCCCCATCACGTCTTTCTGCTGATTCAACCCGTCGATTCCGGGCCCGCCAACGCGAGCTTCTTCTTTTGGGACGGGGGCCGTATGACGGGAGACTTCCCCTTCCTGGAGTTTCCGCTTGACCCGGCATTGTTGGCGAATGCGGAACGCCACCGGGCTGAGGCCATGCAACTGAGAGCGCTGGACATTCGCACGGAGCACGCGCCGGCGCCGCGTCCCCTTCCCCGAAGCCGCGCGCCCCGCCGTGTGCTCAAGGGTGCGGCCTGGGTCTTGCTCGCGGCCTCCCTTGCGCTCGCGGCCGTCACCGGCGTAACGCGGTTTCCGCAAGCATTCGCTCATCTCATCAACCGCCGCAGCCCCGTGGCGGCCCCTTCCACCCAGCCGAGTCCGCCTTCCATCCAGCCGGAGCAGTCTTCCATGGGGTTTGAGGTGACGCGGCAGAGCGGAGACTTGAAAGTGACCTGGAAGCGCGATAGCGCCGTGATCAGGAGTGCAACCTCCGGCGTGCTGTCCATCCAGGACGGGAATGGCATTCGGGAATTCCAACTTCTGGCGGAGCAGGTCAAGGGCGGCAGTATTCTTTACTCGCCCGTGAGCGATCAAGTTCAGGTACAGTTGACGGTTTCCACTCCCGCTGGAACCGCAACCGAATCGGTGATAGTGATCAACCCCCGCGTGGGGCAGCCGAAGGTACAGGCCGTGAGGTCCAATATCGTTACCGCCGCACCGCCTCAGGCGCCGCCGCCATCCGACGGAGCTTCCCGCTCCACACCCCTTAAGACCTTCACTCCCTCTGTCGCCCAGCTGCCAGTTCCCAAAGCGGGCGTGCTTCTCGATGCGCCTCCCACATTGACGCCGAATTCGAATCCTGGAGTTGCCGAAACAGCTTCCTTGCTGAACAGAGGGCCGCTGGCCACGTTGCCGCCGCTGGTTCGGAGGCCGTCCGTCCAGACTCCCGCCGCGCCGGTATACTATCAGCCCGAAGCTATTCAGCCGGCGAGGCCCAGCCTCAGTCCTTCTGCGCTCTACGTGCTGATCCGAACGCCGAAGACGGTGGGGATCACGGTTTCCCTCGACGACCACGGAAAAGTGGTAAAGGCCAGCGCTCTCCCCGACACGGACGCGCAGCAACCGCTGATCGACGCTGCGTTGGACGCGGCGCGCGCATCGAAATTCCGGCCCGCGCGCAGAGGCGATCAGCCGGTTTCCAGCGAGATGGTTTTGCGCTTCGAATTTAAGCCGGGCCGATAGCACTCAGGCTGGATCGGCACTGCCGTCACTCTGCGCCACCGCCAATCCCCTGGGAGATTGTCTGAATCTTGATCTTGCCGCATTTTTCGACGGTATCCTGCTGGTGTATACGCCCTGCCGCTAAGTTCCCGGTGTGCGCAATGGTACGGCAATTGCTTCGGGGGTCAGTGCCACCGAAATCAATACCGCTCGCCAGTCAATATCGCGATCGTGTGGTGCGGCCCTTCCGCATTGAGCCGTCGGCCTGTAGTGCACCGAGATACGGATGAATGTTGAGACCTCAAGCACGCCGGATGTCGTCTCGAGGGAGCCGGCGTCGTCGCGCCCCGAAGACGGCCATCTGCTCTTCGCCGTGGCAGTCGGTTTACTCGTCACGGCTTACAATTTCTTTCTCGTTGAGCGCGAACGTTCTGTCCTGGCTAAGGGCCCTACATTTCTGGGGCATCTGCATCTCTCCTGGTTGGAGATGGCCCTTTACGCCTCACTTTTCTGCTGCTACTCCATCGTCCTGCTGACCGGTCTGACGGCGCTGCTCAGCATGGCCGGGCGATCCCTTCGAAAACACAGCGTCCTCGGCAAATTGCCTGGCCTTCTGGTCGCGACAACCTTCGCCATAGCGGTCACGGCGGAGTTTAAAGTATTCCAGTTCTTTAGGGGCGCATTCGATCTGACGCTGATGCGCAACCTCGGCGGAGGCAGTCTCTGGAATGCATGGGCATACGCCAAGGACGAGTTCAACGGCCTGTTACCGCCGATCCTCGCGTCGCTCGGCGTCCTGATCCTCGGCGCGATCCTGGTCGGCCGCCGTGTCCGAACGCTGTCGGCCCTGCCCCGCATCGCGCGGCGTCACGCGCGCTTGTGGCGCCCGAGGCGTCTCTTGGTCTATAACGCCGTGTTGCTCTTCGCGCCGGTACTGATCGTCGCGGCGTCTCCGGCTCTTAATGAGGCGCTCGGCAACAGCCTCGCATATCGCATTTATAAAATACCCGCCCAGAGGCTTACGGATTTTGACGGCGACGGATATGGAATGATGGACCGTCCGGCGGACTTTGCTCCGTTCGACCCGCGCCGGCATCCTTACGCCGTCGACATCCCGGGAAACGGCATCGACGAGGACGGAATCGGCGGCGACTTGCCGTCGTATCACTGGAACCGCGTCATTCCGCGCTGGACCAACGCCCTCCAGCGCCGCAACGTGCTTTTGATTGTACTTGAAACCGCGCGGGCAGATCTGCTGACTGCGGACGTCAATGGCGTCCCGGTCATGCCGACGCTGCGGAACCTGCCCGGCTACCCTATTCAAATCGTCTCGCACAATGGATTCACCGCGGCCGCGGTGACTTCTATCCTGAATGGCACTGTCGCGTTGGACGAGACCGACGGCATCTCCCTCATCGATCGGTTTCACGAGTTGGGCTACGCCACAGGGGTGTTTTCCGGCCAGCACGAAGGCCATGGAAACATCGCATCCCGCACCAATATGCTGCACGCGGACCGGTTTGAGGATGCCACCACGTTTCCGGCGCGGGACCGAATGTATGGCGCCACGTTGACCGGCAGCCTCGCTTTTCCATCGCCTCTGGTGACTGCCGCGTTTACGCGATGGCTCACGTCTCTCGACCCCTATAAGCCCTTCTTCGCCTACTTGAACTGGCAGGAGATGCACTTTCCGTACTACTATCCGGGCGCCCCGAAGAGATTGCTTTTGCAGCCCATCCCCAGGGCGGACATCTCACCGGACAGGGCCGCCTGGACGCGCGACACCTACTGGAACGCCGCCCGGCTCGTCGATGAGTCCCTGGCATCCGTCATGGCGGCCTTGGATAAACTCCACCGGCGGGAGGATACCGTGGTCCTGGTGACCGGCGACCATGGCGAAGAACTGTTTGAGCAGGGCTTCCTGGGGCACGGAGTCAATTTAGACGTTGAGGAGTACCGCGCCGTGGCCAAGCTGATCAACTCCCCTTGGAAACCACCGGCTGGGCCCGTCGGGCAGAGCGACGTCGGCGCCATCATACACAATGCCTTGAGTACTCCACGGGATGCCCTCCCCTTGTATCCCGACGTCCTCTGTTTCGTTGGGGATCCCAGCAGGCCCACCCAAATTGGCCTGATGACTGCCCGGGGCTTGATCGCGTACGACTTCCTCCATGATGCCTGGACGGGGCAGAGCCTCGATGGCGGTCCCATGTTCCAGACCAAACCCTCTCTCGATGTGATCCAAACCTGGGAGTCCTTCGTCGGGTTGCAGCTCGCTTCGCGGACTCAAGAGACCAAGAGATGAAGACCTTTCCACCGGTAATCGTTAACAAAATACAAACTTCGATCGAAACGACAGCAGCCGATCGACTGGCCGAGCCGGATCGAACGGAACTTTATCGCAAGGCGCGGCGATTGTTCTTCATCTCCGGCGCTTCCTCTCTGATTGTAGAGACCGTGCTGGCGAAGATTCTGGGCTATATCCTCGGGATCACCGCGCACGCCACCGCCATGGTGCTGGCGGCGTTCATGGCCGGGTTGGCCATTGGCAGTTGGGCGCTGGGGAGGTATTCGGAGAGAATCCGCGAGCACGTGCGGCTTTACGGCGCGTTGGAATTGCTGGTAGGGCTGTATGCGCTGGCCGTGCCGTTCCTTTACCCGATATTCAGCCGGACGGTCCCGCTGTTTCTGGTGGGGCGCAATGTCTCGCCGCTCTTCCTGTATGTGTATCGCTACAGCGTGGCGACGTTGGTCGTGATCCTTCCGGCCATTGTCATGGGCGGAACCCTGCCGCTGTTGGCCCGGGCCCTGATCCGGACCCAACAGGGACTGCGCACGCGGTTGGGAGAGCTATACGCGATCAATACTCTGGGAGCCACTGCCGGAGCCTTGGGCGCTACGTACTTTACTAACTACTTCATCGGCCTGCAAGGTTCCCTGGCCCTCGTGTTCCTGCTGAATGTCTATATCTTTTGGACTACCCGTTCCATGCGGTCGTCGAGCGAAGCCGGCGCGCCCGAAGCGGAGCCGCCGCTCGCCGTCCCCGCGCTTTTTTCCAGCCGGGCGCTGCTGGTGCTGGCCTTCTTTACGGGCGCTACGACTTTCATCCTGGAGAATATCTGGACTCACACCCTCGCCGCCGTTGTGGGCATGTCGGTATACGCGTTTGGCGCCATGCTCGGCACGCTGCTGTTCGGGATTGGCCTGGGCGCCGCGTCGCTCGAGCGCATCCGCAGGCGCTTAGACTGGGATCCGGTATCGCTGTTGAGCGCGGCATTGTTTACCGAAGGCGCACTGGTTGCCGTAACTCTCCCCATCTGGGACCGCATTCCGACGTGGCTGCCCTTCCTCAGCTACCTCAATCCCGGATTTGCGCTGGGCGAGTTGGCCCGGTTCGCCTGTTGCGTGATTTTGGTTCTGGGCCCGGCGCTTTGTATGGGCGTCAGTTTTCCGCTGATCCTGGAACTCTTCAGCGGCTCGTTCCGGAGCGTCGGAAAGAAAGTCGGCGCCGTCTACGCCTGGAATACCGTCGGAGCCATCGTCGGTTCGCTGGCTGCCGGATTCATCCTGATCGGACGCGTCTCATCGCAGCGCATCCTGGAGGCCAGCGCGGCTTCGGTCGTTATCGCGGCGTGGTTGATCGCCGTGCGCGGAAAGCGCCGCATCGTTATCGGAGCGTATCCTCGCTTGCTCCATGCGGCGCCCGCCGCCGCGCTGGTTCTGCTGGCATTGATGCCCGCCTGGAACCTGGAGAACCTGGTGCTCGGCGGCTGGATCACCTATATGCGGCCGGCGCGCGGCGGGATCATCGCTCACGCGGAAGATCCCAGCGGCGGCATCATCACCGTGCATCGGGCCGAAGATGGCAACGGCATCGCGTTCTACACCAACGGGAAATTCGACGCCTCGTCGCCTACCGCGGGTTTCGCCAAGAACCACTCCTTTCAGCCCGCTCTGTTCGCCAGGCATCTGGGACGGGCGCTCACCATCGGCCTGGGCGGCGGCGGCAATGTCGGCGTGCTTTATCGTTTGGGATTTCAACATATCGATGGGGTGGATATCTCCGCCAAGATGGTCGAGTTGGCGGAGAAATACAACCAAACGGGCGCTGAAGGCGCTTTCGGCAGCGACCGTCTTACCGTTCACATTGCAGATGGCCGAAACTACCTGATGCAGACCCGCGACAAGTACGACATCGTCGTCGTGGAACTCTCCGCAGTATGGGTAGCCAATTCCGGGAACCTCTTCAATAAGGAGTTCTTCGAATTGGTACGCAGCCACTTGAGCGAAGGCGGGGTGATGTCCACGTATCTGCAGCTCAAACAGATCGACTACGAGGACGTCTTGATTGTCATCAACACCATTCGGAGCGTCTTCCCGGACGTGGCATATTTCACGACCCATGAGCAGGGGCATCTGATCGCTTCGATGGAGCCCCTTGAAGCGCAGTATGACCGCATTGACCGCTGGAACCACGATCCGAACATCCAGCGGCTGTTGTCCCATGTTCCGGATCACGACATGTTCGGATTATTGGGCAATAAGTTGCTATTCTTCCCGGATGAGTTCGCCGCCGTCTTTAGCGTGTTGGACCGGTTTCCGCTGGCCCGAAACCTGTTTCTGTCCACGGACATGTACCCACGGGCGGAATATGGGACGCCCAGAGGCATGCTGAACCGCCTCGCCTATGAGGCGAACTATACCAAGCTGGCGGCCGGCAGCGACCCGAATCGCATACCGCCGGTCCGGGGCGTCCCCAGCCAGGCGGATGCCCTTGCCATTGCCGGCGCTTACCACGCGGAACGGGCCTTCAATACGGGGTCAAACGACTACTCCGCTGCCATACGCTGTTACGAAGCGGCATTGGCTTTGCGTGAGAACCCGGAATGGCGTTCTCGTGTGCGACGGCTTGCGTCGGCCCATGATCCCGTTGCCGACGCTTTGAAGGCCCTGCAACCGCCGCAAGAGCCGCCGCGGTGAGCGCCTGCGCCGCCACGCCGGACCCGCCGAGGCAGGCGCCGCATTCAGCGCTATGATGCAGGCGGACGAGCCGCCGGCGCTGTCAGCGCAATCGAAACCGATTGCGATCTCCCGTTGAGCGTGGCCGTTACGCTCGCGCTCTGATTGGAAGCGATGCTGCCCGCCGTAGCCGTAAAGCCCGCCGAGCCAGTTCCCGCGGCCACCGTTACCGAGGCCGGAACCGTCAGCAGCGTGTTGTTCGAGGCCAATGCCACGGTGAACCCGCCCGATGGCGCCGCCGCGCTCAACGTCACCGTGCAGGTGGTGGAAGCGCCCGACGCCAAGCTGCTCGCGCCGCATTTCAGCGTCGACACCGTTGCCGGCGGCGCCGTCAGCGCGATCGAAGCCAATTGCGATGTCCCGTTGAGCGTGGCTGTCAAGCTGGCGCTCTGATTGGAAGCGATGCTCCCCGCCGTGGCCGTCAAGCCCGCCGTGGTGGCGCCCGCGGCCACCGCCACTGAGGCCGGAACCGTCAGCAGCGTGTTGTTCGAGGCCAATGCCACCGTGGACCCGCCCGATGGCGCCGCCGCGCTCAACGTCACCGTGCAGGTGCTGGAAGCGCTCGACGCCAGGCTCGCTGGGCTGC
>PLGA01000554.1 GCA_003139735.1 Bryobacterales bacterium | reverse complement strand
CTTATCATGGATGTCCCCGGTTTGCGCCGCGCGGGGAACGTTCCGTCTGTCCCCGGTTTGCGCGGGGAACGTTCCGTCTGTCCCCGGTTAGCGAACTCCGGTTAGCGAACTCAGTTCTCCGTGGAGTGGAGGCCGCCGGCGCCGGCGCGGAAGGTGATGTTGCCGCGCGGGGGATCGTCTTCGAATTGGGTCATGCAGTTCCAAAGGCAGGCGCCGCAGTGGATGCACTTTTCGCGGTCGAATGTCGGGACGCCGCCGGGGCCGGGGGCGATGGCCTGGCCGGAGCAGGCTTCGATGCACAGCTTGGATTCGCAGCGCTCGCAGAAATCGGGGAGCTCGAAGCGAACGTGGTCGGCGAAGCCGGCGGGGGCTTGCACCTTGCCGCCGATCAGCAGGGCGTCCTGATGGGTCACCAGCAGTTGGCCGTCGTAGGGGATGGGCGGCCAGCCGCAGCGCTCCATGAGGGCGTCGTGGCACCCAACGCCGCGGGTGCGGCAGTCGGCTACAATCCGCTCCAGGTCGGCGGAGGGGATCTTGTCGCGGTAATACTCCTGGAGCTCCGGCATGGGTTGCGGGTCGCCCTCGATCCAGCGTTTGCCCTTGGTGAAGCCGGCGAGCGCCATTCCCAACAGGCCGGTCACGACGCCTTTGTGGAATCCGTCGCGCGCTTTTTCGGCGACGCGGCCTTCCTCTTCCACCCAGCTTGCGCGGCGGCGGGCCACGTAAGTCTTCTCCAGGTTCTCCTTGTCGAGCGGCTCGCCGCGGCGCAGCAGATCGAGCACGGCCTCGGCGAGCTGCGATCCGGTGGTCCAGGCTTCGTCCACTCCGGAACCGGTGAGCACGTTGGTGCTGCCGGAGCCTTCGCCGATGCGGGCATAGCCGGGGCCAGCCAGGAATGGCTCGCCGCGGCGTCCCGATTCCTGCAAAGACTTGGCGCCCCAGGAGCGCAGCTTCCCGCCCTTCAGGTGGCGCCACAGGTACGGATGCAACATGAAGTGCTGCAGATAGCGGTACGAGGTGCGCATGGGACTGCGAAACCAGGAGGGGACGAAGATGCCGACCGTAGCCACGCGGTCCGGATGGACGTAGAGGAAGCCGAAAATCTCAGGCTCGGGATAGCCGAAGGTGTGGTAGACCGTGCCGGGTTCGAGATCGGTTCCCTCCGGCAGATCGACCACCATCTTCATGCCGACGGCCCACTCGCGGTGATGGTGGCCATTGGGCATGCCGAACTCCTGGTCGAGTTGCCGGCCGACGGCGCCGACGGGCCCATCCGCCACCACGGTCAAGGCCGCGCGAATATCCATGCCGGGCATGAAGCCGGCCTCGGGCTCGCCCTGCCGGTCGACGCCCTGGTCGCAGAGGCGCACGCCCGAAACGCGCCCGTCTTCGACCAGCGCGGAATGCACCGGAGATCCCGGCCAGATCTGGACCGTGCCGGAACCCATCAACTCGGCGCCGACGAACTGCATGAACTGGCCGAGCGACATCACCAAGCCGCCGTTCTTGTGCAAAAACGGCGGAACATAGGGCAGTTCGAATGCCGACTCCCTGGCCAACCCCAGCAAGCGCAAGGCGCGGTCCCCGAACTTCAAGGCGGCCGAACGGCGGCTGGCCCGGTCCGGATCGAGCAGGTAAACCACCTTCTCCTGGCGAACCGCCGCGGCCATGGGGATCTGGCTGGGGTCGAGATCGGGGAGGGTGGCGCGGATGCCGCGCGCGCGGGTTACCACGCCGGAGACGCCGAAGCCGATATCGTCGGCGCGCTCGTAGCAGACCACCTGAAGCGGCAGGCCCGGAGTGGAAGGGCTCTCTACCGCCGGGGAACCGTCGTCATTGACGATGCGCCGCGAGAGGGTTGCCAGGAAGCCGGCCGTGGCCGGTCCAAAGCCGACGCAGACAATGTCCACGTCCATGGCCTGGCGTTCGATCGGATCGCTCATGCGGGATAATCCAGAGCTTCGGGAATCATCACCTTGGTGAGCGCTTCGGCGGCGCGGTCCTTGGCGAGTTGCGAGCCGGTCAGGCAGCCGTCCATGCGAACCCGCAAACGGGTGAATTGATCGAGGCTATCGAACCGCGCGCAGGGGCCGGCTTTGGCGGGGTGGGAGCCGTCTTTTTCGATGACGTCGGTATAGCCGCAAGCCACGCTCGAGATTCCGGGGATCAGGCTTTCCATGGCATCCAAATCCTCAGATTGGTAGCAGGAGGCGCAGCCTTCGGTATCCCAGGCGGGATGGCGGTTGTATCCGAAAACCAGTTCGGCGCAGACGCGGCCCACTTCACCGGCGGCGTGGGCGGATTGCACGTGGCAGAGGTCGGTCATGAAGTTCAGCAGACCGGGCAAACCTTCGGCCACGGTGGGGTTATCGGGACCCTTCTTTTCGAGCTCGATCGCATCGAGGATCTGGCTGCGCGAGGCCAGCAGCCAGCAGAGCGCATCGGCCAGCGGGAAGGTGACGCCCTGGCGCGAGCTTTGATAGAGCTTGGCGCCATCGGCATCGGTGGTTTTGAGCAAGTGTTCGAGCGACCACAGCCACATCTGCATGGCGGTGGCGAGCGCGCAGGCACCGGTGCCAGGCCGGTCGTTGGCAATCTGGCGCATTTCGCGAATCCACTGGCGGAACTGGGCCAGGAAGAGGTCGCCGGTCATGGTGACGCTGAGCTGGCGGCGCTGGACGGCCTCGGGACCTTCGTAGGTGGCTTCGAGTTGGGCGTCCATCCACTTGTGACCCAGAAAGCCGGGGCAGTCTTCGGTGATGCCGTAGCCGCCCATCAGGCTGACTGCTTCGCGCATGACGGCCGCGCCGTGGCCGGTGTTCCACAGCTTGCAGGCGGGGCAGAGGACGTTGGCGACGGAATCGAGGAGCGCGTACTCCACCAGAAAATCGCCCTTCAGGTCCGGCCGCTTTCCGGCGAGGTATTCGATGGCGTCCTTTTGCACCTTGCGCATGGCCTTGAAGGTGGCCGATCCGCCCTGGATGCCGAGGGCGGCGAGGATTTCGGTTTTCTCCCGCTCAAGCGGATCGAGCTGGTCGAACACGCGCGCGGCCGCGAACCCGAGGGAAGCGCTGGCTTCGCCGGTGGCCCATACGTCCACCAGGCGGTGCACCACGTCCTGCTTGAGTTGCAATCCCAACTCATAGCGCGGGGATCCCGGCGTGGCAATATTGCCGCCGCGGAAACGTCCGCGGGCGTATCGAATGACGGGTTCGACGGCCGAGAGCAGCTTGGCCGAGGTCATAATGGCTACCGTGACCCGCGTGCGGCGGAAAACGGCTTCGATAATCTCGCCGTGGCTGTAGCGGGGGACGATGACGCCGTCCTGGACGGTGTAGCCGCCGATGATGCGGTGGGCGGGGACTTGCAGGCTGAGGACGGGATCGTTGGTGGAGGAAAGCTGATGCACCAGTTTGCGGGTGGGCGTGCCGCGATCGAACGTGCCGGGGTCGGTTTCCTCGAGGATCACCATGCAGGTGCCCTTGATGCGGGGGTCGTCCGATTCCACCGCCGCCGTGACGAAGTTGGCGAACCCCATGTTGGTGATGAACCGGCCGCGCTTATCGACTTGGAGGGTCGGCTCCTGGCCTTCCTTCCATTCGGCCACCTTCACTTTGCCGCCCAACATGCCGGTTTCGACGCCGACGTAGGGGATTGGCTCGGTGAGGGCGAACGATCCGCGCCAGGGCTTGCGGTCTTCACCGGGCTGCGGAGGCGCGCACTTGTTCATGTAGTAGCGGCGCTGCTCGGGCGTGCCGCGCTCGTGGATGGGCGAAAGCGCGAGGCAACCGGCCAGGCTTCCGGTGGCGGCGCCGGCATCCACCCAGGCCAGCTCGAAGGCCACCAGCGCCAGGGCCAGGTTCTTGGGCCCTTCGATAAAGCCGCCGTCGGAAGGCTCCATGAAGACGCCGGTGATGCCGGATTCGTCGAAGGACTGAAGCAGCGAGGCCTTTTCGGGCGTCCAATCGTGCGTGTTGCGAGCGCCGGAGGCCACCAGGCGGGCCACCGGGCCGCGGGCCACGCCGCGCACGGACTGCACGAGCATCTGCAAGTCGAAGCGGTCGGCGAAACGCCACAGGATCTGCCGGACGTCGTCGCCCGGAAGCGCTCGCAAGTATTCGGTCTTGGTATCGATAGCGGCAGTTGTCACAGCGTTCCTCGTGCTGGTTGGTCTCGCCGGCTGCGCAAATGCGCGCATGGCTCGGCGTGAAATCCATCAGGCCTGAGAAGGAGAGCAATCAGTCTGCCAGGAAAGCAGGACTGATCCTAAAGGCCTTGCTGAATTATACAACAGCTTTTCAGGGCTGAAATGGGTGGTTTGGCGCTGGTTGGGGAGCGACAGCCGGGTCGGGCATGCCCGACCCCTACCGGCGTACGTCATGCGGACAAGACCCTGGCGGCGCTAGCGACGTACGGCGAGGGGCTCGCCGTTCGGAAAGCGCCCGAAGGTACTGGAAAGCGGGGCGGGGGCTAGCGGATCGGGGTCGGGGGCCGGGGACCACGGGGCTAGGCCGGGAGTCGATGAAACGAACCCAAGTCCCCCAGTTTGCGGGGGGGCAGAGGCGGAAATCGGCTGGGGTTCCGGCGGTTGCGCGGGTGCGGGCTGGTCGCAGTCCTCTTTGATGCGGCGGAGCTCGGTGAGGGCGCGGAGGTAGCTGCGATCGAGGGTTGAAAGCTGGCGGAATACCTTCTGAAGGGTGTTGCTGCCGGCGGCGTCGGACTCCCAGGCGTAGCTGAGGCGCCCGACGAGGCCGGGGTGGCCGGCCAGAACGGTGTAAAGCTCGGCCTGCGCGCGTTGGAGCCGGCGGCGGAGCCAGTCGCTGAGGATGAGGGTATCGACGAGGTAGCGCTCGATGGCGGTCTGGGGACAGATCTGGTCCTGGTATTCGGCGGCGAGGCATTCGAGATCGGCCTGGTTTTCGCCGGGGATGACGGTTTGACGGGCATCGACGCCGTGTTTCAGGGCGTTGAAGCGGGAGACTT
>PLGA01000139.1 GCA_003139735.1 Bryobacterales bacterium | reverse complement strand
AATACCCGCTGAACAAGATCGTCCTGTGATCCGCATTCTCACTTCCCGACAAATCGGCCGGCTGCTCGAGCGCAAGGCGGCGCGCCTGAGCGAAGCCGAGGCCACGGTGCGGCCCATCCTGGAGGATGTGAAGCGCCGCGGCGATCGCGCGCTGATGGAATATGCGCGCCGGTTCGACGGGCTGACGCGGCGCTCGGTGCGGGTGCCCGCCGCCGAACTGGTGGAAGCCAGAGCCAGGCTCACGCCGGCCTTTCGCAAGGCCGTGTCAAGCGCCGCGCGCAACATTCGGGCTTACGCCCGCGCGCAGATGCCGCGTCAATGGCGGCGCAGGTTCGCGCCCGGTCTCGAACTTGGCCAGATCGTGCGGCCGCTCGATACGGTGGCCGCGTATATACCGGCGGGCCGCTATCCCCTACCCTCCACGCTGCTCATGACCGTGATTCCGGCGCAGGTGGCCGGCGTGCCCCGCATCTCAGTGGCGTCTCCGCGGCCGGTAACGGAAGTGTTCGGCACGGCGGCCCTGCTGGGCGTGGCCGACGTCTTCGAAATGGGCGGGGCGCAGGCCATCGCGGCGTTCGCATTCGGAACGCGCACCGTGCCCAAGGCGGACCGCATTGTGGGGCCGGGGAACATCTACGTAGCGGCGGCCAAGAAACTGCTGGCGGGCGAAGTGGGAATCGATTTTGTGGCGGGGCCCACGGAGATTTTGATTATTGCCCAGGAGGGCGACCCGCGCCGCCTGGCGGCGGACATGCTGGCGCAGGCCGAACACGATGTGGACGCCTCGGCCGTCCTGCTGACCACCTCGAAGCGGCTGGCGGCGGCGGTGGCGCGCGAAGTCGAACGGCAGATGGAGCATTTGCCAACCGCGGCGGTGGCCGGGAAGGCGATTGCCAGAAACTCGGCGATCGTTGTGACGAAGTCGCTCGATGAAGCCGTAGACCTCGCCAACCGGTTCGCGCCGGAGCACCTGAGCATTCCCGATGAGAGCCTGCTCGGGCGAATCCAGAACGCGGGCAGCGTTTTCATTGGGCCGTTCAGCCCGGAAGCGGCGGGCGATTACGCCTCCGGACCGAACCATGTACTGCCCACCGGCGGCGCCGCCCGGCAGCGCGGCGGATTATCGGCGGCCGATTTTGTGAAGGTGATCTCGGTGCAGCAGTTGAACCAGGCAGCCTTGAAGCGCCTGGCTCCGGCGATTACCACGCTGGCGCGCGCCGAGGGATTGGAAGCCCACGCGCGTTCGGTGGAAGTACGGCTGGATGGGGCGCCGGTTGGCAGACGGAAGCGCCTGCCCCACCAGCGCGGGGAACAGGTATGAAACTACCCAAAGGCGGCGTCAAGCCTCGCCCGGCGGTGCTTTCGATGGCGCCGTATTCGCCTCCGACGGGCGACCGCTCCGATAAGCTCCGCCTGGATTTCAACGAAAACACCGTGGGCTGCTCGCCGCGCGTGGTGGCGGCGCTCAAGGAGCGGACAGCCGCCGGCCGTCTGGCCATCTATCCCGATTACGCGGAGGCCAAAGAAGCCATCGCGCGCTATTTCGACGTCGCTCCCGAACAGTTCACGTTCACCAACGGCACCGATGAGGCCATTCAGGTCTTCGTCAACACGTACGTGGACGACGGGCAGGAAGTGCTGCTGCTCAAGCCCTCCTACGCCATGTACCGCTTCTACAGCCAGGTGGCGGGCGCGAAGATACGGGAAGTGGAATATCCGCAGCCTGGGGTGGAGTTCCCGCTGCAACAGGTTCTCGAGGCGATCACGCCGGCAACGCGCGCGGTGCTGCTGGCCAACCCCAACAATCCCACCGGCACGGGCATCTCGCTGATGGCGATTGAGCGCATCCTGCGGCGCGCGCGAAAAGCGGTGGTGCTGGTGGATGAGGCTTACTACGAGTTTTCGGGCGTCACCGCATTAGGGGAGATTGGACGCGTGCCCAATCTGTTCGTCTGCCGGACGTTTTCGAAAGTCTTCGGCATGGCCGCGATGCGGCTGGGCTGTCTGTTCTCCCACGAAGCCAACGTGGCGTTCCTGCGCAAGGCCCAATCGCCCTACAGCGTGAATGCGCTGGCGGTGGTGGCGGCGCAGGCCGCGGTGGAAGACAGGGAATACGTTCGGAATTACGTGGCCGAGGTGCTGGCCGCGCGCGAGGTGCTCTGCCTGGGCCTGGAGCGGCTGGGCATTCCGTATATACCCAGTTCGGCGAATTTCGTGCTGGCGCAATTTGGCAAGCGCGCCATTGAGGTGCGGGACGCGCTGCGGGGGCGGGCCATCCTGGTGCGCGACCGCAGTTACGAAATCCCCGGCGCGGTGCGCATCACGGTGGGAACGCGCAAACAGACGCGCGAGCTGGTGGCCGCCCTGGAAGAGATCTGGCGCCGATGACGAAGCCGCTGCTGATTTTCGACATGGACGGAGTCCTGGTGGACGTCACCGAATCGTACCGCGAGACCATCGCGCGGACGGTGGCGCGCTTCACCGGCGTCGAGATACCGCGCTCGCGGATTCAAGATTACAAGAACCAGGGCGGCTTCAACGACGATTGGGAACTCACCCACCACATCATCCGGGAGGCGGGGGTGGATGCGCCGTTCGAAGGCGTGCGGGAGTGCTTTCAGCGGGTTTTCCTCGGGAACGGGGGCGATGGGTTGATCCTGCGGGAGCGGTGGATGGCGCGGCCCGGCGCGCTGGAGAAACTGAGCGAGCGCTTCCGCCTGGCGGTCTTCACGGGCCGTCCGCGCGAGGAGGCCGATATCACCTTGAACCGTTTCGCGGGCGGCCTGGCGTTCGACCCGGTGGTGGGCATGTACGACGTGGAGAAGCGCAAACCGCATCCGGAGGGTCTGCTCAAGATTCTCGGCGGCGACGGAGCCGGGCCGGCCTACTACATTGGCGACAGCGTGGACGATGCGCGGTGCGCGCGCGCGGCGGGGGTTCCGTTCATCGGCATCGCCGCGCCTTCAAACCCGGCGTATCTGGATCTGGTATTTCTGTTCCAGGAGGAGAAGGCGTACGCCATCGTGGACGATATCAACTATTTGGAGGACGTTTTCGCATGATGCGGCGCGCGGCCATTCGGCGGGATACCAGGGAGACGAAGATTACCGGCGTGCTGACCATCGAGGGGCGCGGCGCGTACGAAATCGCCACCGGCATACGTTTCCTCGACCACATGCTGGAATTGTTCGCCAGGCACGGCGGCTTCGACTTGAAACTGCTGGCCGATGGCGATCTGGACGTGGACCAGCACCACACGGTGGAAGACGTCGGCATCGTGCTGGGCCAGTTGTTCAAGAAGGCGCTGGGGGACCGCAAGGGGATCAACCGCGCGGGTTATTTTGTCCTGCCGATGGACGAAACCATGGCCGTGGTGGCGCTGGACCTGGGCGGGCGTCCGGCGCTGGTCTACAAAGATCTGGTGAAGGTGCGGCTGGTGGGCGACCTGCAAGCCGAGCTGCTGGAGGACTTCTTCGGCGGCTTCGTGAACCACGCGGGGGCCAACCTGCACGCGAAGGTGTTCTACGGGCGTTCGAGCCACCACAAGATCGAAGCGATTTTCAAGTGCTTCGCGCGCGCCATGAAGTTCGCCTGTTCGAAGGACCCGAGCTTGAAGGACCAACTGCCGTCCACCAAGGGACTGCTGTGATTGCGATCCTCGATTACGGCGCCGGCAATCTGCGGTCGGTTCAGAATACGCTGGCGGAACTCGGCTGCGAGTACGAACTGGCGCGGGATGCGGCGGGCCTGCGCAAGGCGGACAAGATCATCCTGCCGGGCGTGGGCCATTTCGGGCAGATGATGCGGGCGCTCGATGCGCTCGACGTGCGGCAGGCGTTGATCGACCGCATCGGCGCCGGCGTACCGTTCCTGGGAATTTGCCTGGGTTTGCAAGCGTTGTTTGAGACCAGCGAGGAAGCGCCGGAAGTCCGCGGACTGGGGATCTTCGAAGGACCGGTGAAGCGGTTTCCCATGGGCGCGCGGGTGCCCCACATGGGCTGGAACGAACTGGAATTGCGGCGCGAATCGAAGCTGCTGGGCAATCCGAAGGCGCCTCTTTACGTGTATTTCGCGCATAGCTATTACGTCCCGGAAAACAGCCGTACGGCCGCGGCCTGCACCTACGAAGTGCCGTACACGGCGGCCTTGGAAGCGGGCAACGTGTTCGGCGTGCAGTTTCATCCGGAAAAATCGGGGCCCGTGGGGCTGCGGATCGTGCGGAAGTTTTTGGAGGTTTGAAGAAGAGTTATGGCCACAGATGAACACGGATGAACACGGATAAGAAGAACCAAAGAAACATAAGCATTGTGTTTCTTATCCGTGTTCATCCGTGTTCATCTGTGGCCCAAATATTATGCTGGCCAAACGAATCATTCCGTGTTTGGACGTGACGGGCGGGCGCGTGGTCAAGGGCGTCCATTTCGTCAATCTGCGCGATGCGGGCGACCCGGTGGAACTCGCCGAACGCTACAACCACGATGGCGCGGACGAATTGGTGTTCCTCGATATCACGGCCTCCAGCGACGCGCGCGAAATCATGGCCGACGTGGTTGCCCGTACCGCGCGGAAGGTATTCATCCCGCTGGCGGTGGGCGGCGGCATCCGCTCGGTCGCGGACGCGCGGCGCATTCTGATGTCGGGCGCCGATAAGGTTTCGGTGAACACGGCGGCGGTGCGGCGGCCGGAGCTGATCACGGAATTGAGCAACGAGTTCGGCGCGCAGGCGGTGGTGCTGGCCATTGATGCGCGGCGGCACGGTCCCGGCGGCTGGCGCGTTTTCACGCGCGGCGGGCGCGACGATGAGGGCACGGACGCGGTGGCTTGGGCGGCGCGCGGCGAGGAACTGGGCGCGGGCGAAATCCTGCTGACTTCCATGGACACCGACGGCGTGCAGGACGGCTTCGATTGCGCGCTCACAAGGGCGGTCTCGCGGGCGACGCACATTCCGGTGATCGCGAGCGGCGGCGCGGGCAGCCCCGAGCACTTCGTGCGCGTGCTGACCGACGGCTGCGCGGACGCTGCGCTGGCAGCCTCGATTTTCCACTATGGAACTTACACCGTCAACCAGTTGAAAGAGGAACTGGCCGCGCGCGGCATCCCCATGAGGCTGGCATGATTATCCCGTGCATCGACCTGATGGACGGCAAGGTGGTCCAGTTGGTGCAGGGCCGCGAGAAGGCGCTGGAAGGCGATTCTCCGGAAGAGATGCTGCGCAAGTTCGCCGCGTTCCCGGAGATTCAGGTGATCGATCTCGATGCCGCCATGGGGCGCGGCTCCAACGACGGGCTGGTCCGCATGCTGGCTTCGAAGGCCGCGGCGCGCGTGGGCGGCGGCGTGCGCACGGTGGCGCGGGCCGAGGCGCTGGCGGCGCAAGGCGCGCGCAAGGTGATCGTGGGAACCTCGGCTTTTGGTCCCAGCGGGGCGGACGAGCCATTCCTGAATTCTCTGTGCGAGGCCATCGGACGGGAGCGCATTCTCATCGCGCTCGATTCCAAAGGCGGCCGCATCGTGGTGAAGGGCTGGCGCGAGTCCACGGGTTTCAGCGCCGAGGAAGTCCTGCCCGCGCTCGAACCTTATTGCTCGGGCTTTCTTTGCACCTATGTGGACAAGGAAGGGATGATGCAGGGCACCGACCTCGATTGGTTCCGGCGGCTGCGCGCCGCGACTTCGCTGGAACTGACCGCCGCGGGCGGCATCACGACGGTGGATGAAGTTCGCGCGCTGCTGGCCATGAACGTCCACGCGGCGTTGGGAATGGCCATCTACACCGGCAGGCTTAGGCTGGAGGAACTGGCGGAGATGGGCGCGCGTCCGGCCCCTACGGATTGAAACCAGCCTTTCGCCCCGTTCCGGGGCTGGGTTTCTCTGACACGCTCTTCCACACGGCTCACGCCGTGGGCTAGAATCTATCGCCCTTCGGGCTGATAATCGCCGCCGGGTTCTCCAGTTCCGCGCTACCGCGCCGTGGGCTAG
>PLGA01000463.1 GCA_003139735.1 Bryobacterales bacterium | reverse complement strand
CGAGGCGCGGCGGCTCCAGCCTAACAACGGCCTCCCCATTAGACCGTTGAAGAATTGACGGTTCACACGCTCGAAAACCTCATCGAGGTCGTGATTCTCCCCGCGAGGTCCGGAAATGAACTTGCGCCCGCGAATCTGCCGCACCAGTTGCGCNNCGCCTCACATCGCGCCGGTTCAGGTACAGCCGGTAGCGGTGGGAATACATGCGGGGAATGGGCTTCCGGTAGAGTTTGCGCAGCAGAATGTGCGCCAGCGCCTCCACTACCGGCGCGGGCGCGCCCTCCAGCAGATCGGAAATGCGCACGCACAGCTTCCCGTTTTCCAGACGGATGAAGCTGTCCGCGTTGGCGAAGCGGCAGAATTCCACCTGCAACTGGGGTACAGCCGTGCGCGGCTTCAACTCGCGGAACACGCGCGTGTAAGTCTCCTCCGGCGTTTCGAAGAACAGGGAACTTTGAAGGCCTTGAAGGTCGAGAGTCCCCTCGGGTTCAGGCATCTCTCACCAGCGTAGCAGGGGCCGGCGCCGAGGGGCGAGGTATTACATGTTCCGCGCCATCAGCCAGCCATCCGAGCCGTCCTCGTAATAGCGGCGCACGCGGCGCACCCTGCGAAATCCGTACTTCAGATAACATGTCTCGGCTTGGCGATTGGCCGTCTTGACCATGAGGGAAAGGCGGTCGATGCGGCGACGCTTCCACCGCCGCAGGGCGCTCTCCATCAGGGCGGAAGCGGCTCCTTCGCCGCGCGCCGCCGGATCCACGGCGATGGAGACCAATTCCGCCCGTTTCCCCCGCGCGCACCCCATCAGATACCCCCAGACTATCCGGCCGCGCTCCACGGCGAGAAATAGATCCTCGCCGGCGCGGAGACAATCTGCAAACAGCTTGCGATCATAGGCGTCGGCGCCGAAACTGGCGCGCTCGATTTCGAGGACGCGGTCGAGGTCCCTCCAACGCAGTTTGCGGACGGTGAAGGGGTCGGGCATTCTGGTATCCTTATCGTATAGAGCGTTTGCAGGCGGACCCGCTTGCGCCGGTGGGGGAATTCGCAGCCTTCGGCGGGGGCCTCTTGACAATCATTTCGGACTTTCGCATACTGAAACTATGTTGCAACTGAGTGGCAACAACGAACCGGACGGCGCCCCCTCGACGCTGCTCGATCTGCGCCGGGGCGACGCCGCCATTCTGGACCGGATCGACCTGCCCGGCGACGAAGCCCGCCGCCTGATGGAACTGGGATTTCTGCCTGGCGCGCGCATCACCGCGGGGTTCAGCGCTCCCGGCGGCGACCCCCGCGTGTTCCAGGTGGATGGATCGGAAATCGCCTTGCGCCGTGAGACCGCGAGGCTTCTGAAGACGCGGCCGGATAAGGGGACCCGGCGCGCGGCGGGCGCGAGGATCCGGTGAGCGTTTGCGGCAGTTGCCACGGCTGCGAGACCTCCGTCCTTGAATTGCCCCGCCCCGCGGCCACGCGGAGCGCGCCCCCCAAAACCATTGCGTTAGTCGGCCCGCCGAACTCCGGCAAGTCCACTCTATTCAATCGTCTCACGGGCCTGCGCCAGAAGGTAGCCAACTTCCCCGGCGTAACCGTGGAACAGCATACGGGCGTAGCCGAGCTGCCGGATGGCCGCGCAGTCCGCGTCATCGACCTGCCGGGAATCTACAGCATGTCGCCGCGCTCGGAAGACGAACAGGTGGCCTACGACGTTCTCACCGGCAAACGGGCGGACACGCCCAAGCCCGAAGCGATCCTGCTGGTGCTCGATTCGACGAATCTGGCGCGCCACCTGATGCTGGCGGCGCCGATCCTGTCGCTGGGAGTCCCCACGTTGATCGTCCTGAACATGGCCGACGACTTGCGCAACCGCGCTGGCCATGTGGACCGGGAGGCGCTTTCGGCGCAACTGGGCGCGCCGGTGGCCCTGGTGAGCGCACGGCGGGGCGAAGGCATCGATGAGGTGTTCGATTTCATGGCGGGGGCTCTCGCCAAACCGACGCCGATGGAGTTGCCGGTCCTGCAGGACGTGCCCAAGTGCCGCGAATGGGCGGGGCGCGTGGGCCGGCAAGCGCGCTACCAGCCGCCCGCGCCGCCCCAGTGGACGCGCCGCCTGGATTCGGTTTTTCTGCACCCGGTGGCCGGCCCGCTGGTGTTCGCGCTGGTGGTGCTGGCGGTCTTCCAGACCCTGTTCACAGCGGCGGTCCCGCTGATGAACGGCGTGCGCTGGCTGTTCGACGTTTCCGGGGCTTGGATTACGGCCACGCTGCCGCCTTCGGCCTTCCGCTCGCTGCTGATCGACGGGGTATGGAAGGGCGTAGGGTCGGTGGTGGTCTTTCTGCCGCAGGTGTTGCTGCTGTTTCTGTTTATCGGCATCCTGGAGGATTCCGGCTATCTGGCGCGCGCGGCGTTGATTGCCGACCGCACCATGGCTAGGGTAGGGCTGCAGGGCAAGTCATTCATCCCGCTGCTTTCGGCTCATGCCTGCGCGGTGCCGGCCATATTGTCGACGCGCACCATCGAGAACAAGCGTGACCGCACCGCGACCATTCTGATCGCGCCGTTCATGACCTGCCCGGCGCGCCTGCAAGTTTACACGTTGATCATCGCCGCGTTCCTTCCCGAGCGCCGGCTGTTGGGCGTGTTCAGTTCGCGCGCCGCGGCGCTGCTGGGCCTGTACGCGCTCGGATTCCTGGCGGCGGTGGCCACGGCAAAAGCGCTGAAGTCTTCCATCCTGAAGAGTGGCAGCACGCAGTTCCTGCTGGAGATGCCGTCTTACCGGTGGCCGACGGTGCAATCGCTCGGCCTGCGGCTGCTGGACCGCTCGAAGGTTTTTCTACGCCGCGCGGGCACGGTGATTCTGCTGGTCATGGTGATCTTGTGGGTCATGGCGCACGTGCCGACGCAGGGCGGGCGCGCGCCGGCGATAGAGCACAGCTTCGCGGGGCAGATTGGGCACGCCATCGAACCGGCTATCAAGCCGCTGGGCTTCAACTGGAAGATTGGAGTGGGGCTGATCACGTCGCTAGCGGCGCGCGAGACCATCATCGGGACGCTGGGGGCGATTTACGGCATGGACCCGGAGACCCACTCGGGCGACTTGGAGACCGCCATCCACCACGACCTGACGCCTGGCGGCGCGGTGGCTTTGCTGATCTTTTTCGCGTTCGCCATGCAGTGCGTTTCCACGATTGCCGTGGTGCGGCGCGAAACTGGCGGCTGGAAGTGGCCGGCGCTTCAGTTCGGATATATGAGCGTGCTGGCCTATTCCGGGGCTTTCCTGGCGGCGCATCTGATCCGGTAAACGGAAGACGCGGCGCGCTCAGTTTTCAGTCGGAACCTGCATCGCTTGGTCGATGACGATGCATTCGACCGGCGCTTTGCGAGGCTCCAGTTTCAGCCCGATATCCTGAAAGGCTAGAAAGATGCTTGGTTGGGCGGCGTCCTCCGGCGGATCGAGCACCGGGAAGAAACCTCTGGTGGCATAACGAAGAGTGAAATCAAAGAGACCTTCTACTCCAGTCATGTCGATAACCGGCCGGTCCAGGAACGGCGCCGACGACATGGTCTTCGCAAGCACCGCCATGGACGTGTGTTTGACCTCCAGGCCCATGTTCACCGGGTGGAAACCAGAATCTCTATCGGCGCCGTCGTATTCCACTGGTTTGAGCTTGATCCCGTTCTTCCCCGCGACCAAAGCGTAGACCGGCTGCTCTTGTAGTTCCGTGTGGACCTTTAAGCCGAATCTTTCTGCCAGTAGGCGTTGGAGCATGAGCCTTAGGGCGCTCTGTGGCGCCGCAGCCGAAGCCTTGGCGTTGATGGAATACCTCGCCGAGGTAATCCAGGCAGGCCCTATAATCCAGTCGGGGCGTACGTCGTATGCGGCCTGAATGCACTGCCGCATTGTGATGTACATTCCATCGTACCCGCTTGCGCTGAAACGGGACCCGACCATGAAACGCCCGTCCGCCGGGAAAGGCGTCACTTTAACCGACGCCACTTCAAACGCTGGAGCCGTGGAAGGCGCGGCAGGGGACTGCGCGCGGCAAACGGAGTTGCCTCCAAACACAGCCAAGAGAGCGGCCAAGCTAATACAAACCCTGAACACGCGCATGAAACGCCTCCGGTCACAGCGATTATACCCCCAAAACCGGACCCGTTTGTCGAATAACCGTTTTGGGGATTACGACGGCTTAGGTCCGCAAACCGCTCCCTAACGGTCGCGGCTCTGTTTCGGGTCTCGCGTGTTTGCAGTGGGTTACAGAGCCGCGACCGTTAGGGAGCGGTCACGGGAACGGATTTCCCCAGATCGGTTGAGCACCCGTCGAATGCTACTTGACCAGCGTTGACGATTGGCCGGCGAAATCGAGCACCCAGTTCGGGAAGATCCCCAGAAACAACGTGGCGGCCGCCGATATGAAAAGCGCGGTCCGCAGGCCGGGCGCAAGCGGCTCGATTTCGTTTACGGCCTGGCTGGGTTCGCGGAAGTACATCATCACCAGGACGCGCAGGTAGTAGTAGGCGGCTACGGCGCTGTTCAGCAGGCCCAGCACGGTCAGCCAGACCAGGTGGGATTCGAGAGCGGCCTTGAAGATGTAGAACTTGCCGAAGAAGCCGCCGGTGAGCGGTACGCCGATCAGGGAGAGCAGGAACACGGTGAATAACGCGGCGGTCAGCGGCTGCTTCTGGCCGAGGCCGCCGAAGTCCTCGATGTCCTGGTAGCGCTCGCCCTTTCCGGAGAGATGGCCCACCACGGCGAATGCCCCGATATTCATGAATGCGTAGGCGGCCAGATAGAACATGACCGCCGAGGCGCCCACCGCGGAGCGCGCCGTCAGCGCCACCAGCACGTACCCGGCGTGAGCGATGGAACTGTAGGCCAGCATGCGCTTGACGTTCGATTGCCGCAGGGCCGCGAAGTTGCCGATGGTCATGGAGGCCAGCGCGGAAAACCACACGAGCGGCTCCCATCCGCCGCCGCCGGGCTCGAACGCGGTCATGAAGATGCGCAGAAACACGGCGAAGGCCGCGGCTTTGGGTCCCGTCGAAAGGAACGCGGTGACCGGCGTAGGCGCGCCCTGGTAGACGTCCGGCGCCCAGATCTGGAACGGCGCGGCGGACACCTTGAACCCCAGCCCCACGAATAGCAGCGCCGCCGCCAAACCCAGGAACAGGGGCGCGGCGATGGGTCCGGCCTGGCCGGTCGCCGCGGCGCGCACAGCCAGCAGGTCAATCGTGCCGGTGGAACCGTAGATCAAGGCCACTCCGTAGAGGAAAAACGCGGTGGCGAAAGATCCCAGCAGGAAGTACTTCAAGGCGGCTTCGTTGGACCGCGGGTCGTCGCGGAGATAGCCGGTGAGTACGTAGCTCGAGATGGAGGAAATCTCCAGGGCAATGAAGACGACGATCAGATTGCCGGACGCCGCCATCATCGATTGCCCGGCGATGGAGAAGAGCAGCAGCGCGTGGTACGCGCTGGTTTCGGCGTCCTGACGGCGCAGAAAGCGGCAGGACGAAAGGACGGTGAGAATGCCGACCACAATCACCAGCGCGCGAAAGAACGTGGCAAAACCGTCCACCACGATCATGCCGCCGAACGCGGCTCCTTCGTTGGCGTAGGCATAGACGGTCGCGCCGAGCGCCGCGGCCAGGGCAACCAGGCTGAGATGGCCAAAGGCGTTCGAGGAGCGCTTGTGAAGCAGCGGGTCGAGCACCATGAGAAGCGTGCCCATGACGGTGAGAACCATCTCCGGCAGGATGCGAATCAAGTCGCCCGAGCTAGGCATGAGGTCAGCGGGCATGGGCGACCTCCACTGAGGAGAACCCGGTCTTGACGCGGAGACGCAGAGACGCAGAGGAAAACGTCTTTAAGGGTTCGGTTTGTTCTCCGCGTCTCTGCGTCTCCGCGTCAAAAATTACCTTCCTGTCCGGCATGCCTACCCGGAAGGGTACATTGATCTGGCTCTGTTCCAGAACCAGCGCGGTGGTTTTGCCGACGGGCGGCAGGAAGGACTGCGAGTAGACGCCCATCCAGACCATCATGACGATGAGCGGGACTATGGCCGCCCACTCGCGGAGGCTGAGGTCGGGCACATGCGAGCGAACTTCCGCGCCGGCCTCGCCGTAGAATACGCGCTGGTACAGCCAGAGCATATAGCAGGCGGAAAGAATCACGCCGAGGGAGGCCCAGATGGCCCACTTGAAGTTGGCGATGGCCGCGCCTTGTAGCACCAGGAACTCGCCCACGAAATTGTTCAGCAGGGGCAGGCCGATGCTGGCCAGCGTGGTGACCAGAAAGGCTGTGGAGAGCCAGGGCGCCGCGGTCGCCACGCCGCCGTAGTCCTTAATCTCAAGCGAGTGCCGCCGCTCGTAGAGCAGGCCGACGATGGCGAACAAGGCGCCGGTGGTGATCCCGTGGTTGAGCATCTGATAAACCGCCCCATCCATGCCAAGCTGCGTGAATGAGAAGATGCCGAGCACGACGAAGCCGAGGTGGCTCACCGAGGAGTACGCCACCAGCTTCTTCATATTGGGCTGGACCATGGCCACCAGGGCGCCGTAGACGATTCCAATAATCGCCAGGACCGCGATCCAGGGCGCGCAGGATCGCGCCGCGGCGGGAAACAGCGGGACGCAGTAATGCAGGATTCCAAACGTGCCCATCTTCAACATGACCGAGGCGAGCATGATGGAACCCGCCGTGGGCGCTTCCACGTGGGCGTCGGGCAGCCACGTGTGCAGCGGGAACAACGGCACTTTGATGGCGAAGGCCACGAAAAACGCGAGGAACAGGAGCATTTGCTCGCCGGGCGTGAACGCCAGCCGGCCGCTCGCGAGCATATCGACGATAGCCGGATAGCTGAAGGTCTGCGCGCGGTTGTAAAGATAAATGATCGCCGCCAGCATCAGGACCGAGCCGGCCATGGTGAACAGGAAGAACTTCACGGCGGCGTAGATGCGGCGCTCGTGGCCCCAAATGCCGATCAGGAAGTACATGGGCACCAGCGATACTTCCCAGAACACGTAGAACAGGAACAGGTCCTGCGCGATGAACACTCCGACCAGTCCGAACTCCAGCAGCAGCAGAAATGCGTAGAATTCCTTGACGCTTTTTTGAATGTGGCGCCAGGAAATCAGCACGCAAATGGGCGTCAGGAACGTCGCAAGCAGCGCCAGCCAGAGGCTCACGCCATCGGCCGCGATGTGGAAATGGATGTCGGGGGTGGAGATCCAGGGGAGATCCACGGTGAACTGGGCGCCGGCCACGCCGCGGTCGAACCACGCCAGCAGGCCGAGCGAAGCGGCGAAAGTTCCGAGCGAGAGCAGAAGCGCCCAAACCCGGCTGGCCTGCGGCGAGGACCGTGGAATGGACAACGCGATGAGGAAGCCGGCCAGAGGCAGCAGGAGGACCACGGTCAGCAGGTTCACCGGATGCCTCCGGCCAGCGACATGGCGACAATCACAATCACCGAGCCGAACAGCACCCAGGTGGCGTAGCTGCGAATATCGCCCGACTGGAACAGCCGCAGCACGCCGCCGATATCCCGCGCCCGGTCGCCAACGCCGTTGGCGGCGCCATCGATCACGCCGACGTCCACGCCCTTCCAGAGCACTTCGCGGGACCCGTTCACCACCGGATTGACCACCGTCGCGTCGTAAATCTCATCCACGAAGTACTTGTTGTAGACCAGCGTGTACAGGCCTTTGACGCTTCCCGCGAACGCATCGGCCATGTCCGGTTTGGCGATGTACATGAGCCAGGCGACGGCGATGCCAGTCACACCGGCCAGCGTGGAGATGGCCATCAGAACGGTATTTTCGGGGACTTCCGGCTGCTGGAATACGGAACCGAGAAATTCGGGGATGTTAAACAAGAAGCCGCCGCCGATGGAAAGAAGGGCCAGGATGGCCAGCGGAACCAGCATCACCGGAGGCGATTCGTGCGGATGCCCCTGCCCGCGATATTCGCCGAAGAACGTCAGGAACATGGCGCGGAAAACGTAGAAGGCGGTCATGCCGGCAGTGATGGTTCCCACCCAGTAGATCCACGGCGAATGCGCGTAGGCCGCCAGCAGGATGGCGTCCTTGCTGAAGAAACCGGCGAACGGCGGGATGCCGGCGATGGCGATGGCCGCGCACATCATGGTCGCGAACGTCCAGGGGACCTTCTTTCGCAGGCCGCCCATGTTGCGCATATCCTGCTCGCCCGAAAGCGCGTGGATCACGCTGCCCGACCCGAGGAACAGCAGCGCCTTGAAGAACGCGTGCGTCATCAGGTGATAAATGCCCGCCGAAAACGCGCCGCAGCCCACGCCCACGAACATGTAGCCGAGTTGCGAAACGGTGGAATAGGCGAAGACTTTCTTGATATCGTTCTGCGCGAGGCCGATGGTGGCCGCGAAGAAAGCCGTGGCGATCCCGATGACGGCGATTACGTCCATGGCCGCCGGGGCGTGCGTGAGAATGGGCCACGAGCGCGCGGTCATGTAGACGCCCGCCGTGACCATGGTTGCGGCGTGGATCAGGGCCGAAACAGGCGTTGGGCCGGCCATGGCGTCGGGCAGCCAGACATACAGCGGAAGCTGCGCGGACTTGCCGCAGGCGCCCACCATGAGCAGCAGGCCGATCACGGTCAGTACGCCTTCGGGCTTGCCCGCGGCCTGCGCGAATACCGTCTGGAAATCGAGCGATCCGAAATGCGTGACGATGTAGAACAACCCTAGCGAGAATCCAAAATCGCCGATGCGGTTCACGATGAACGCCTTGTTGCCGGCGTCGGTGCAATACTTCTTATCGAAGTAGAAGCCGATCAGCAGGTAGCTGCACAGCCCCACGCCCTCCCACCCGACGAAAAGCACCAGGTAATTGGCAGCCAGAACCAGCGTCAGCATGAAGAACATGAAGAGGTTCAAGTAGGCGAAATACCGGTAGTAGCCTCCTTCATGCGCCATGTAACCGATCGAATAAACATGAATCAGCGCGCCGACGCCTGTCACCACCAGCAACATGACCGCGGTGAGCTTGTCCACCGTAAACTCGAAGTCCACGCGGAACGCGCCGCTCTCGATCCACGTAAAATACCGTTCGGAATAAGGGTGGCTGAGGTCGAGACCCAACAGCGTCTTCACGACCCACGCGAAGGAGAGGGCCACGCTGCCGATGGCGATGGCGTTCACGATGCCCTTGGAAAAGCGGCGCCCAAACAGGCCGTTGATCAGGAAGCCCGCCAGCGGGAGTATCGGTATGAGCCAGAGTTGCATCGGCATCTAGTTCTTCATCGAATTCACTTCGTCGATATTCAGGGATGGGCGGCGCTTGAAAACCGTCAGGATAATCGCCAGTCCCACGGCCGCTTCCGCCGCGGCCACCACCATCACGAACAGCGCCAGAAGGTGCCCGTCCACTTTCTTGAACTGGTAGGCGAATGTCACGAAGCTCAAATTCACGGCGTTGAGCATCAGCTCGATGGACATGAATACCGTGATGATGTTGCGCCGGAACACGAAGCCCGCCGCGCCGATGACGAAGAGCACCGCGCTGAGCGTCAGAAACCAGGAAATCGGGACCGCGGCCATCTTAGTCCATCTCCTTGTACGCCAAAACGATGGCGCCGACGATGGCAATCAGGATCAGGATCGAGGTCGCCTCGAAGGGCAATAAATAGGTGGTGAAGAGCGCTTTTCCAACGGCCTTCGCGGTTCCTCCGGTGAAGCCTCCGAAATGCGTCGCGGACTCGCGTGGGAACAGGCGCTGCACGAAGAAAGCTAGAATTCCGAGCAGCGCGACCAGCGAGGGAACGCCGAGCGCCTGCGCCACCAGGGACCGGCCGCTCTTGGACTCCGCGCCGGCGTTGAGCAGCATGATCACGAATACGAACAGCACCATGATGGCGCCGGCGTAGACAATCACCTGCGCCGCCGCGATGAACTCCGCTCCCAGGAGCAGGTAGAGCACGGCGAGAGACGCCATCACGCCGATCAGCGAGATGGCGCTGGCGATGGGGTGGGTCTGCACCACTACGTTGATGGCGCACGCCACGGCGAAGAGCGCGAAGACGAGAAACAGAATGACGTCCATTTCAGGAAACCCAGGCGACCAGGAAGCCGGTCACCAGCAGATTCAAAATCGCCGCCGGAAAAAGGAACTTCCAGGTGAAGCCCATCAACTGGTCGTAACGGAATCGCGGAAGCGTGCCGCGAATCCAGATAAACGCGAACAGGATCGCGCCAACCTTGGCGCAGAACCAGAACAACGGCAGCAGCCAAGTCTGTACGATAGGCAGCAGAAAGATAGCCGCGATCGCCAAAAAGACGATCCCCGTGGCGGGCAGCGAGTAGCGCTCGCGGCGCCGCGCGGGATGCACGCCGTGATACAAGGCGATCAGGCCGGCGAACGCAAAAACCACCGTGGGGACAATGCTGGAGCCGTAGCGCACGGGCCACGGAGCCATCCAGCCGCCCAGGAACAAGAGCACGGCCATCGAACTTACCGTGATCATGTTGGAATACTCCGCCATGAAGAAGGAGGCGAATTTCATGCTGCTGTATTCGGTGTGGTAGCCGGCCACCAGCTCATTCTCGGCCTCCGGCAGGTCGAACGGGATGCGGTTGGTCTCCGCGAAGGCCGAGATCAGGAAAATGACGAACGCGAAAATCTGCGGGAACGGTCCGCGCAGGACGTTCCAATGCCAAAAGCTGCCCGCCTGGCTCTCCACCAGCGTACGCAGGCTCAGGGTGTTGGACAGCAAAAGCGGGGAGGCGATGGCGATGGACATCGGCAGTTCGTAACTGATCATCTGCGCCGAGCTGCGCAGGCCGCCCAACAGCGCGTATTTGTTGTTGGAGGCCCAGCCCGCGAAGGCCACGCCGTATACCCCCATCGAGGAAATCGCCAGCACGAACAGCACGCCGATATTGAGGTCGGTAAGCTGCATCCACGTGGATACGCCGCCCACGCGGATTACCGGCCCGAACGGAATGACGCAGATCGACATCAGCGCCAGCGTCATGGCCATGAACGGCGCCGCCAGGTAGAGCGCCTTGTGCACGAAGGGCGGCCTGACGTCTTCCTTGGTGAGCAACTTGACCACGTCGGCCAGCGGCTGCAACAACCCGTGCGGGCCCACGACGTAGGGCCCCGGGCGCACCTGGATATGCGCGATGACCTTGCGCTCCACCCATTGCAGGTAAGCCAGGGTGGTCAGAAGCACGGCAAAAACCATCACCGTTTTGATCAGGCTGACGACGATGAATGAGTCCATTAGCGGCTCAAGCGACCTTCCAGAACGGAGCTCAGTACCTTAGAATAGCGCCCCAGCGTTCCCGACGCGAACAACCCGTTGTGGTCCGAACGCGTCAGTTCGGGCCGTATCTCCACCGGGATAGGCCCATTGACCGGCATGGACTGCGCCGCGCCGCCAGTGGCGAGAGCGGCAAGCGAAATATCGTAGCCGCGCACGTTGGCGCGAATCTCCTCGAAGACGGAATTCGGGACCCACGGGCCCAGCGCCGCCGCCACGCCCATTTCCCGCGCGATGAACCCCATGATTTCGAGATCCGTCTTGGCCCCCATCACATTCACGGCCCGCCGTAGGCGCTGCACCTCGCCGGTCACGTTGGTGACGGTGCCCTCTTTTTCATAAGCCGAGGCGGCCGGCAAAACCACGTCCGCCTGCTGCGCGGTCTCCGTGAAAAACATATCCTGAACCACCAGAAACCGTGCCTTCCCGGCCCCTGGCCCCTGGCCCCCGGCCCCCGGCCCCTGCTTTCGGCCCCACTTTATCGCTGCGACAATTGCCAACAGATAGTATGCCGCCGCGGCCAGCGCAGGGACCGCCAGCCAGATCACTGGGCGACCAGCGCCACGCCGCAGATTACCAGCGACGCGCCTGCCCAGCGGAGCCAGTTTACGCGCTCCTTCAAGGCGTACTTGGCGAGCACCGTCTCCAGTACGCAAGTGATGGCCGTCGCCGGCACTGCGAAGCTCAAATCGGCCACGCTCAGCAGCCCCAAATTGGCGAAGAACGCGACAGCCATGGCTGCCACCGCCGCGATGACGAAGCGGTTCCGCGCCAGCGCGGCCATGGCCCGGCCGATCGCGCCGGGCCGGAAATCGCGGACCTCCCCGTGCCGCCGCATGCCCGCGGCTTGCAAGACCTCCCCGGCCGCAGTGGCCGCCACAATGATTGCCACGAACATCCACCTCATCGGCGGGTCTCCGCCTGGTGGGTCGGGAAGGTGCGCGCCTCCGTGGCGCCGCCCACTAAAGCCACGCCGGCCACAATCAGTCCGATGCCGGTCCAGCGCTTCCAATCGATCGCCTCGTGCAGGAAGACCTGGCCGGCAAGGGCCGTTAAAGCGTAGCCGATGGAAGTCACCGGGACCACGTAGCTCAAATCGGCCCAGCTCAACAGCGCCATGCGCAGGAGCAGCCACAGGATCAGCAGCAGCACGCCCAGCGCCACATAAGGCCGGAACAGGACGGTGATGTAATCGAGCGGGAAAACGAGCGTTGCGGGCATCCCCCGCTTCATGAAGTAGTTGCCCAGCACCCCGCTGAGCACCACCACGGGCGCGAACAGCCGGGTTTTCAGCCGGAGGCGCGCCGCTTCTTGGGTCATGCGAAGCTAGTCGCCGGACGCGGCGGGCGCGGGCGACGGCTTGGCCGCCGCCTTCTGTTCGGACACAAACTTTTTCCGTTTGGACCGCAGCGCCATGTACTCGCGGGCTTCCTTGGTGAGACGGCGGCGCTCGTCGCCATTGAAAATCGCCTTCTTCACGATGCGCCAGACCACCCGCGGGCGGAAGAAATACTCGCCGTAGAAGCGCTCCACGGATTCCACCAGCTCGCCGCGGTCCAGGCCCGGATAGATGATGTTGGGAAGCTGGTGCCCGGTTTCATCCGTCATGGAATCGATGGTGATCAGGTTGTTCTTCTTGACGTACTCGAAGAACTCCGTCCCCGGGTACGGATGCGCGATGGACACCTGNNGTCTCGCCCGGCAGCCCGATGATGTAGTCGCCGTGAACCAGCAGACCCAGCTTCTTGCAGTTGGCCGTGAAGCGCTCCGCCATCTCCACGGTGGCGCCCTTCTTGATGTTCTTCAGAATCTGCGGGTCGCCCGATTCGTAACCCACGATCAGCAGGCGGCAGCCCGCTTCCTTCATGGCCTTCAGGGTGGGGTAGTCGGTGGTGACGCGCGATGTGCACGACCACGTGAAATTCAGCGGCTTGAGCTTGGCGCACAGCTCGATGGTGCGCTCCCTGCGGTAATTGAAGGTGTCGTCGTCGAAGAAAATCTCCTTGATATTAGGGAACTGCTCAAGCGCGTAGCGCGCCTCGTTGGCCACGTCGTCGGACGAACGCAGCCTCCAGCGGTGCCCCGAATGGGTCTGCGGCCACAGGCAGAAAGTGCACAGCGCCGGACACCCGCGCGAGGTATAGAGCGAAATGAACGGGTTCAGCAGGAAGGGGACGTTGTAGCGCGTAATGTCCAGATCGCGCTTGTAGGTCTTCGTCACCCAGGGCAGGGCATCCAGATCCTCGATGGCCGGCCCTTCCGGATTGTGGACTACCTGGCCGTTCTTGCGGAAGCTCACGCCAGGCAGCTCGTCGAGCGGCTTGCCTTTGGCGTAATCCGCGATCTGGTAATCGAATTCCCGGCGCACCACGAAATCGATGGCCGCGTTTCCACTCAGCGTTCCTTCCGGGTCCACCGTGACCGGAGGACCCACAAAGGCCACCTTCAGCTTGGGGTTGGCGTCCTTGAGCATCGCGGCCATTTTCACGTCGACGTGAAAGCCGGGCGTGGAGGTGTAGAGCACCAGCAGCTCGAACTGCTTACCCATCTCCACGGTTTGTTCGATGGAGATCTTGTGCGGCGGCGCGTCCACCACTTTGCTGTCCGGCAGCATGCCCGCGGGATAGCAGAGCCACACCGGGTACCAATACGATTCGATCTCGCGCGACGCAGGCCAGCGCGAGCTGGCCCCGCCGTCGAAGCCCTCGAACGATGGCGGATTCAGAAAGAGCGTTCTCATCGATTCTCCCCTGGAGCAGCCCTCTTGGGCGGGCGCGATTACTGCAGCGTAGCGTCCCCGGCGCCGTCCCGCCACAGGGCGGGGACCGAGAAATTGGTATAGTCGATCGTCAACTCAGCCGTCCCGGCGAGGCGCGTGTCCACCGTGCTTTTCACCTGCAAAGGCACCGATACGCCGTCCCGAATTTCGTACTTGCGAACGAAATCGACCCGCTTCAGAAAAACGGACGGGGTCTTTACCAGAGAACCCGACTCCTGCAAGCGCAGGTAGGTGGCGGCGTCGATCCAGACCTCGCCTTTGAATAGACCCGATCTCCTCTTGCGAGGCGTCACCTGGAAAATGTGGACGTCGCGCCCGTTCAGTGCGCCCAGACCCTTGTACTTGAACTTGTAATTCGCGGGGATCACTTCGAGCGAGGGCGATTGGCCGCTCTGCGCCTCGGCTTCCGCCGACAGATAGCGCGCGATCACCTGGCTCTTGACCGTGTTATCGCCCTCGAACCTCAGCTTTTCATAGGTAATCCGGCCTAGCGCCGAAATGTGACGCAGCGCGTGCAACCGGCCTTGTCTCTGAAGCTTAGGAAGGGAAGCGGCGATCTCGACATCCATGGTGGCGCCCTCAAGCAATTGGGCCTCGCCGCGCGACGCGGCGCAGTAATGCTCCACGATGGCCGCCGGATCCAATGGCGGCGACCCGCCCGCGGCCCAAGCGGCAGCCACGGTAAACAGAAATATTGCCCCAGCCTTCATCCCAGCCCCGAGTCGATATTAGCCCCTGAAAGCTCAAGTCTATCAGGATCGGACGGCCCAGGCAATTGGGGTTGATATTGGGAGTGGGATCTCTTATACTCCTCCTTCAGTGAGGTGCGCGCCCGGAAGTGGAATTCCGGTCGCGGATTCGCGATTTGGAAGGAGAACGCATGACGAAGGAAGGGTTAAGCTCCGGAACCACGCGGCGGACGTTCCTGGGCGCGGCTGCCTTGACCGCAGCCTCCTACAATCGGGTGCTTGGCGCCAACGATCGCATCGGCATCGGGCAAGTCGGCTTCGGGTTGATCGGGAAACAGCACATCGCCGATTTCAAGACGCAGAAGGACGTGGATATCGTCGCTCTTTGCGATGCTTATGCGCCGCGCGTGGAGCAAGGTCTGCAGTACATCGGAAACGGCACAGCCAAAGGGTACAGCGATTTCCGGAAGATGTACGAAAACAAGGACATACAGGGAGTGGTGGTGGCCACGCCCGACCACTGGCACGCGCTGCTCACCATCATGGCCTGCGCGGCGGGCAAGGACGTCTACGTCGAGAAGCCCATGACTGTTTTCATCGACGAAGGCAAATGGATGGTGCAGGCGGCGCGGGCGCACAAGAGCATCGTCACGGTGGGCACGCAGCGTAGGCAGGGCGCCGGCGTCAAGGCGGCCAAGCAGGTGATCCTGGCCGGCACGCTGGGAAAGATTCACAACGTCAGAATCGCCTTTTGCCGCAATATCTACCCGGGCTTCGGCAAGACTCCGGTCACCGATCCGCCGCCCGGATTCGACTACGATATGTGGCTTGGGCCGGCTCCGAAGAAGCCCTACCAGGCGCACCGCGGCCTGTACCACTTCCGCTGGTTCTGGGACTATTCGGGCGGCCAGATGACCAACCTTGGCGCGCACATGATCGACCAGATTCTCTGGCTCATGGACGCCAAAGGACCGACCAACGTGATGTCCGTCGGCGGCCGGTATGCGCTCGACGACGACGATGGCGAGACGCCCGACTTGCAGGACGCCATTTGGGAGTTTCCCGGCAAGAACGGCGGCCCCGGCTTCACGATGGAGTGCAGCATCCGCGAGGCCAGCGTCGGGCCGCAGGGGCTGAACCCCGCCCAGCTCTATCTGGGCACTAAGGGGTACATGAACGTTTCCGGCAACTACAGCATCACGTCGGAAACCAAGGTCAACGCCATCGACGACATTCCGCGCTTCCAGGGACATCCCATCGGGGGTCCGGTATACCCGAACGTGCCGCGGACGCCCTGGCTGCCCGAGTACGCCGGCGCGGCCACGGGGCGCGGCGGCGGCGGCGCTGGACGAGGAGCGGCGGCTGGCGCCCCAGCGGCAGGAGCGGCAGGGGCGGGAGTCGCCACGGATGCCCGTTATGGCCTCACCGCGTCGGGAGCGGACCCCACCATGGTGCTCAACGAGCGCGACTGGCTCGATTGCATCAAGAGCCGCAACCGCCCGTTCTGCGAGGTGGAAGACGGCCACAAGGTGGCGACCACTTGCAACTTGGCCAACATGTCCTTGATCCTTGGCCGCGCCATCAAGTGGGACCCCGACAAGCAGGAAGTTGTGGGCGACAAGGAAGCCACAGCCATGGCGGCGGGCCTCAGGCGCAGCGGAACCAGCCGCGCCTATCGGGCCCCGTGGGACGCCGTGCTGAGGAGCATCGTAAAGGTCTAGTTCTAAGTGGGGCGGGCCTCCTGGCCTGCCTTCTTAACGGCATTCAAAACGCCGCCGAGGATAAAACCCACCCATGGCTCCGCGTCGAATTTTGTAGCCCACTCGCGGTTATCCATAGAAATGGGGATACAGAACAGGCGGTAAACCAGTGAAAATAAAGCCATGCAAACCACTGATCGCCGGCCGAAGGGAAGGCCGAGCACTCCCCCACCAACACTAAAGGCCCTGTACCAGCAAGCCACCGGCGACATGGCCGCGCACCAGCGCGCCATACACGGCCGCCTGTTGCACTTGTCCCCGCGCCGCCGCCTCATGGTCCAGTCGCGGGTTGCAGGGCTCACGCTCCGGGAGATCGCCGAGAAGGTTGGAGGCATCAGCCACGGAACCGTGGCCGCAGCGATCGCCAAGGCCATGGAAGCAATCCGGAAGGACATCGCGGGGGAGAGTCGCTACAACCACTCAGCCAGGCCGGCAGCGGAAACGGGGCCCGCCGCCGTTTGCCAGGACCCCCACGCGTGACCGCACGTCAGGCGCGAAGGGGAACCACCGGCGGCGGGCCTGTTCCACCGCCATTATCCCACGGGCGAACAGGCTACAAAACACCCGCAAGCGCATCGATGGCGAAAAGAGTACCGTGCCGCACGTACCGCGACACCATCCCGGAGCTCCGATGACCGGTCCGCCCCATGATGGTAAGATCGCTAGCCCCGTTCGCCGCCGCCGCCGTCGCGCAACCAGCCCGCAGGCTATGCCCGCCGTACTTCGAGGGATCAAGGCCAGCCCGCCGCGCCGCCGCCTTGAGCACCGCCGAAACAGCCTCACCGCTAAGCCGCTTGTGCGTCACAGCATCGCCCGGCATCGTAAGCTGAGGAAACAGCGGGCCCGCCCAGTCGCCACGCTCCACGAGCCAAGCCGCAAGCACGCGGACCGGACAAGTGGCGCGATGCAGACCCCGGAACACGGCCACCTGGCGACCGCGGCCGGACTGATCGGTCTTGCTCCGGACGATGCGCAGCACGAGGCCCTCGGGGCGTTCCGCCACGTCGGCCAGGTCGAGCGCGGCGAGCTCGCTGCGCCGAAGCCCGCTTGCGAAGCCCACGAGCAGCAAAGCCCGATCGCGCGCGCCGCGGGCCCCATCACCGCACGCCGGCAGCAGCAGCCGCAACTCCTCAAGCGAGAGAGCCGCCTTTTGATGGCGCGGCGCCGTGCCGACCCGCCGCCCGATGCCGGCAAGGACCTCCCGCACGTCCGGACCCAGCGGAGACACCAGCCCGGCCGACGCGTGGCGCGAGGCCACCGCCGCCGCGTGCCGGCTGATGGTCGAATGCAGCCGCCCGGCCCGCGCCTCCGAGACACAGAACAGCCCGAGCGTGTCGGCCGACGCCGGCAGGCTCACCCGCCCGGCCGACTCACACTNNCATGCGAAGTGCCCCTATGTCCAGAACGCCCACATCGAAAAGCGAAAGCTGGACCGCCTCGGGGCGCACAACGACGGCCGCCCCAAGACCCGAGAATTCCAACGCCACCGACTCAACCCCTGGCATAAGTTGAATGCAAACCTCCAGCTTACGCCAGAATCAGCCGAAAGGGATACAAAACCCGACGCGCCGCCCACGATAATCGGGTATTATCCAGAAAGGGGGACCGCCACGGGGATACAATGCCCAGGCGATCCACCCGCCCAGCGTATGCCAGACGCTACGAAAGGCCGACCGCATGAACCAGCCCGCCCGTGACCACGCCCCCGCGCCGCCACCCGAGCAC
>PLGA01000538.1 GCA_003139735.1 Bryobacterales bacterium | reverse complement strand
TGGGCTCTTATGTCGCGCACCCGCCGGGCCCCCGCCAAACTGCCGATCCGGCCGCGCCCTCACCGCCGCGCTTTCAACACCTCCGCAACCTTGACCGACAGCAGGCCGGGGCTCACCGGCTTGTTCAGAACGGCGTCGGCGCCCAGCATCCGGGCAGTCTTCAGGAACTGGCCGCCGAACGCGCCCGAGATGGCGATGATCCCCACGCCAGGCAGATCCCGGCGCAAAGCCCGTATAGTCTCGATCCCTTCTTGTTCGGGCATCACCAGATCCGTGATCACCAGGTCCACCCCTCCGGCTAACGCCTGCCGAAGCGCTTGCTTCCCATCGGCCGCTTCGGTCACTTCGTAGCCGCCTTCCCGCAGCGCGCTGCACAGGAAACCGCGTACCCCGGCTTCATCGTCCACCACCAGGATGCGGGCCGCCGGCGGCCCCAGCGCTGCGCGGACCTTGCCGGCCAGTTCCTCCGGGCTGAATGGCTTCTGGATGAAACTCGCGCTCCCTTCCATGACCCTTTGCGGCTCGATGACTTTATCGGTGTATCCGGACATGAACAGCACCTTAATCCCGGGCCGGAGTTTCTCCAACCGGCCGCCCAGTTCCAGGCCGCCTACGTGAGGCATCACGACGTCGGTCAACACCAGATCGATGCGTTCCCGTTCGCAGAGCAACAGCGCTTCGCCGGCATTCTTCGCGGGGATCGCCCGGTAGCCTTTCGCCTTCAGCGCCGCGACGGCGTACTTACGGACCTCCTCCTGGTCCTCCACTACCAGCACGGTCTCCTTGCCCCCCAGCGCCGGAACGGCTGGCGGTTCCCGGCCGTCGTCGGCCGCCTCCGCCAGCGCCGGCAGGTAGATCTTGAAAGTCGTCCCATGGCCCGGTTGGCTATGGACCTCGAGGTAGCCGCCGCTCTGCGCTACGATGCCCTGCACCATCGATAAACCGAGCCCGGTCCCTTTGCCTACTTCTTTCGTGGTGAAGAACGGCTCGAACATCCGATTCCTGGTTTCTTCATCCATGCCCACGCCGGTGTCGGCGACCGACAGCGCGAGGTAGCGGCCCACGCGCGCTTCCGGATGCTCCCGGGCGTAGCCCTCGTCCCGCTCTACGTTGTCCGTCTCCACCAACAGCTTGCCGGCGCCCGGCATGGCATCACGGGCATTCACCACCAGGTTCATGACCACCTGTTCCAACTGATGTGGATCCGCACGGATTGTCGCGGCCTCCGCCCGGAGCGCGACGCGCAGTTCCACATCTTCCCCGACCAGACGCTCCAGCATCGGCCGCATCTCCGACAGCGCGCGGTTGACATCCACCTTGCGCGGTTCGAGGACCTGCTTGCGGCCGAAGGCCAGCAGTTGCCGGGTCATTCCCGCGGCGCGTTCCCCGGCTTTGTGGATCTCGCTAATGCTGTCGCGGATCGGGTCGCCCGCGCTCAGTTTAGCGAGCAACATCTGGCTGTAGCCGTTGATCACCGTCAACAGGTTGTTGAAATCGTGCGCCACGCCGCCCGCCAGCCGTCCGATCGACTCCATCTTCTGCGCATGCTGGAACTGTTGTTCCAGCCGCAGGCGCTCTTCCTCCGCCTGTTTGGCCCCGGTCAGGTCGGTGATGAAGCCCACCAGGGCCGGCCCTTCGGCTAACTGCATCGTGAAGACGGACAGCAGCGCCGGGAATTCCGAACCATCGGCGCGCCAGCCCGTGGCTTCGTAATCCCTGGAAACGGGCAGGCCCTGTGCGCGGCGGTTCGCCCGCTCCATCACCTCTTCCCGGCACTGCGGCGCGAACAGTTCGAGGATAGGGCGGTCGTTCAGTTCCTCGGCCCGATGGAAGCCGAACATCCGCAAGCACGTCGGGTTGGCATAGACAATCTTGCCCAGGCGCGAGATGGAAATCGCGATGGGCGCATCTTCGGTCAACGTCCGGAACCGCGCTTCGCTGGTTTGCAATTCCTGCTCGGCCCGCTTGCGCTTGGTGATGTCCAGAATGGAGACCAGGGCTTTCCGCCTTCCGTGGACTTCCAGCGGCGCGGTGAACGCCAGCAGGCAGCGCGGCTCCGCATCCTCGCCGCCCAGGCGCAGCCACCTTTCCACGTTGTCGTGCCGGTTCCCGTTCTGAACCGTATCGAGCACCGCCAACCGCAGCGTGCACTCACCGCACGAGGGACCCTGACCGCAGCCCCTCGGATCGGCCAGCGAGTTCAGACACCCTATCGCGCCGCCTAGCCGCAGGCCGAGCATTTCACTCTCCAGCCGCCCCGCGAGTTTGAGCGCTGTTTCATTCACTTTCTCGACCCGCAGATCCTCGTCCACCACCAGGAACACCACCGGCGCGTTGGCGTGGACCACGGCAAGCTCCGCGTGCGCCGCGCGCGCTTCCAACTCGGCCCGTTTCCGGTCCGTGATATCCAGCAGGGCGCTGCGGATACCGACGGCCTCTCCATCCGCGTTCCTCACCAGGATGTCGTGGATTTCGAGCCACAACTCACCGCCGTCGCGCCGGACGAAACGACGCTCGAACGGCTCGAAAGGCTGCGCCCCGGACATTTTCCGGCGGATCGCTTCGCGGCCGGCTTCGCGGTCGGCGTCGGCGATGTACTCAAATACCGGCCGCCCCAACATGTCGTCCGCTTCGTAACCCAGCAGGGCGCACTCAGCCCGGTTCACCCGGCGAATTATGCCCTCACGGTCTAATTCGTGATAGGCCACGGGACCGTTATCGAACAGATCGCGGAAGTTGGATGCGTCGGACATTGACAGCCTTAGGCCGAGGGCCGTTTTGAGGTTAACACATGCGATTGTCCTGCCCCCGGCGCGGTCCCTGGAGGCGACGGTTCTTACATCGGCTGAACCTTAGCGATACGATAGTGTAGTGTCGAAGAATTAACTCAACAGGCCAGA
>PLGA01000403.1:4308-4526 GCA_003139735.1 Bryobacterales bacterium | reverse complement strand
CCCGGCCAGTTGTTCTACGCGACCCAGATCCCCGTCTGCCTGTGGTTCCTGGCGCGCGCCAAGAAGAACGGACGCTTCCGCGACCGGCGCAAAGAGACACTGTTCATCGACGCCCGCAAGATGGGCGCACTCATCGACCGCGTCCACCGGGATTTGACCGCAGAGGACATCGACCGTATCGCCGGAAGGTACCACGCATGGCGCGGCGACAAAGGCGC
>PLGA01000403.1:1762-4251 GCA_003139735.1 Bryobacterales bacterium | reverse complement strand
GGCGAGCCCTTCGAGGAGAAGATGAAACGGCTCACGGCGAAGCTGGAGGGGGAGTTCAAGGAGGGGGCGCGGTTGGAGAAAGCCGTTCGGGCCAACCTGCGAAGGCTTCATGCGTAGTGGCAACAGCGGCCAAGTCGAAAGCCCTATCGGTAGCTGGCCGAGGGGCTTCTCAATGGATGCAGACTTCAGGTGGCCGCTTAAACGATGTGGGGATTTGCTCGTTCTCAACTACGGCAAGGCTTTGGTCGAGAGCAAGCGCCACGCTGGCCTCGTCCCAGTCTATGGAACGAACGGCCCCTGCGGTACACACGATCGGGCCTTGGCTGCGGGGCCTGGCCTAGTACTCGGGCGCAAGGGAATGGGAAACCTAGGTATTGAGTGGTGTGACACCGATTTCTGGGTCATCGATACGGCGTATTTCGCCACGCCGAAATCATCCGAGGTGAACCTAGCATTCTTCTACTACCTCATCAAGTTCGTGGGGCTGAATCACCTGAAGGACGGCACGTCGAATCCAAGTCTTTCGCGCGAAACGTTCTACGCCCAGTTATACCCGTGCCCGCCGCCGCGTGCTCAGGCTGGCATTGTCGAGATGCTTGTGGCGCTCGACGACAAGATTGACCTAAACCGCCGCACGAACGAAACGCTTGAGAGCATTGCCCGCACCATTTTCAAGTCCTGGTTTGTAGACTGCGATCCCATGCGCGCCAAGGTGGAAGGGCAGGGGCGTCCGAGCATGGGTACCGTGGATTCCGTCGTCGGGATCAGGCGGGAAGGGATCAATCCAGGCGAGTTTTCCAACGAGTTGTTCGATCATTACAGCATCCCCGCTTTCGACGAGCGGAGGATGCCAAGACAGGAGTCCGGCGAGTCCATAAAAAGCAACAAATTCGTCGTCCCTCCGCAAACCGTGCTTTTATCGAAGTTAAACCCCCGGTTTCCGCGAATCTGGTTGCCCGAAGTCAGTCCGATTCGTCGCTCAGTCTGTTCGACCGAGTTCATTGTAGCGGAACCAAAGCCGGGATTCTCGCGGGAGTTCGTGTATTGCTTGTTCGGCTCGTCGGGGTTCGCGGAGTCATTGTCCGAGTTGGTCACAGGGACATCAAGCAGTCACCAGCGCGTCAGGCCTGAGGATTTTCTTCGCATGAAGGTGATTCGGCCGCCACAGGAGCTAGTAGCCCGCTTCACTGAAGCTGTGCGGCCGATGCTCAAGCACACTGCCGAAGGGGCCGAGGAATCGCTTACGCTGTCTTTCCTCCGTAACGCCCTTCTCCCCAAACTCCTCTCCGGCGAACTCCGCATTCGCGACGCCGAGAAAATGGTTGAGGCCCATGTATGATCGCGGAATCCACCGTCGAAGAATCCTCGCTCGTTTGGCTGTCTGACCTCGGCTACGAGATCGCCAACGGCCCCGACATCGCGCCGGGCGAAATGCTCGCTGAGCGCGGCTCCTACGATCAGGTCGTGTTGGAGCGCCGCTTACGCCGCGCCGTCGAGCGATTGAACCCGAGGGTTCCCGCCGAAGGGCGCGACGAGGCTGTCCGCAAGGTGCTACGTACCGAGCATCCCGCCCTGGTCGCCAACAACCGCGCCTTCCACCGCATGTTCATCGACGGCGTGACGGTGGAGTACCCGCGCCGCGGAGGCGGAATCGCCGGCAACCTCGTTCGCCTGGTGGACTTCGACGATCCGGCAAACAACGATTGGCTCGCCGTCAATCAGTTCACCGTCGTGGACGGTCAGAACAACCGCAGGCCAGACGTGGTGATCTTCGTCAACGGCCTGCCGCTCGGCGTCGTGGAACTCAAGAACCCCGCCGACGAAGACGCCACCGTCTGGAAGGCCTTCCAGCAGCTTCAGACCTACAAGAAGCAGATTCCGGCGCTCTTCACCTACAACGAAGTCCTGGTCGCTTCGGACGGCCTGGAGGCCCGCATCGGCTCCCTCACCGCTCCCAAAGAGCGCTTCATGCCCTGGCGCACCATCGAGGGGCAGGAACCCGCGTCGGCCAGGCTGCTGCAGTTGGAAGTGCTCTTCCGGGGCGTGTTCGACAAGCGGCGCTTCCTCGACCTCGTCCGCTACGGCGTCGTCTTCGACCGCGATCCCCACGATAACGTCATCAAGATCCTGGCCGGTTACCACCAGTTCCACGCCACCAACGCCGCCGTCGCCGCCACCGTCGAGGCCACGCGCCTGCACGGCGACCGCCGCTGCGGCGTCGTGTGGCACACGCAGGGCAGCGGCAAGAGCCTCACCATGGTCTTCTTCGCCGGGCGCATCATCCTGCACCCTGCCATGGAGAATCCCACCATCGTTGTGATCACCGACCGCAACGACCTGGACGGCCAGCTATTCGACACCTTCGCCCGGTGCAGCGAAGCCATCCGGCATGACCCGGTCCAAGCGGAAGTCAGGGCCGATCTGCGAAGGCTGCTGGCCGTTTCCTGCGGCGGCGTGGTCTTTACGACCATCCAGAAGTTCCTGCCCGA
>PLGA01000403.1:0-1682 GCA_003139735.1 Bryobacterales bacterium | reverse complement strand
TGACCGACAAGAACACGCGCGCCGTCTTCGGCGATTACATCAGCGTCTACGATATCCAGCGCGCCGTCGAGGACGGGGCCACGGTCCCCATCTATTACGAAAGCCGCTTGGCGCAACTGGAGATGAACCCGGCCGAGAAGCCGCACCTGGACGCGGACTTCGAAGAAGTCACCGAAACCGAAGAGGAGGAGCGCAAGGAGAAGCTCAAGTCCAAGTGGGCCGCGCTAGAAGCCGTCGTGGGGTCGGAGAAGCGCATCGGCGTGATTGCCCGCGATCTGGTGGACCATTTCGAGAAGCGCCTGGAAGCCATGGACGGCAAGGCCATGGTAGTGTGCATGAGCCGCCGCATCTGCGTGGAACTGTACAAGGCCATCGTGAAACTGCGGCCCAACTGGCACAGCGACGCCGACGATAAGGGCGCGCTCAAGGTCATCATGACCGGCTCCGCACCGGACCCGGACGGCTGGCAGGACCACATCCGCAACAAGCCGCGCCGGGACACGCTGGCGAAGCGCTTCAAGGCGGCGGACGACCCCTTCAAGATCGTGATTGTCCGCGACATGTGGCTCACAGGCTTCGATGCGCCCAGCCTGCACACCATGTACCTGGACAAGCCCATGCGCGGCCACGGGCTGATGCAGGCCATCGCCCGCGTGAACCGCGTCTTTAAGGACAAGCCGGGCGGGCTGGTGGTAGATTATCTCGGCTTGGCGGAGCAATTGAAATCGGCGCTGGCGGCCTATACCGAAGGCGGCGGCCACGGCCAAGCCATCGTGGACAAGGCTCAGGCCGTCTTCGTGATGCTGGAGAAGTACGAGATCTGCTGCGGCCTGTTTTATGGCTTCGATTGGAGCGATTGGAAGGCAAAATCGGCGCAGAAGAGGCTCGCCCTGCTCCCTGCCGCGCAAGACCACATCCTCGCGCTCGATGATGGCAGAAGCCGCATCGTCAAAGCGGTGAACGACCTGTCCCGAGCCTTCGCGCTGGCCGTGCCAGACCCGGAAGCCATCCGCATCCGCGACGATGTGGCCTTTTTCCAGACGGTGAAGGCCGCCACCGTCAAATCCACCGGCGTGGCGGGCAGGACAGAGGAGGATCTGGACCACGCCATTCGCCAGATTGTGTCCAAGGCCATCAGCGCCGAAGGGGTTATCGACCTGTTCTCGGCGGCCGGGCTGAAGAAGCCGAACATCTCAATCCTCGACGACCAGTTCCTCGCGGAAGTGCGCGGAATGCCGCAGCGGAACCTCGCCGTGGAGTTGCTGCGCAAGTTGCTGAATGACGAATTGAAAACGCGCGCACGCAAGAACCTGATCCTGTCCCGTAAGTTCTCGGAAATGCTGGAGGCCGCCGTTCGCAAGTACCACAACCGCGCCGTCGAAACTGCCCAGGTAATCGAAGAACTGATCGCCCTGGCCAAGGACATGCGGGCAGCCAACAAGCGCGGCGAGGAACTGAACCTCACCGACGACGAGATCGCCTTCTACGACGCGCTTGGAAGTCAACGACAGCGCCGTAGCCGTCCTCGGCGACGAAAACCTGCGCATGATCGCCCGCGAGCTGGTGGCCGCCTTGCACGCCAACACGTCCATCGACTGGGCGCTGAAGGAATCCGTGCGCGCCAAGATCCGCGTCCTGGTCAAGCGAATCCTGCGCAAGTACGGTTACCCGCCCGACAAACA
>PLGA01000567.1:20717-20911 GCA_003139735.1 Bryobacterales bacterium | reverse complement strand
GCCTTCAGGAAGTAGGTGATGTTCGCCCAAATCTCCGTCAGGTTATGCGCGCCCTCGTTAGCCAGCGGCGGCAGATCCTTGATCTTCACCTTCCTGGCATTCGGAAACGCCGCCAGCGTCTGCGGAGTCAGTTGCCCGTTCGCATCCCGGTACATCGGCCCCGCCAATGATCCATCCGGGTTCACCAGCACTTC
>PLGA01000567.1:0-20699 GCA_003139735.1 Bryobacterales bacterium | reverse complement strand
ATGGAAGCGATGAACGGCTCCAGGTCCTTAGCCCGCGTGTCCCGCCCGTAAATGACGCTGTTCGGGACGTTGATCATCGCATTGTACGCCACCAGCCCGGCATCCTTCGCGGTTTGAATCGTCCGGCGTATGTTCTCTTCCGTCCAACCGCCGCCGAACGATACGCCCAGCAGATGCGTCACGCCCAGTTGCTTGATGCGCTCGTAGTTGGCCGCCGGATTTCCGCCCCGTCCGCCAGGAGCCGGCGCCGNNGTCCTCCGCCTCCCCGGCCTCCGCCCGCCGGCGCCACCGCCGCTTGCGGCTGCAAGCTGGCAGCGGGCGGTCCGCCGCCATCCCCCGGCGCCAGGCTGATTTTCGGCGTGTCCGGTCCTTCCACAATCGGCCACGTCCGCGCAGCGGGAGCGCCCGCCACAGTCCCAACCGACTGCGCCAGCGAAGCGCCTCCTACGCCCTGCATCATCCTTCTTCGTGAAAACCGAATTTCCATCGCCGCCATCCTCTCTCAGCCAATGGATACTACCACCTTTCACCAAAGTGGATTCAGGTCTCTTGGCCGCGCGCCCGCCTTACGGAGCCGTGACCGCGCCGTCCAGCGCGCGACCCGTGCCATACGCGCCGCCATTGCGCGCTTCGGCGATCGGGTACTTGGCGGCCATCTCTTCGTTGATGTCGATTCCCAGGNNACCTGCGCCGGAAAATGATTCTCTTCCTGAATGCCGAACGCGCTGCTCGAGATGTCCACGTGATGCTGGTAACTGTCATTCGCCGAACCAATGCCGTACAGACCCGGCTCGCTCGTGATCACTTTCAAGAAGACCCAGCGATAGTTCCGCCCGCCGCTCGTACTGATGACTTTGACATCCTTGATCGTCAGTGGAGGCAAGCCCTTCGTCCGGTCCGTGCATTCATCGGCGGCCGCCGCGGACATCACCGGCGCCGCCAGCAGGCCTTTGAAGAAATCTCTGCGTTGCATTTACCCTCCATCTTACCCGCGAAGCAGCCGCACCGGTCCCATCATCCCCGCCGATTGCCACGCTTGCCGCGCCGTCCACTGTTGCGCCACCCGATTACTCGTCAGTGACTTGCAATAATTGCCCAGAACCGTTGTCACTCGGACCGTCAATTGGTTCTGGCCGCTCCGCAGCTTGTCCGCCACGTCGTAACAATGCCGCCCATACCATCTCATCCCCACGTCCGCGCCATTCAGAGTCACCGCGGAAATCCCCTGAACCGCGCCCAAATCGAGAAAATGGAACCCGCCGCTCCCCGCAAACGATTTCTCGTACACCGCCTCTCCCGCGAAAGATCGCAGGCGTTCATCGTTCTTGAAGTCGACAAGCTCATCCAGCGTGATTTCTTTCCGCTCGCCGGACACATGTTGCAGTCTCAGTTGCCATGGCCCGCCCAGCGCGAGACCGCCATCCTCGGAGGGTCGGGCCGTCACCCGCGGCGCCCCCGTCAGGGTTGGCTCGAAGACCAGCAGCAAACTTCCGCCCGGCTCGATCCTCAGCCGTAACTGGTTCCGGGCGCCCTCAAACGGGTAAGCGAAGCGTTCGCCCGTTTCCGGGTTCCACTGCCACGGCGTCTTCCGTCCCGTATCGAACTCGGCCAGTGTCTCGGCGGTCCCCTCAATGCCGGAATTGACGAAAAAGAATAACTCCCGCGCGCCCTGCGTAAATGCGATCTGGCTCAAGTTAATCTGCGGTTTCTCGATTCTTACGAAAGGTTTGATGCCGAAGCGGCTCTCGACGCCCGCGTACCACCCCAGCAAGTCTTCACCCGGAGCATCGACCACCGCGCACCGCTCCGCATGCTTCTTCAAGATCCCCTCCGATGCCGCGCGCACCAGCGCGTCGTTTTTCTGCGCCTGCTGCAAACGCGGAGACCGCGAAGGAGCGTTTCCGATAAAGATAATCTTCCCGCCCGCATCCGCGAATCGTTCGAGCGCCTGCGCCGTCGCCGGTTCCACCGTGGCCGCTTCCATCGCCAGCACGGCATCGTAACCGCGGCCGCTTACGTTGAGCCGCCCCGCCGCGGACTTGGATTCCGCCAGCAGCCTCTCGCTTACGTAGTCGCACCCGCTCCCGCTCTGATGCACCGCCTCCCAAAGCGAAAACTGGTACGCCGGCATTTTCACCACCGGGAACGGATCGCGTTGCAGCCCGTGCTTCATCCACAGGTCCGGGAACGGGTGCAGGATGGCCACGTTCGCGCGCGCGTCGCAATTCTGGAATACCGACGATATCCGCGCCTTGTAGTCCGTCCATCGCCGCACATACGGCCACCACGGATTGCGTTCGTTGAAGAACGTCCCATAGCGCACCCAACCGGGGAACGCCGCTTCCTTCGGACTGTAATTGAACCCGTGGAAAATCGAATGCGTCACTCCCGAGAGGTTGCTTTGATCGCCGCAAATCTTGAGTGACGCCAGCGTCGCATTGAAAACCATGCCGGTATTGGTCAGCTCCTCGCAGCTCACCAGCCGTTTCCCCGAGAACCGCGCCGCTGACGATACGAACTTGTTGATGCCCGTCGGCGCCCGATGAGCCGCCATGTGCATCTGCGGATTCATCCAGGTCTCGCATTCGGGGATATCCACCAGCAGGCTCGACTCCAGCGGATGGTACGCCGGACCGTATGCCTGGGCGCGCGCCTTCACGCCGTGCGCGTTGCACCACGCCCGGAACGTGCGCGTAAACCGGTCGTTAAAAAGTTCAATCAGCGTGGTGAGGAAGTCGTAGCGCGCGCGCTCAACCTCGGCCTGAGCCTCTTCGCCCAGCTCCGCCCCCGCCTTGTCCGCCACCGCGTTCCCCATCTCCGCGGTCTTGAACAGCACAAACGGCAGATACGGCTCCATCGCATACCCGCGGCGCGCGCGGAATTCCTGCGGCAGATCCGAGCACCAGTTGGCGCCTTCCAGTTCCATGCTGTCGCAGAACATCGCCCGAAACCATTCGCCCAGGCGTCCCAACACCGGCTCCAGCGAATTCGAAACGTGGTCCAGATACTTCCCCACCGCCTGCGCATTGAAATGATTCAGCACCGGCCCGTCCGCGCCCGGCGCGCCGTTGATCACCGCCCCGAACCCGCGCTGCACCACCAGGATGTAGAGCGCGTACTCGCCGTCGGGAACGTCCATCCGCAACTCGCCGTTCTGAAAATGCTCCGTGACGTCGGTGCCCTGCTGAAACTGCTTCATCTGCGCCGGGACCAGCCGCAGGTGGTACACCCGCCGGTCTATCGCGTCGTTTTTCGAGGTCAGCCTCAGCTCGGTTTCCTTGAAGAGGTCGCTCTCGCTCAGAGTGATGGTGGCCGGTCCCCGCACGCGCCGCGTGCCGAGCGAAACGATCTGCGTCCGCTCCTCCGGCTCCAGAAACCGTCCGCCGAACGGCCAGCCGGAGCCTACAATGCTGTCCGCCGTCATCCCCCGTTCCTTCGCCGCGCGGACCGCAACCTCGTACATCCGCGCCCACGCCTCGCTGAAGCATTCGAGCGCGGGAATGTTCAGCGGATCGTCCGGGTTGGGGAAGCGGATCGGATTGATCTCCACGCCGCCCATTCCCGCCGCTTTCAACAGATCCAGCTCCCGCACAATCTCGGCGGCCGTCAGCTTGTTGCCGTTCCACCACCACCGCACGAACGGCCGCGCCGACATCGGAGGGTCCTGAAATCCCGCGTAAAGCGGATCGGCCGCCGCCGCATCGCCCAGCAGCGCCGCCGCGGGAATTGCCGCCGCCGCCCGCAACACGGAACGCCTGGAGATCTTCCTCATGTTTCCTCTTCCCCAAACATTTAGCACGTGGAGCGGGCTTCAGCCGCCGGCGTCCTTGCCGGCATTTGGGGTTACCCTGAAGAATCGTGCCTTGGGCGACAGTCAATGGAGGAACTGCAATGAGAATCATGGACGAGGCGCAAGCGCAAGATCGTCGCTCCTTCCTGAAGGCGGCGGCCTGCGCCGGCAGCCTGATTCTTGGTGGTCGCGCCCGCAATTTGATGGCGCAGATCGCTCCGAACTGGAAGAACCAGATTGGTCTCCAGCTCTACACAGTGCGGGTTCCGCTCGCCAAGGACTACGAGGGAACGTTGGCGCAGGTGGCTGCCCAGGGCTACACCGAAATCGAACCGTCGTCCGGCTACAACAATCTGGAGCCGGCGCAATACAAAGCGCTTCTCGACAAGTACGGGCTGAAGATGTACAGCTCGTTGGCGAGCGCGACCGACGGCCCCGATCTGGAGAAGCAGCTTGAAGGCCACAGGCTCATGGGGATCAGGTATGAGAAAATCACTCCGCCGCGGCAGGGCCGGGGAGGCGGGGCGGGCCCGGGCGGTCCGGGCGGTGGCGGCCAGCAGCAGCCGCGTCCTCCGCAGACCGTGGACTCCGTCCATCTCCAGTGCGAGCAGATGAACAAATACGGCGCCGTCCTGAAGAAGTTCGACATGAAGTTCCGTTACGACAACCATGCCGCCGAGTTCGAACTATTGGACGACGGCAAGACGACGCAGTGGGACCTCTTCCTCGCGGAGACGGATCCCGGCCTGGTAGCGTTGGAGCTCGACGTCGGCTTTGCGTACATGGCGGGGCAGGACGTCCTGGCCATGATCAAGAAGCATCCGCGCTTCGAGTTGTGGCAGACTCATGACGCGAAGTACAAGCAGGTGGATCCAACGCTGACGCCAACTGCGCGCCAGCGGGCCTGCCAGATCACCGCCTTCGGCGAGGGGGAAGTCGACTACAAGGCAGTCTTCGCCCTGGCTGAGCTTTCCGGTCTGAAGCACTTCTTTGTCGAGCAGGACACCGCCGGTCAAGGCGCCCGGGACGCTCTCGGAGACTGCAAGGTCAGCTACGACAATTTGCGGAAGCTGCTGTCGTAGCTTCTCCCCCCGTGGAGTGGGCTTTCAGCCTGCTATGCCGGCGTCCTTGCCGGCATTCGTCACCAAAACGGGCCGACCAAAACGGGCCACCCTGAACGGCGTCAGCCTCACTCGGTCATCCCTATCGAATGGGTACAACGTCCAGATCTTCTATCGCGGCGTAGTCTCTGAAATCCGTAGTCACGTGCGCTCATCGGGAAAGAGCCGCTACGGCCTCTATACACGCCTGCCGTAGCGAATGATTTCGGTTAAAGAGGATCGATACCACGTTGGTATCGAGAAGCAGGACGTTCATCGCGCGTCGGCGTGGGTCGGTGGGCCTTGACGACGGAACTCCCGGATCATATTGATGAAGGCATCGACTTCGGAGGGGTCGCCGTCATCGGACGGGACGAAGTCCCGGACCGGAGGCTTGAGCCCAGGAATGAACACTTCCGGGTCGGGACAAGCCCACGTGGAACTTCCGCTTCTCGTTCCACCGCATCGTCTCGTTGGGCGCGTAGTGCATCGGCGCTCCCAGCACCATGTTCTTGATAGAGATCGAGTGTTTCTATGGTCTGTGCCGACTCAGATACTGCATTCCGGCTCTGCACATTGCCTCTACGAGCCTGAACTCATCGGTGTGGCTACCCTTATCGAACGATTCTTCCGTGTCGTGGACGGCATTCGTAACCTGGGCGACGATACCAACGGGGAACTGCTTCGCTGCGGAAAACGCGAACAGAGACGCAGCCTGCATTTCGACCGCGAGTACGCCGGCCTGGGCATAGTCCTGCAACTGCTCGTGCGTTTCTCTGTACGGGGCGTCAGTAGTCCAGACCACGCCACGTGAAACTGCGCGTCCCAGCGGCTGCACAGCGGCATAAAGGGCTTCAATGAGATCGGGGGTCGCGTCCACGAATGAACTTGGCGCAATGTAATGGTACGAGGTCCCTTCATCCCGAAGCGCCCTTGTGGGAATGACGAAACTCGGTAACGGCAGTGAGGGGCAAACTCGGCCCGCGGAGGTCAATCCGAGTACGACTTTGGCGCCGGACGCGAGCAGTTGTTCGGCTACAAGCACCGCATATGGCCCCCCAATTGTTCGGGGGATGACGCCGAACGTGCCGCCGTCTACTTCGAGCGAGAACATCGGCGTGTGAAAGCACGCCCATGAGGGCCACCGGATGGCCCTACCTGAAGCGACCAACCAATCAGTTATGTCTCCGTCGAAATCGAGCAGGCACACCCCTGGTACGCCAGTCTCAGCCAGACCCCTCTCCGAACGGACTGCCTCGATCAGCGCATCCGGCGTAAATGCCGTCGGTTGCTCCAGCGGGTGGTTTAGAATCGGTATCGGATCGGCGTTCATCGTAGTCGGAATACTACCCCGCTATCTTCGCGCCAGGATTTCCGCCGCCAACGCGGCGGGGTTGTTAGTGCGCGCGTTCCGCGTCGTACGCAGGATGCAAGCGTCGCTGAAGCCTGCGGCCCTGAACTCATTGAGGAAGGCGCCGCCCTCCTTCGCACCCGCAATTCAAGCAAACCAATTACTCTCGCCTGCCTTCGCCTCGGGCGGCAAAGGCTCCCGAAGGATCAATTCTGCGCCGTACAAGCGCCCTCCAGGGCNNTTCAGGCGGTCGAAGACCTAGTCCCGCCACCGGATCAGCCCACCACCACCCGGCCACAGCATTCAGAAGCAACCCGCCCAAGAGAATCGCAGACAGGTAGGTGCAGAAATCAGTCTGCCGGGAATCCGCTTGCATGGCTCCGCTGCCGATCCCGGCAGCGACCCGGCGTTTGGCCCTTGCCAGCAAGGGCATCGCGACCACCGAGAGGGCGGCGACGATGATTCCGGGTATACTTCGCTCCGGTGCTTTATGGCCGGCCAGCGTGGAGCAGGATTCGTAGGCGATGTACGCCGCCAGCGCAATGAAGAGCCCACCGACGATTCGCAACGTGGCCCGCTCAGCCCGTTCACGTCGGGAGTGGTTAAGATCGTGATGGAGCCGCCAGAGCAACGCCGCCCCGGAGGTCACTTCGATGATGCTGTCCAGCCCGAATCCGATCAGCGAGACGGACCCGGCCATGGCCCCGGCGACAATCGAGACTAGCCCTTCAAGGCTGTTGTACCCGATCGTGAAGTATTCGAGCCGCTGTCCCCGGCGAACCAGTTCCCGGCGGTTCGGCGTGCTGGTGGTTGCCACGATTCCATTATCTGCTGTGGGCGAGACGTTCCAGCCGGACCGGCGGCAGAACGAAAGCCGAAACGGCATGTTTGCTTCGGAGCATTGCAGCCCCCTGCAATCAACCAAGTCTCATTGTCAGGAACGCTAAGTGGATATCGGAGACTGGCCTCAAGCTGGTTAAGGGCCGCCACGCCGGTCACCCATCCGTTCCAACGATGATCCCCGTGTAGTGGGTCTGCCGCAAGCCCACGTGGAACTTCCGCTTCTCGTTCCACCGCGTCGTTTCGTTGGGCGCGTAGTGCAGCGGCGCTCCCAGCACCATGTTCTTGATCGAAAGCGACGCAATCGCCGTATTGTGCGTCTTGAACATCGCCGAAGAGATCACGAAGGCATCCGGATCGCACAGTCTGGCCGCCAGCCGAATCGGAACGATATGCAGATCGGCGTCCAGCACCGCGATTCTCTCGAACTTCGCCTCCGCGTTCAGGTCGATCAGTTGCAACTGCTTCTGCTTGTACTCCGCGGGCAAGGCCATGAACTTGAAGTTGTCGTAGCCCGTTTGCGTATTGCCCGCCGATGCTTCGGCAATCACCACCGGTCCCGTATATTTCTCTGAGAGATAGTCCAGGATTCCACGCATGGTATCCACGTGGCTGGCCGCCAGTTGGTTCTGCGTGTTGACGAAATTCGGCTTGATCACCACGTACTTGCGCTGCTTCAACTTCGGCTGCAAATCGTCGTTGATCGCCATCAAGGCGTTGTAGACATTCTTGCGCCGGTCGTCGCCGTGCATGATCGCCACGTTCGAGCGCCGGTCCAGTTCGGGGAACGATTCCGGATTTCCCCCCATCGGACTGAACCCTCGGCCCCCCGCCGGACGGGCCGGCGCTGCCCCTGGTTGACCGGGAGGCGGCGCCTGTTGGCCGGTAGCCGGCGCTTGTGCGGACACGACGCGGGTTCGGAGCAATGCCGCTGCTCCGGCCAGTTGGAATAGACTTCTTCGCGGGAAGGTTGCCATACGTTATCTCTCCTGGTTATGGGCCCCTAATTATCCAAATTCGGGATACCGCCAGCGGGTAATCCCATCCTGAACTCCCTTGCTAAGTGTCAGTATACACCACAATTGGCGTGTCCAAATGTGGAATTCCGCCACATTTGGCGCGAGAAATGCGTTGTCAATGCTCCTTCACCCGTTATAGAATTGAGATGTTAGCACCGTTTTCTCCGTGAGGTATCCATGAATAACGCCCCATCTCGTCGCAATTTTCTGGCTGCGGGTTTGGCTTTACCCGTCGCCGCGTCGGCTACCCATTCCTCGGGTTCCGGACAATCGCAGTCCTCACCGCCCGCCCGGTCGTCTTCCGGCGCGGCGTTGCAATACAAGACGTTAGGGAAGACCGGCCTCAAAGTGACCACCGTCGGCATGGGCTGTATGGTCACCTCCGATCCCACTGTGGTTACCCGTGCCGCGGACATGGGCATCAACTACTTCGATACGTCCCGCGGCTACCAGGGCGGCCAGAACGAGCGCATGGTGGGAACGGCTCTCGGCGCGAAGCGAAAGAACGTTTTCCTCTCCAGCAAGTGCGATAGGAGGGACGGGGCGTCCATCCTGACGGAGCTCGATACCAGCCTCAAGGAACTCGGAACCGATTACCTGGACGTCTGGCATCTCCACGGCAAGAGCAACCCGGCGGACATCTCCGACGATATGGTCGCGGCCCAGCAGAAGGCCAAGCAGCAGGGCAAAGTGCGCTTCATCGGCGTGAGCTGCCACGCAAACCTGCCCGCCATTGTCGACCGCGTGATTGAGGCCAAGTTGGATGTAGTCCAGGCGCAGTATAGCTTCGCCCAGGATGCCACCTGGACGCCGGCGGTGGAGAAGCTGGCGCAAGCCGGCGTCGGCGTGATCGCTATGAAAGTGATGGCCAGAGCCGGAGGCCGCGGTGGGGCGGCGCAGCCCAAACGGCCCGCCAACTTCGGGGCGTCCGCTCTCCGCTGGGTCATCAAGAACCCCAGTGTCGCCACCACCGTGCCCAGCATGACCGACGTCGACCAGCTCGAAGAGAATTTCACGGCCATGACCGCCCCGTTCGGCGACGCCGACGCCAAGATCCTGTCGGCGCGGTTGGAGGAGATTCGCCCATACTATTGCCGCACCTGCGGGCAGTGCGATGGGCAGTGCCCCAAGGGATTGCCCGTGCCTGAGATGGTGCGCTACGTGATGTATGCGGATGGCTACGGCCAGTTCCCGCTGGGCCGCGAAAACTTCCAGCGCATGGCGCAGGAGCACCAGGACGTACGCTGCGGCGATTGCGCCGAGTGCGCCGTCCAGTGCCCTCATGGAGTGCATGTGGCGCAGCAGCTCCGCCGCGCCCAGGAGCTCTTCGCGTGATGTGGGGCAGGTTGTCAACCTGCGGCGGGTTGTTAACCCGCCTCTCTTGCCTTGTGTTGTTTTGCCTTCTAGCGGCCACCCAGGCTCAGGCGGCCGCCCCATCCTGCAATATGGCGCCCGGCTGGACTCAGGCGGGCGAGGCGCGCTATTACACCGCCGACAACCTCTTCGAGTACATGGACGGCAATTCGGAGGGCTACTTCTCCTACAATTTCCAGAACATGCACGGCGTCACCTGCAAGAAGGGCGACAACACCTTCGTGATCGATATCTCCGACATGGGCGATTCCGACAACGCCTATGGCTGGTTCAGCGACACCCGCGATTTGCGCCAGCCGGAATACCCCGTCGGCATGGGCGGCCAGATTGTTCCGCGCCGCCTGATCTTCGCCAAGGGCAAGTACTATATCGAAATCGCCGCTGAACCGGAAGGCGACCACACCCCCGATCTGAAACTCTGGGCGGCCGCGTTGGCGAAATCCGTCGAGGGCAGCACCACTCCGCCCGCGGCCTTCTCCTGGTTCCCCAAGGAAAAGCAGCAGTCGCTGAAGCTGGCGCCCGAAAGCGTCCTCGGGCTGCGCTTGCTGAAACGCGGCTACGTGGCGCAATACGACTACGGCAAGGCGTTCGTGGTTTTTGAGGATACGCCGGATTCCGCCGCCGCCGTCATGCAGAAGCTCCGCGAACGCTTCGTCGATAACACTCCGGCCAAGCTCGGCGACGAGGCTTTCCAGACGACCGACAAGTACCTCGGCCACCTCTGCTTCATCCGCAAGGGCCAGTACATCGCCGGCTACTCCATCACGGTCGATGGAATGGACCCGGCCGCCCTCAGCGCCGCTCTGGTTGCTAAAATCCGGTAGACCGCAACATGCGACATCCCGGTTTGTTTCGATCGGCTGCGCTGGTCCAGGCGCTTGCCGCGGCCGCGCTGGCCCAAACGCTGGCGCCCATGCGTCCCCCGGCCGTTCCCCTGGTTGCGCACGACCCGTACTTCAGCATCTGGTCGATGGCCGACCACCCAACCGACGAGGGCACGAAGCAGTGGACCGGCAAGCCCGAAACCCTGTCCGCGCTGCTCCGCGTCGATGGCAAGTCCTACCAGGTAATCGGTCGTGAGCGCGGGGCCGCCGCCGCGCTCGATCAGGTTGGCCTGGAGGTTTTGCCCACGCGAACCTTGTATCGGTTCGCCGGCGCCGGTGTCCAGCTCGATCTGACTTTCTTCACGCCCGCCGCGCCGGACGATCTGGAAGCGCTCTCCCGTCCGCTGACCTACATCGAGTGGGCGGTTTCCGCCGCCGATGGCAAGGACCACGACGTCGCCATCTACTTCGACGCCGCGAGCGACCTGGTGGTGAATACGGCCGATCAGGCGGTCGAGTGGGGGCGATACCTGCTGGACGGGCAAACCGTTCTGCGAATGGGATCGCGCGACCAGCCGATGCTGGCCAAGAAGGGCGACGACCTGCGCATCGACTGGGGCTATCTGTACCTCATGGCCGACATGCCCGAGGGGACTTCGGCCGTCGCGGCGCCGCACCAGCAGGCCCGCGCGGCGTTCGATTCCACCGGCCGTCTTCCCGACTCCGACGATTTTACGGCCCCCTCCGAACCGCGCCGTGGCAACGCCGTGCTGGCCTTCAGCTTCGACCTTGGCAAAGTGGGCGCCCGGCCCGTCTCGCGCTACCTGATGATGGCCTACGACGACCTCTACTCCATCGAGTATTTTGAGCGCCGCTTGAGGCCCTGGTGGCGACGCAACGGCGCGACCGCGACCGACCTTCTGCGCGCCGCCCGCAGCCAGCACGATGCGCTGCTGGCGCGGAACAAGGCGTTCGACGAGGAGTTGATGGCGGACATGCGCCGGGTGGGCGGCGAGGAGTATGCGCGCCTGGCCGCGCTGGCGTACCGCCAAACCCTGGCCGCCCACAAACTGGTGGCCGACGCCGATGGGACCGCCATGTATTTCCCCAAGGAGAATTTCAGCAACGGCTGCATCTCCACCGTGGACGTGATTTATCCCAGCTCTCCGTTCACGCTCCTGTTCAATCCCCTGCTTCTGAAGGCGCAATTGCAGCCCGTCATGGAATACGCCAGCATGCCGCGCTGGCCGTGGCCCTTCGCGCCGCACGATCTGGGAACCTATCCGCAGGCGAACGGACAGGTTTACGGCGGCGGCGAACGCACCGAAGAGAATCAGATGCCCGTGGAAGAGAGCGGGAATATGCTGATCATGGTCGCCGCCCTGGCGCATGCCGAAGGCAACGCCGCGTTCGCCCAGAAGTATTGGCCGCAGCTTACTAAGTGGGCCGAGTATCTGAAAGAGAAGGGACTCGACCCCGAGAATCAGCTTTCCACCGACGATTTTGCCGGCCACCTGGCCCGCAATGCCAACCTCTCCATCAAAGCCATCCTCGCCCTTGGCGCGTATGCCACGCTTTGCGACATGACCGGCCATCCACAGGACGCCGCGCTCTACCGCAAGACGGCCCAGGATTTCGCCGCCAAGTGGATCGGCCTGGCGGACGATGGCGACCATTACCGTCTGGCCTTTGATAAGACCGGCACGTGGAGTCAGAAGTACAACCTGGTCTGGGATAAGGTGCTCGGCCTGGGCCTCTTTCCGGCGGAAGTGGTACGCAAGGAAATTGCGTTTTACGAGACCAAGGAAAACCAGTACGGCCTTCCGCTCGACAACCGCAAGGACTACACCAAGCTCGACTGGCTGGTCTGGACCGCCACGCTGGCCAACAACCCGTCCGATTTCGAGAAGCTCATCGCGCCCGCGTACAAGTGGGCCAACGAGACCCCGACCCGCGTCCCCCTGACCGACTGGTACGACACCGTGACCGGCAAGCAGCAAGGCTTTCAAGCCCGTTCCGTAGTCGGCGGCGTCTTCGTCAAGATGCTCTCGGACCCCGCCATGTGGAAGAAGTATTCCAGCCGGGCGCTGGGCAAGCTCTAACAAGCCTATTGACGTATTACTCATAAAATAATACCATATAGATACGATTCAGTCGTTCCAAGACGCGCGGGCCGCGAAGTTGATGGGCGGCTGGCGCGTCGTTGAGCTGGTAAACATCGAAGAACAAGCGCGAACTCGACTGATCCGGCTCGACTCCGCGACTTCCCTGGACGACCTGCGGGCGCTTCGCGGCAACCGGCTGGAGGCGCTGCGCGGCAGCCGCAAAGGCCAGTTCAGCATTCGGATCAACGACCAGTATCGAATCTGCTTCAAATGGGGAGCGAAAGGGCCAACCGATGTCGAAATCACCGACTACCACTAAGGGCNNAACCGCATCAGCCTGATCGTGAACGGCAAGCGCGGCATCACGGCGGACACGGCCGCACGCCTGGGGCGCTACTTCGGCACGTCGGCGCAATACTGGCTGAACATCCAGAACCGCTTCGACCTGGACTCCATCGACCAGGCCCTAATCGAGCGCGACGTTCTCCCGAAACGCGCCGCCTGAGACTTCAGTCCCTCACTCCCGCAACTCCACAATCGTGGCGCCGGCGCCGCCTTCCTGCTGGGGGGCCTGGTAGAACTGCGCCACGTGGGGATGGCTCGCGAGCAGGCCGGCGATGGTCTTCTTCAGAATGCCCATGCCGTGGCCGTGGACAATGCGGACGCGGCTGGCGGTGGCCATTACGGCGCGGTCCAGAAACTGGTCCACGGCGTCGCGCGCTTCCTCGGCGCGCTGGCCGATCACGTTGATCTCCTGGTGTACCGGCGTCAGCTCCGGCGCGGGGCGGTAGCTCACGTTCTTGGGAAGCTTGCCGGCCGCGGCGCCGGTTTCGGGCAGCACTTCGATCACGTCGTCCGTCGAGACCTGCATCTTCATGAAGCCGGCCTCCACTTCGAAGCGGCCATTGCCCAGCAGACGCAGCACGCGGGCCGGATCGCGCACGTCCTTGAGCCGCACGCGCGCGCCTTCCTCGACGCGCAGCGGCAGGATGCGGTCCTGGCGGGAATCGTCCTGGGTGGAAAGAACCGTGGTCTGGAAATCCTCGCGCAGTTCGCGCTTGGCCTTGGAGACTTTGCGCAGCGCCTCCTGTTCGGCCTTGCGGCGCTCGGAGTTCTGGCCGAGTTTTCCGATGGTCTCGCGGGCCTGCTCTTCGAAGCGCGCCAGCGCCTGGTCGGTGCGGCGCTCCAGCTCTTTCAGCTTGGCGGTCTCGCGCTTCTCCCATTCGCCGGCCAGTTCTTTCTCGCGGCGCGCCAACCGCTCCACGCTCTCGCTCAGGCGCTGCTCAAGCGCCTGGGTCTCTTCGATGCGCCGGTGCAGTTCGCTTAAGAAGCGCGTCACATCGCGCTCGCGGCCGCTCATGGATTGCCGGGCGCGCCGCATGATGTCCTCCGGCAGGCCCAGGCGCGTGGCAATCTCCAGGCCGGCGGATTTGCCCGGCAGGCCCAATTGGAGGCGATAGGTCGGCTCGAAGGTCTCTTCGTCGAAGCCCATGGAACCGTTCACCACGCCCTCCACCGATGCGCCGTACAGTTTGAGCGCCATCAGATGGGTGGAAACCAGCGTGAACGCGCCGGCCGCGCGGAAATGTTCCACCACGGCCACGCCCAGCGCGCCGCCTTCTTCGGGGTCGGTGGCGGCGCCCAGTTCGTCCAGCAAGACCAGCGAATCGGGCGTGACATCGAGCGCCATGTCGCGGATGTTGGAAATGTGCGCCGAGAAGGTGCTGAGGTTCTCCTGAATGGACTGGTAGTCGCCGATATCCGCCAACACTTGCGCGAAGAGCGGAAATTCGGCCTCGGCGGCGGGCACCGGCAAACCGGCCTGCGCCATCAGGCTCAGGAGTCCCACGGTTTTCAGCGTGACCGTTTTGCCGCCGGTATTGGGGCCGCTGATCAGCAGCGTGCGGCGGTCTTTATCCAGTTCCAGGCTCACCGGTACGGCCGATTTGCGCCGCCGCCGCAGCACGTCTTCGAGCAGCGGATGGCGCGCGTCCTTCAGGCATAGGCGGTCGCCGAAGCGCGGAATCGAGCAATCGAACTCGGTGGCGAAGCGCGCCTTGCCGAAGATCAGCTCCAGCTCCGCCATGGCCGTCAGCGTGCGGCGAATGGAATCGCCATAGGCGCGCATGCGGTTGGTCATTTCGAGCAGGATGCGATGGACCTCGCGGGCTTCCTCCTCCGCCAGTTGCGCCAGCTCATTGTTGAGGTCGATGGTTTCGAGCGGCTCGACGAACAGGGTGTGCCCGCTGGAGCTGACGCCGTGGATGACGCCATCGAGCTTGCGCCGCTGCCCGGCGATCACGGGCACCACGAAGCGCTCGTTGCGGATGGCCACGAATTCTTCCTGGAGCACGCCTTCTTCGCGGTGCGCGCGCAGGAACCGTTCGAGCGATTCCTGAATGGACTTCTTCTGCCGCTCCATATCGCGGCGGATGCGGGCCAGCGCGACGCTGGCGTGGTCGGCGATGCTGCCATCGGGCAGGATCTTGCCTTCCAGGTCTTTCAGCAGGGCGCGGAAATCGCCGATGGTTTGGGCGCGCCGCCCCAACCGCGGAAAACGCTCGGCCGCGGCGGCCAGCAGCGACTTGGCGTCGGCGGCGCGGTCGAGCAGGGAGAAGAGGTCGAAGATTTCCTTGGGTTCGAGGCTGGCGCCTTCGATGTGAAGCTTCTGTACGGAGAGTTCGGTATCGGGAAGGCCGTTGAAATCGATGCGGATGGCGCCGCCTCGCGCGGCGGGGCGTGCGGCGGCGCGGAGGTATTCGATGGCCTCGCCGGTTTCCGCCAGGTCTTCGGTGAGGCGCGCGCGGTCGGTGTGCGGCTGCACTTTTTGCAGCTCGCGCCGGCCGAGAGGGCTCGAGATATAGCGGCCGAGGAGCTGGCGGAGGGGTTCGAATTCGAGGACTTCGGAACTGGTTTTCACGCGTATACCCGCCCTAGCCCAGGGGCTAAAGCCCATCGCTTTCTGCTACTTTGCGGCACGGCTAAAGCCATGCCCTGATACAAAGCTACCGCCCTCTTACGTTCGCGGCTCGGTACGGAGGTTCCGCGGCTCGGTGCGGGAGCGGCAGCGTTACCGGAACTTTCGGCGGTCGCGGAAGGCTTTCTCGATGACGGCCGGCGTGCCTTCGGTGATTTGAAGAGCAGCCAAGTCGCGGCGGCGCACCCATTCCACGGCGCAGACATCGTCGCCGGCGCGGAGCGTTCCTCCGGTGGCGCGGCAAATGTAATCGATCAGCACGTAATGATACTCGGGTGCGCCGGCGGCGTCCCGCACGATTCGTTCAAATACCTCCAGGACGCCGAGCGGCTGGACTTCCAGGCCGGTTTCCTCGCGCACTTCGCGGCGAAGGCCATCGGCCAGCGCCTCGCCCAACTCCAACAGGCCGCCGGGCAGCGACCACCAGCCTTCGAAAGGCTGCTTGCCCCGCTGGGCCATCAGGACGCGGCCGCGCTCCAGGATGACGGCGCCCACGCCCACCAGGGGACGGCTGGGGTAGCGGCGGTCGTCCGGCGCCACGCCTCAGCGCCCGCCTTTTTGGTCGCGCAGCGTGATGTTGTTGACCACCTGCTTCACGCCTTTGACTTTCTTGGCAAGCGAGCTGGCCCGGTCCTTCTGTCTCAGCTCCTCCACCTGGCCGGTCAAAGTGACCACGCCCTGGTTCACGTCAACCTTGAGGTTGCCGCCCTTGACGATCTCATCGCTGGCCAACCGGATGCTGACCTGGTCGGTGATGGTCGCGTCGGTGAGGGGTTGCTTCTCTTTGGCCAGGCAGACGCAGGCCAAGGCAAGAATCGCAAGCAGCGAAATGCAGGCTCTATTTATCATCGTCACCAACCATGGTACGCCAGTCGAGCGCATCGAGGAAGGCCCGCTGCTCGCGCCACGCCGGCTGCACGCGAACGTGCAGGTCCAAAAAGATTTTGACGCCGAATAGCTTTTCCATCTCAATGCGGGCCAGGGTTCCGATTCTCTTCAACATGGCGCCGCCCGCGCCGATGACGATGGGCTTCTGGCCCTCGCGTTCGACGCGGATGGTGGCATAGATGCGCGTGATTTTGGGGGTTTCTTCCCAACGGTCCACGGCGACGGCCACGGCGTGCGGCACTTCCTTGCGCGTGGCCAGCAAGACCTGCTCGCGCACCAGTTCGGCGGCCAGGAAACGTTCGGGCTGATCCGTCACGTAATCCTCGGGGAAGTAGGCCGGTCCTTCCGGCAAGCGGTCCAAAATGACGCGCCGCAATTCGTCCAGACCGGCGCCCTTGGAGGCCGAGACGGGGACGAACTCGACGAACTCGTAGGCTGCCTTGTAGCGTTCGATGAGGGGCAGCAGGAGGGCCTTTTCCCGGACCAGGTCAACCTTATTCAGGACCAGGACCACGGGAGTTTCCGCCTTGCGCGCGAGGTCGATGGCGCGCCGGTCCTCCTCTTCGAACGGGCGCGCGGCGTCGGCCACGAAAAGCAGCAGGTCGCGCTGGTCGAGCGAAGCCCGCACGGCGTTCATCAGGCGCTTGTTGAGAGGCGTATCGGCCTTGTGGATGCCGGGCGTATCGAGGAATACGATCTGCGCCTCGGGCAGCGTGAGCACGCCCTGAATGGAGGTGCGAGTGGTCTGGGGCTTATCGGCGACGATGGCCACTTTCTGGCCGATCAGCGCGTTCAGCAGTGTGGACTTCCCCGCGTTGGGGCGCCCGAGGATGGAAACGAACCCCGATTTGAAGCTCTTATTCATGGGCAACCGTTTGAGACTTGGCGATGCGAACCTGGTTGACGCGCAACTCGTCGCCGGCCAGCACCTCGAGGTGAAGGCCGCCGCGGTCCACGAACTCGCCGGCTTTGGGAACGCGTCCCAGCCACTCGCCGGCCAGGCCGCCGACGGTGGTGGATTCGATGTCTTCTTCCTTGTGAAAGTCCTGAACCAGATCGCCGACGCGATCGAGATCGAAACTGCCGGAGACGATGTAGCCGCCGTGTCCGTCTTCGACCACGTCGGTATCGGGTTCGTGTTCGTCGCGGATCTCTCCGATGATGACCTCTAGCAGGTCCTCCATGGTAGCCAGGCCGGCGGTGTTGCCGTATTCGTCCACGACGATCACCATGTGGGTGTTTTCCCGCTGCATCTGGCGCATGAGGGCGTTCACGGGCTTGAACTCGGGCACGAAGGGAATGGGGCGTACCAACTCGCGAACGGTGCGGCTTTCGCGCTGGCTCTCTTCGAGCTCGAACATGTCGCGCACGTGCACGAAGCCGGCAACATGATCGATATCCCGCTCATAGACCGGGATGCGCGAGTATTGCTCGCCGATCACCAGTTGGCGCAGTTGTTCGAGGGTGGCGTCGGCGGGAATGGCCACGATGCCGGGTCTCGGCGTCATGACTTCACGCACCACGGTGTCCCCGAATTCGACCACCGATTGCATCAGCTCGCGGTCCTGTTCTCCGATGAGCCCTTCTTCCGCCCCGGCGGAGATAAGAGCCTCGATGTTTTCGGCGGGAGTGGGGGCCTCTTCCGTGGCGGGGCTGGGGTTGGCGAGCTCGACGAGCGATTGGAAGAAGCCGAGCGCGGCCACGCACGGGCGGGCGGTCCAGGCCAGGGCGCGCAGCAGCGGCGTCAGCGGCACGAGCCATTGCGCACGAGTGCGGCGGTAGAGCAACTGCGGCACGGCGTAGGAGGCGACGGCCATGGTGAGCCAGGCCGCCAGCGCGGATTGCCAGATATGGGTCCAGGAGCCCGTGTCGCCATCCACGAACCATGCCAGGTAGAAAACGCCCAGCAGGGCCAGCAGGGTGTGCTTGATGAGCGAGAAAGCGCCGGCGCCGTCCTCGGTCTTCAGGCCGAGCTTATCTTCGAGCGTCGCCTTAAAGAACTCGAGCGAAGGCAAATCCCGGGGCCGCAGACGGAGGCTTTCGAGGTAGAGCAACTGCACGAAGGTGACCAGCGCCAGCAGGGGAATGGAGGCGAGAGCCGCGATGGCGAGGGCCGCAATCATGATTTCACCCGCTCGATGAGGCCATCCGGCAAGCCCAATCGCAGGCGCCAGCGCTTCTCGGCGCGCGCCATCCGGCCGGCATCGCTCGCGTGATCCATGCCCACCAGATGCAGGACGCCATGGAGCATGAGAATGCGGATTTCAGATTCGGTGGAATGGCCGAATTGGCGGGCCTGGGCGCGGGCTCTGGGCAAGGAAATGGCGATATCGCCGAGACGCGGGGCCAAGTGAGGGTCCGGGGGCCGGGGGCCGGGGGCCGGAGAAACACCGCCGGCGGAGACCGGCGGCGGTACATCACTGAAGACGCGGACGCTGCTGGTGCCGGCGGTGCGGGACCGGGTGCTGCAGACGGCGGTGGCGCGGGCGCTTTCGCGGTCGTTCGAAGAGGAGTTCCTGGAGTGCATCTATGGGTACCGGCCGGGGCGGTCGGTGGACCGGGCCATCGCGCGCATACGGAAGTGCCGGGAACTTGGGTATATCTTTGTCGCCGACGCGGACATTGCGGCATTTTTCGATCGCGTGGACCACGACCTGCTGCTTGAACGGCTGGGCGCGCGGCAGCCGGGCGAGGAACTGATGGCGCTGCTGCGGATGTGGGTGCGCTGCCAGGAGTGGGACGGGGCGCACGTGCGCGCGGTGCGGCGCGGGGTGCCGCAGGGATCGCCGATTTCGCCTCTGCTGGCGAATTTCTTTCTGGAGGATTTCGACCGCGAACTGGAGAAGAGCGGGCGCAAGCTGGTGCGGTATGCGGACGACTTCATCATCCTGGCGAAGACAGCCGAGGAGGCCAACCAGGCGTTGCTCCAGAGCCGTCAATTATTGGAGGCGGCGCACTTGGACCTGAACCTGGAGAAGACGCGGATCACGGACTTCGAGCACGGGTTTAAGTTTCTGGGCGTGCTGTTCCTGGGGGACGCCATCTGGGCGCCGTGGAAATACGAACGCGCGAAAGGGCGCATGCTGTTCATGGCGCCGCCGCTGCCGCCCTCTCGCCGCGCGGCGTACGAGATGGCGCCGCCGCGCGGCACGATGGAACTGGCGCTGGAACGGGCGGGGGCTACGACGCGAGCGGCCGACGCAACCGCTCTCTCACGTTCGCGGCTCGGAACGAGGAGTACACTGGTGGCCTATCTGTATCTGACCGAGCAAGGGTCCATTCTGCGCAAAGCGGGGGACCGCTTCCTGGTGGAGAAGGACGACGAGGTTTTGCTCGACCTTCCTTACCACAAGCTGGAAACGGTGCTGCTATTCGGCAACGTCCAGGTGACCACGCAGGCGCTGGCGGAGTTGCTGGAGAAGGGCGTGAGCCTGAGCCTGTTCTCGCGCGAGGGACACTTCCGGGGATCGCTGGCGCCGCCGCGTGGGCATCACGTGGAGCTGCGGCTGGCGCAGTTCGACCGCTACCGGGATGCGGCGCGCGCGGCGGACCTGGCGCGCGCGGTGGTGGAGGCCAAGATTGCCAACGGGCTGGCGGTGCTGGCGCACTATCGCGAGAATAACCAGGTTTCGGCGGAGTTCGACGCGGGGCGGTCCACCATGGAAACTGCGATGGCGGGGTGCGCCGAGGCGAACGGCGTGGCGGAGCTGGACGGGCATGAGGGCGCGGCGGCGCGGGCGTATTTCACATGCTTGATGGAGTTTAACAAGTCGGCGATGAAGTGGCCGGGACGGCAGAAGCACCCCGCGCCGGACCCTTTGAACGCGCTGCTTTCGCTCGGCTACACGCTGCTGATGCATGAACTGACGGGGCTGCTGGAAGGGGCGGGGATCGACCCCTACCTGGGGTACCTGCACCAGCCGGACCGGGGGCGTCCGTCGCTGGCGCTGGACCTGATGGAAGAATTTCGTCCATGGCTGGCGGACAGATTGGCGATCACGCTCGTCAATCGCCGCCAGATTTCCGCCTCGGACTTTGTCGTGCGCGAGGGTGGAGCCGTGGAATTTTCTGAAGCCGGACGCAAACAAGTCATCCGCGCCTATCAGGAACGCAAGCAGGACAATCTCGACCATCCGATCCTGGAACAGAACCTTCGTCTTGCCCAAATGCCATTTATACAGGCGCGCATTCTTGCGCGTCATTTACGCGGAGACTTGCCGGACTATCTGCCACTTGTNNTGGTAACTTATGATGTATCTACAGCGGAGGCCGCCGGACGGCGGCGTCTTCGCCGTGTGGCGCGCGCCTGCTCCGACTATGGCGTGCGCGCCCAGAAATCGGTCTTCGAATGCCGTGTCGGACAGACCGAATGGGTCTTGTTGCGAGACCGGCTGCTGACCGAATATGAACCGGGAGAAGATTCTCTACGGT
>PLGA01000561.1 GCA_003139735.1 Bryobacterales bacterium | reverse complement strand
CACCAGGGGCAGTTCCCGGCAACGACGCTTTCGTTCAACCTCTCGGAAAATGTCCCGCTGAGCGACGCCGTGGCGGCGATCAACCGGGCGCAAGTGGAGATGGGCCTGCCGGCCAACATCACGGGCAAGTTCGCCGGCACGGCGCGGGCCTATCAGGAAGCGCTTCAGAATCAGCCCATCCTGATCGCGACGGCGCTGCTCGCCGTTTATATCGTGCTGGGAATACTCTACGAGAGCCTGATCCACCCTCTGACCATTATCTCGACGCTGCCGTCAGCCGGCGTGGGAGCGCTGGTGGCCATGGTCCTGTTCAANNGCGATCATGATGATCGATTTCGCGCTGGCGGCAGAACGGAACGAAGGGATGAATTCGCGGGACGCAATCTACCAGGCCTGTTTGCTGAGGTTCCGGCCCATCATGATGACGACCATGTGCGCGCTGCTGGCTGGGATGCCGATGGCGCTCGGCTGGGGCGCTGGAGCGGAGTTGCGGAAGCCTCTCGGAATTTCCATCGTAGGCGGACTTTTGGTCAGCCAGATGTTGACTTTGTTCACTACGCCCGTGATTTATCTTTATTTTGACCGGCTTCGCAAGCGCTTCGGCCGGCGGCAGCCGAGTTACCGGCACCGTCCCGATTTTCTTATTCCCGGCGGGGTCGCGGAGAGCGGTGACTGATGACGCGACGTTGGAAAACTGCAGTTCTTGGTTGTCTCCTCTGCTCAGGGTGTACGATCGGCCCGCGATACCAGCGGCCGGTAGCACAGACGCCCACCGCCCTCAAAGAAATGGCCGGCAACGGGCAGTGGAAGATGGCGACTCCCAGCGATGGCCTGCTCAAGGGCAAGTGGTGGGAGATTTTTGGCGATCCGCAACTGAACCGGCTGGAAGAGTTAGTCAACGTCACTGACCAGAACGTAAAGCAGGCGGAAGCACAGTTCCGGCAGGCGCGGGCTATCGTTTTGGCCAATCACGCAAACTACTATCCCTCTATCGGATCGAACCCCGCGATCACGCAAAGCTACATCGAAAAAAAAGCCAGCCAGAGCTTTTCATTACCCGTAGCCGCGACCTGGGAGCCGGATCTGTGGGGCCGGGTTCGTTTGTCGGTCGAGAATGCGGTGAACAACGCGCAGGTGAGCGCGGCCGATCTCGAAAATATCCGGCTAAGCCAGCAGGCGCTGCTGGCGACCGATTACTTTTTACTGGCGGCGCAGGACATGCAGCTAAAGGTGCTAAGCGATACGATCGAAACTTACGAGAAGAACCTGCAGCTCACGATCAACCGGCACACCGGCGGCGTTGCGTCGAAGTCCGATATTACCCTGGCGCAAACCCAACTTGCGGGCGCGAAGGCCCAGAGCACGCAGATGCGCATCGCGCGGGCGCAGGACGAGCACGCCATAGCCATCCTGACCGGTCAGCCGCCAGCCTCTCTGGAGATTGGCGCCATCATGATCGGCGGTCCCCCTCCGCCCATTCCGGTGGCGGTTCCCTCTCAGCTTCTCGAGCGGCGTCCCGACATCGCCTCGAGTGAGCGCCAGATGGCCGCCGCCAACGCCAACGTCGGCATTGCCGAGACCGCTTACTATCCCACGTTGAGTCTTTCGGCGAGCCCCAGTATTATTTCTTCCAATCTGGCGACTCTGTTCGCCTGGGCAAGCCGCAGTTGGTCTTCGAGTCAGTCGATCTCTCAGACCCTGTTTGATTTTGGCCGCCGTGGGGCGGCGTTGGAGGGTGCGGTAGCCGCATACGACGCGACGGTTGCCACTTACCGGCAGACGGTTCTCTCCGCCTTTCAGGAAGTGGAGGACGATCTTGCGAATTTGCGCTATCTGGCAGAAGAGGCGGTGCAGGAGCAGGAAGCCGTGGTAGCTGCCCAGCAGGCGCTGACTCTTGAGTTGCAACGGTACAGCGCCGGAACCGATTCCTATCTGAACGTCATTACGACCCAGATCATCGCGTTAGGCGACCAACAGACCGCCATCACCATCCTGCAACGGCGCATGAGTGCGGCAGTGGATCTGATCAAGGCTCTCGGCGGCGGTTGGGACGCCTCCACCTTACCGTCGGTCAATGCACTTCGTTCGGTCGCGGTGGCCGATCCGAAGAGCACGCAGAAAAACGCCGCTGGAGAATCAAAGCAGCGTCCTTGACGGGCCGGGCTGAAGCCCAATGTCACTTAGTTTTCGAAAATCTGGTGTTCTGCATAAATTGTGGGGCGGACCCCCTGGTCGGGNNCCGGCCAGGGGGCCGGCTGCGGACGAGGGCGTCCGCCCCACCAATTATGCAGGCGTCCGCCCGTGGGAAAACTAAGTGGCATTCGGCTCAAGCCCGGGGTCCCCTCTGGGGAGGGCTGAAGCCCGCCCCACAGCTCAGCAATCAAGGATTTCCACGCCGGTTAATGGGCCTTCGCGTTATCGGCGCCCCGGCATTGGCCGTTGTTGATGAAGATGTCCCGCATGGAGCTCCGGGTGAGCCTTACTTGTTTGCCGTCCGCTCGACTGGCCCAGAAGGCGAGTGCCTTCAGATGCCCCCAGAATCCCCGCCTTACGGGTTTCACTCGATCGATCCAGATGTGCTTGTCATCATAGCTGACCGGCACGGTCTGGCCGGGCGCGGTCCAGGCCGCCCACGAGGGGTGGACCGGCGCTAAGTAATTCTTCGATTTGTCCTGCCAGTTCAAAACCGGAGTCTTTTGATAGCCGATCAGAACTTTATTGTCCGCCTCGAAGCAGTAATAATAGTCGCTCGCTCCGAAGAAGCAATTCGCGCAAAGTAACTCGGCGTGATCGAGCAACTGCGCTTGAACCTGCTGCCGGTCGGCCTGCGCTCCGAAAGAGACTGGCGCGGCCAGCAAGGCAGCCACGCAAACTGGCTTCCGGATAACAGACCGGATATAAGGATACAAGTTCATCGTTCAATCTTAGCCTGGTGCCGTGCGCCCCGTGCCGGCTGGCGTCGGCGGGAGGGCGCACCCACCCTCTGTCGCTTATTGCCCCCTACCGGCTGGGGGCGGTCCCACGGGCATTCCCAGGGGCAATCCTCCCCTGCCGCCGGGACGGGCGGGAGCCACGTAGTTCACCATCTCATCCACCGGCTTCTTCCCGGCCCACGCGATGCCGCGGAGCAATGTCCGCTGAATCTGGTAGTTGGCGAAATTGGCGTAGGTGTGGCCCTGCATCCACACGAACGCGCGCGCCGGCTGGCCGCCCGGGACTGTGTGTTCGTAGGTCCAGATCTGCGGTACGATTTCGCCCTTGTGCTCGCCGGCAGATTCGGTTGGCGGGATTACAACGTTTGCCAGCACGTGGATCTCGGGATCTTTCGCCCACGTCATCTTGAAGAAGGCTTCATCCCAAATCGTGAGGTCCGACATGTCCTTCATAATGGGGTTCGATTTGTCCACGATTGCGTACTGGATGGGCGCCTCCCAACTGTAGTTCGTCTCGCCATGCTTCTTTCCGCCACCGAGCAGCGCCGCCATATAGGCCGGATCCGGACCGCACAAGGAGTCATGAAGATTAACCAGACCGCCGCCACGTTTGACGTACGCCTCGAGCGTCGCCTTGTCGCTGTCGCTCAGAAAGCCCGCGTCGCCTTTGTATATCACCACCACGTCGGTATGTTCGAGGTCGGCGCTGCGGGGGAAATGCAAAGAGCCATCGACCACGGCCCCATGCTCCGTCAGAATCTTGCTCCAGTCGGCCTGAAACTGCGGGTAGTCATGCTGGCCCTCGCCATGGGACTTGAGACCCGACCACATGTAGATGCGCATCCCATTGGGGTTCTGGCCCTGCGGCCGGGGGACGGCTTGAGCGCCCGCGGCGTTACCGGCTTGCGCTCGCGCATAGGGCTGGAACGTCCCTACCAGGAACGGCAGTAGCAAAGCGCCGAGCGCAAGACGGAGGAGCCTTACACTTAGAAGCTTCCGATCCGCGCCGCGCGTAGAAAGGCCATGTTGGGTTTCCGTCCTGGAGCCATTTCGTCCGCTTGTCATGAGTCACCGCCTGCCTTCGCTAAGATTATAGCCCCCGGAGCGTTCGCAGCGGGTCCGCCCCACGCTCGGAGTTTACCGGGAGCAGCAGATCCGGCTGGCGACCAGGGTGTCGGGAGTGATGGGCTGGGCGGAGGCGAAGTAATTCTTCTCGCCCAGGATGCGGTACAGGTCGCCGGCGATGCCCGCGGCAAGCGGTCCGCTATCGGGACGGCCGCCGGTCAGCAGCACGACCACCACCAGTTTGCGGGCGCCCTCGCCGTTAAAGGAACCGAACCATCCCAGGTGCGTATGATCCTGGCTGCAGGTGCCGGTCTTGCCGGCGATGGGGCCGTCGTCCCTGGCGCGCCGCGCGGTGCCGAACTCCACGGCGGCGCGCATGCCAGGCTCCACCACCGGGATGAGCCGTGCGATATCCAGGCGGCGCTTGACGCGCGGGATGAAAGATCTCATCTCAAGCAGGGTCTTGGGATATTGCAGGTAGTAGAGCGTGCCGCCGTTGGCGAGAGCGGACATCAACGCCGCCAGTTGCAGGGGGGTCTGGGAGATTTCCTCGCCGAAGCTGCACAGCATGGCGACTCCGCCGTTGCGCGGCGGAGCGGCGGGATAGCGGCCGGGTTGCTCGCCTGGAATATTCAGGCCGGCTTTCTCGCCATAGCCGAGGAGGTGCGCGTAGTAACTGACTTTCTCGAATCCCAGCTTTTCCCCGAGCGTCGCGAAAAAGTAGTTGTTGGAGTGGGCCAACGCGTAGGTCAGGTCCATCTTGCCCAATCCAGGCAGGCGGAACTTGGTCTCCGCACTCAAGGCTTCCTCGCTGAGCCCGGCCAAGGCCACCGAAATTTTGACGGTGGAGCAGGGCTGGAAGCCGCCGCTAAGGGCCAGTTTCTGGTTGACCATGCTGAGGATGCGCCCGTTACTGGGGTCGGCCGCGACCACCGAACCGTTGTAATCGCCGAGCGCTTCCACCGCCGCCCGGCGCACCACCAGGTCTTCGCCGTCCACATTGTCGCCGTCCGTGGAATCGGCGAAAGTCGGCTTCGTCCAGGGTCCGCCCGCGACCGATGCCTGCGCCAGCCCGGTGCGGACGACCGCCGGCGCCGGCTTGACCGCCGCGGCAGGCTTGGCCACTGTGTTCAGCACGGCGGCCATGCGTGTCATGGCCCGGCGGCGGCGTACTGCTTTCCGGGGAGTGGTCACGCCGAAGCAGAGACCGGAAACCAGGAAAAGGAAGCATCCGAATGCGAGACATCGCTCAAACAGTAATGTAGTTCGCCGCTTCATAAACGCGTCATGCGGGAACAGAACCGAGCGATCGTCGAAAAGTCCGACCGGAGCAGCCGAACCGTTCGTTTATCTCCGTCAAGCCCTTCCCTATACTCTAACATCGCGTATTACATATCGGCAACTGCGTGGGTTCATTCCAGGTAACATGAAGAAAGGTTCATGGATTCGCTCGAGATTCTCGAAGGTGAGATTGTGCATTGCAGGCTATGCCCGCGCCTGCGGGAGCACTGCGCCACGGTGGCTTCCGTCAAGCGGCGGGCTTACCGCGATTGGGACTACTGGGGCAAACCGGTGCCGGGCTTCGGCGACCCCCAGGCCCGCATCCTGATTCTTGGCCTGGCGCCGGGGGCGCACGGTTCCAACCGAACCGGCCGCATGTTCACGGGCGACCGTTCGGGCGACATGCTCTACGGCGCGCTGCACAAAACCGGCTTCGCATCGCAGCCGTCCGCCGTTTCGCGCGAGGACGGCCTGAGGCTGCGGGATGTCTACATTACCGCCGCCGCGCGCTGCGCGCCGCCCGACAACAAGCCGTCGCCCGAGGAGTTGCGCAACTGCCGGCCCTATCTGGAGCGCGAGTTGGCGCTGCTGACCAATGTGAGGGTGGTGGTGGCGCTGGGCAGGATCGCGTTCGACAGCTACCTGGACGTCCTGAAATCCCAGGGCGCGATCCGCAGCCGCGCGGGGTTCGATTTCGGCCACAACCGGCGGTTCACGACGGCGCCGGGACGGCCGGCCCTGATCGCCTCTTACCACCCGAGCCAGCAAAACACGTCCACCGGGAAGCTGACCGAAGCGATGCTGCTGGAGGTTTTCCGGAAGGCCAGGAGGGCGTCCGAGAGGCCCTGAAGCCAGGTGGGGCATGCTTTAGCTTGCCCTTGGAGCTAACACGGTTATTAAGATATATCAATCGTTAAGTTAGCGCCTGTGGGCCAGGAGGCCCGCCCCACCAGTTCTCCGGCCAAGACCAGGGACAGACGGATCTGTCCACGCGTCTGTCCCTGGGGCGCCGATATGTGATATTCGTATCTCAAAGAGACCTTATGCGACTGCAACCACTGACCATCATACTCCCGCTTTTTTTGGCTGCCGGCATGGCGCAGGCGCCGACCGGCGGCGAGCCGTTCCGCAACCCGAATCTGCCGCTTGAGGACAGAGTGAACGACCTGGTTTCCCGGCTGACGCTGGATGAGAAGATCGCCATGCTGGGGCAACGGCAGCCGGCCATCGCGCGGCTGGGAATCAAGGGGTTCACGAACTTCACGGAAGGGCTGCACGGTTTGGGCTGGGCCCAGGGCGGGGCCATGACGGCCACCACGTTTCCGCAATCGGTGGGACTGGGCGAGACGTGGGACCCCGAGATTCTGCGCCNNGAGGACCCGTTCCTGGTCGGGACGCTGTCGGTGGGGATGATCAAGGGGCTGCAGGGCGACAACCCGAAGCACCTGCTTTCGGCTTCGACCATGAAGCACTTCCTGGCCAACAGCAACGAGGATGGGCGGACCAGCTCGTCGTCGGATTTCGACGAGCGGAACCTGCGGGAATACTACCTGGTTCCGTTCCAGATGGGGATTGAAGAGGCCAACGCGCAATCGTACATGGCATCGTACAACGCGGTCAACAAGATTCCCGACACGGTGTCTCCGTTCATCAGGGACATTGTGGAAAAGGAATGGAAGTTCGATGGGATGGTGTCGACGGATGCGGGTTCCCTTCCCAACCTGACGCGCCAGTTCCACTATTACGCGGACCCGACGGCGGCGGTGGCAGGATGCGTGAAGGCGGGCATCAGCGTGTTTCTGGATCAATACGCTACGCCGTTGAAGGATGCGCTGGATAAGAAGCTGGTCACGGAAGCCGATATCGAGCACAACATACGGGGCAATCTGCGGATGCGCATGCGGCTGGGGGAGTTCGACCCCGCCGAGATGTCGCCATATAGCAACATTACGGGGACCGAGGAACCGTGGTACGGCGAGAAGAACAAGGCGCTGGCGCGGAAGGTGACCGACGAATCGATTGTGCTGCTGAAGAACGAAGGCAATCTGCTGCCGCTCGACAAGGCGGCCGTAAAATCGATCGCGGTGATTGGGCCGTCGGCCGACAGCGTGTTCGGCGACTGGTACCAGGGGATACCGCCCTACACGGTGACGCCGCTCGAAGGAATACGGAACAAGGCAGGGCCGAACGTCCATGTGCGCTATGTGCAGGACAACGCCGCCAACAGCAGCGCGGCGAATCTGGCGGCCGAATCCGACGTAGCGATTGTGTTTGTGGGGAACAACCCGACGTGCAACGGGTCATTCGGGCGTGGATGCCTGCCGAGCGAGGGGAAAGAGGCGGTGGACCGCAAGGCGATCGAACTGGAGCAGGCGCAGACGCAGTTGGTGCAGGCGGTTAAGCGGGCGAATCCCAAGACCATCGTGGTGCTGGTTTCGAGCTTTCCGTACTCGATGAGCGCGGTGCAACAAAACGCTACGGCGATTCTGCACATGGCGCACTCGAGCCAGGAGGAAGGCAATGCACTGGCGGATGTGCTGTTCGGCGACTACAATCCGGCCGGACGGCTGGTGTCCACCTGGGTCAAGTCGGTGGAGGATCTGCCGCCGATGATGGATTACGACATTCGCAAGGGCCGGACCTATATGTATTTCAAGGGGCAGCCGCAATATCCTTTCGGGTTCGGGCTGAGTTACACCACGTTCGAGTATTCCAATTTGCACACGTCGGCGAATGCGGTGAGTGCGGCGGGCGAGGTGGCGGTCAGCGTGGACGTCAAGAACACGGGGACGCGCGCGGGCGACGAGGTGGTGCAGATGTACGTGAAGCATCTGAACTCCGCGGTGGAGCGGCCCATCAAGGAACTGCGCGGATTTCAGCGCGTGACGCTGCAGCCGAACGAGACGAAGACGGTGAGGCTGCGGCTGAAGGGGACGGACCTGACTTACTGGGACGCGGCGAAGCACAGCTTCGTGGTGGAGCCGGGGAGCGTGAGCGTCACGCTCGGCGGGTCGTCGGCCGATGCGCGGGTTGAGAAGACCATTTCGGTAACGCAGTAGACAGACCACAGACGGCGATGGTCCGCCCCACCGCGGGGCTGTGATGGAAGTGGTGGAGGGGATGCTCGCCAGGCGAAACTTCGGGCGAATGTGCGCGGGCGCCTGGCGGCGGAGGCGGTTTCAGCGCGTTATACTGGCTTCAGGAGCGGCGGAATGAACGACGAGGTACAGGATCTTTTGAACACAGGGTACCGGCCCGTTGTCGTCGGGCCGCAGCCGTTTTCGTTCGAGGATCTCTTGCGAAACGTCGATCCTGCGCCGGACAAGGAGACGGAGCGCTTTGTGGCGGCCATCTATGCGGACCGCCGCCAGGCTGCCGAGAATTCCTCGTCTGAATGAGCCAGATTGTCGTCGATACCGACGTCGCCTCCTACATTTTCAATTGGCATTCCCTCGCGAAACAGTACGCTGAAGCCCTGCGCGGGTCCGAGTTGATTCTGTCCTTCATGACGATTGCGGAATTGCGCATGGGAGCGATTTCGGCAGGGTGGGGCGGCCGACGTCGCCTCCTGCTCGAACAATTCATGCAACGTTTCGAACTGGTCTACGCGGACAACGACCTATGCACGGTTTGGGCGCGGATTCGCGCCGATGCACGAGGGGCAGGCCGCGCATTGAGTCCTCAGGACGCCTGGATCGCGGCCACAGCGTTGGCGCTCGACGCTCCGCTCGCAACAAACAATCGGCGAGATTTCGAGCGGGTTCGGAAACTCCGGCTGCTCGAACTTTGACGCCGTGGATCGCGGGGGTGGCCCGGTCCGCAACCGCTCTCTTACGTTCGCGGCTCGGAATGATGCTCTCTTACGTTCGCGGCTCGGCCAAGGGGACGGACGTGGACGGACGCATTTTGCGGGGATCGGGCCGAAGAAGGCAGGCGGGCCCACAAACGCCGTGGGCGCCCCGGCCCGCCCCACTGGCCTACCCGGCGGCTTCGCGGAGGGATTCGGCTAGGGCGGACTGGGTCTCGGGGGTTAGTTTCTTGCCGTTGGCGGTTACGTAGAAGACGTCGATGGCTTTGTGGGCTTCGGTGTCGATTAAGACGACCTCGATGTTGGCACCGTGGGAGGAGATCGCGGAGGTCAGGTCGTAGAGCAGGCCGGGGCGGTCCTGGGCGACGATTTCAATGAGCGTCGCGGTCCGGCTGGCGTCCGAATTGAAGCTCACCTGGCCGGGGATGCCGGACTTGCTGCTCGGCGGGGCGGGCTTGGGGCGGTTGCGCAACAAGGTTTTCACGTCCAGCCTGCCGGTGAGGACGCGCTCGGCGGTGGAGCGCAGGCGGTCCACTTCGGTGGGGTTCAGCTCGAGGTTGCGTAGCGGGTCGGCGAAAGTGAAGGTGTCGAGCACCATGCCGCGGCGGTTGCCGAAGGCCTCGGCGCGGAGGATGTTGAGGCCAAAGCCGGAGAGCGTTCCGGCGGCGGAGGCGAACAAACCGGGGTGATCGGTCGCGGCCAGGGTCAGTTGCCAGGCGGATTCCACCTTGCGGACTTCGACTGCCGCGCCGCGCGCGCGGGCCTTAGCCTCGAGCGCCTCATGCCCGGCGATTTCGGCCTCCGTGTGGGTGCGCAGGTAGCGGGTCGGGAAGCCCTCGAGGAAGGCGGCGCGCTCAGGCGGGAGTGCGGGAGCGCTTTCGATGCGGTCGGTCTCTAGCGAGCGCGTGAGTTCGTTATAGACGGCGAGGTAGAGCTGCCAAAGCTGTTCGGCGCGCCAAGCCGTCATGGCGGTGGGGTTCACGGCGGAAATATCGGCGTAGGTCAGCAAGGTGAGGGCCTTGAGACGCTCGACGGTTTGCATCTGGGCGGCCACATCCTGAATGGTTTGCGGGTCGAACACGTCGCGCGACTGCATCGTAGCCGAGAGAACCAGGTGTTTGGCGATCAGGAAATGCACGGTTTCGCGGTCCGCCGCGGACGTGCCCAGACGGGTCATGGCGGCTTCGGCGAGCCGGACGGAGCCATCCACGTGGCCGTTGTCGGGGTCGCCCTTGCCGGAATCGTGAAAGAGCGTGGCGAAGACCAGCGCGCCCAACTGGCCGGCCTCGGCGAGCAGGCCGGCGTAGGGGTCTTGGGGCTTCAACAGGCGCTCAATGGCGACCATGGTGTGCTCATCCACGGTGTAGCGATGGTAGAAATCGCGGATCACCTGGCACTCGATGCTTTTCAGCTCCGGGAAGAAGGCGCACAACGCGCCGGTTTCGTGCATGGACCGCAGGGCCAGCGCGGCGTGCGGAAGCGTGAACATGCGGGTGAGGGCGGGCCAGGATGGGCGCGATCCGCCGAAGTAAGCTTCGAGAGCGCCGAGCTGCGCTTCGATGCGGCGCGCGGCGTCGAGCGATGGCGGGATGCCGTGGCGCGCGACGAACTCGAAGAGGCGCAAGGCGAGGTCGGGATCGGCTTCGAGGAGACGGGGCTCGCGGAAATGGGCGCGCTCGCGGCGGACGCCGATATCGGCGTTGCCCAAGCGCGAGCGCCAATCCCGGAAACTCGCGAACAGCCCGCTGGTCTGCGCCTCGACGGTCTCCAGCTCGCGGGTAGCGGCGCGGTAAATGGCGCGGGCGTGGCGATAATGCCGGCGCATCCACTCGGCCGGGCCGCCATCGTCCGATTGCTCGGCGAGGGCGTCCTGGGCATCGAAACTCAGCACGTTTTGGTCGCGCCTGGCATCCGTGTGCAGCCACCAGCGGACGCGCGCGAAGTGCTCGAAAGCCGGAAGCAGCTCGGGCGAGGGTTCGGCGTCCGGCGCGCCGCGCAGGTAGTCGTGCAGCCGCGCCACCCCCGCCGCCCCGGCCACGCAGCCNNGCATGCCGGTCGCGGGTGAGGCCGGCGAGATTGGCCACCAGCGCGTTGCGGTTGGCGTGCACGAAGCGCGGGAGCTTCTGGTCCATGGCGTCGTAGAGCGCGCGGTCGCCGGCGAGGTAGAAGCGCTCGAGCAGGCTGATGTTCAATTCGGCGTTCTGGTCGTGGACCTGCAAGCACTCTTCCGGCGTGCGAACCGACTGGCTGACGCGCATTCCGCCGTCCCACAGGCGCTGAAGGAAGGCGGAGATTTCGGATTTGTGGGCGATGGCGGCGCGCTCGGAAGGGAACAGCAGGAGGAGATCGACGTCGGAATAGGGGAACAACTGACGGCGGCCATAGCCACCGACGGCGAGGAGGGCGAACTCGGGGACGTCGGCGGAAAAGAGCGTGGCGGCGGCGGCTTCGAGGACGGCGCGGTCCACCTCGGCGGTGCGCTCGGTCAAGAGGGCGAACGGGTCGAAGCTGGAGGGTTGCGTCATGCGGG
>PLGA01000031.1 GCA_003139735.1 Bryobacterales bacterium | reverse complement strand
CTCTCCCGCAAGGGGCGAGGGGAGTTTTGAAACAGCTTCTTAGGACCGGCGAAGGAACAAGTGGGGGACTGTCCCGATTTTCGCGCAGCGAAAATGGGACTGTCCCCTTGCGAAGTGCGACAGTTGTTTTTTCGCCGGTCCTTAGCGTGCTGCGCGGCGAGGTTCGCCGCATCGCAGAAGGGACTCCAGGTAGTGCACGGCGGCGACGAAGTCGGATTCCTGCACGGCCATGGTGAACTCGATCGGATTGAAGTTCGTCTCACAAGAGAAGCAGCGGCCCAGGTTGGTGCGGGGATTGACCGCGGAGAGCTATTCCTGGCAACGGGGGCAGAGGAACGCCAGTTGTCCCTGGCGGAGCTTATGCGGCCAATCGAGTTGCTTCAGTAAGGTCGCCCACGCGATGTCGTTGCGTAAGCGGCGTAACAGATCGTCGGTGAAGTAGCGTGGCATGCTCGTCCTCCGGTGATTAGGGCAGTTGGAATTCGCTGGCCGCTTGTTGGAACAGGTCGTCGTCAATTCGCCGGACCTTGCGGGCGGTCGCCTGGAGCAAGCAAGCCGTGGCCAGGTTGTTGATTTGGCGGGGCACGCCGTTGGCGAAGTCATGGATGGCCGCCTTCACCGAGTCGTCGAACAGTTTCGAGTCGCCGCCGGCCTGGCTGAGTTGGAAGTCGATGTAGCGGCAACTCTGTTCGCGGGTCAGTGGCCGCAGTTGGTAGCGGACGGAGATGCGATTCACAAGGTCGGCGTGCTGCGCCCGCCGCAGAACTGCGCGAAGTGGTTCCTGGCCGACCAGAAGTAGTTTCAGCGGTGGCCGCACGTCGAGGGCCGAACTGATCAGCAGCCGCAGGTCGGTCAGGGCATCGCCGTCCAGCAGGTGGGCTTCGTCGAAGACCAACAACAAGGTGCCCTCGGCACGCGAGGCCCGTTCCAGGATCTGTTCGTAAATGCGTTCTTTGCCGCGGCGCGGCGTCTCGCCCAGTTGCGTGACAACCAGCTTCAGCAGACCCGCCGGAGGCAGGTGGGAGAGATGGCAGTAGATGGCTTGGCATTGTTGCGGCAGCAGGGCATGCAGAAAGCGTTTCAAGAGGGCGGATTTACCGACCCCACTGGGACCAGTGATCAGCCCCAACTGGCCGCTCTGGACCAGGTATTCCAGCCGTGCCAGACCTTCGTCCATACGTTGGTCCTGCCACAAGGCAGCAACCGTGGCGTGTTCGGCAAAGGGTTGGCTTTTCAGTTGCAAGTGTTCGAGATACATCAGTCGTTCCTTTCGGGAATCAGGGATTGGAGTTGAAACAAGATTTCGGGAAGCGTGGCCGCCGGGGCTTGCTCGAAGGCTTGCCGGAGCAGGCTTTCGCTGACGCGATCATGGCGGGCGTGGAAGGCGGCCAGGAGGTCCATTTCCTGGGCAGTCAGCCCCGACACGCCGCCCTGGCGGCCTAACAAGCGGGCGAAGACGCGGGCGAAACTCGACACGGACCACACGTTCCTCTGCCGTGCCGAATGAAAGTCGATACCCAGGTTGCGTCGTTGTTCCTGCAAGGCGGCGTGCTCGGCCCGCAGGGCGTCGAGATAGTGCGGCGCGATGGGCCCCACAGGCGGCAGGGGCGGCGGTTGGGGATGACTTCCCTTTTCCCGCTGGTAACGTCGGCCACGGCCCAGATAAAGGCCCATCGTCGAGTAGAGTTGGATTTCATCCAGGGACGAGAAGGGATCGTACTTGACGATCACCCGATCGCCGCGAAGCGTCGGATCGACGGCGAAAAACAGGCTCTCCAAACGCACGTCCGAGAAGTCCTCGCTGACGATGCGCAGCACCTCTTGATGGAAGAAGCCCAGCACGGCGCCTAAATCGACTTGCCGAATAAGCCGGGGCTCCTGATGGTAACGCTCGTGTGGCGCCTGTTCGGTCTCGCTATGCACGTGCTGGTGATAGGCCACCCGCAGCCAAGCCGCCAAGACACGATTCAAGTCATCGAGCGTGAGGACCCCTCCGGCGCGGACTTCCGCCTCTAATTGCATCTGACAGGTCTGAAAGAAGCGTTCGATCAGGCCGCCGGCCGGCGGATCGCGTGGCGGCCGGTGCAAGAGACTGATGTTGAGCTGCGTGCAAGCCAATTGCAGGGCATTGGCGTGGTAGATCTTGGCGTTGTCGACGTATAGTTCGCGGCTGGCGCCGTGATTTCCCCAGGCCCGCAAGAGCGAATCTACGAGAATGTCCAGGTTCTCGCGGACGTAGTAGCGGGCCTCGACGATGTAGCGACTGTGGCAGTCGATCCAGGCGGAAAGATGCGTCTTCACGGATCGGCCCTGGTGCATCACCAGCGGGCCGTGCTCGAAGTCGCCAACCCACAACGCCCCGGGTTGGTCCCGCGTCCAACGGCAGCGGACTTTTTCCAGCGAGATGCCCAGTTTCCGCCGCGTGGCCCCTTGCTGCCGCAAGTGCCGGTACAACCTGGAACGCGGAACCACACGCCCGAACTCCCGCTTCAAGATGCGATTGATCGCTTCGTCAGAGCGGAGCGGCTGTTCCTTTTTCAAGGCCACGGCGCGGGCCAACAAGTCGCTATGCTTCTTCCGCGGCTGGCCCCGGTCCGAGCGGCGGCGGCGATACAATCCCTGCACTCCTCCGTCTTTCAGCCGCCGCCACTGGCGACGCAAGGTGCGTACCGAGACCCGCCGCCGCTGACCGTTGGGCAGCAGGCGTTCCTCTTGGCTGAGTTGTTGAAAATACCGCTCGCGCCGCCGCTCGGGAATTTCTCCCAGCAGCACGGGACTTAAGAGCGAGCACCAGAAAACGGCCCAGTCTTCGTCGTTACGACCCATCCGCTTTGACTCCGTGCAAGGACCAGGGACCTGTGACGGAGTCCAGCTTACCGCAACTGAAGCCGGATCTTGTCGCGAAGCGGGGGAAGAACTTCTCCGGGAACAACCCGTCCCATTCGGTGATGAGATGCAGCAACTGGCGCGACTGGCGCAGCAGCTGCCCACGTTGCGGGCTACGGAACTTCTGCGGGGCCACGGCGCTCACGAAGCGATGGCAGGTGGAGCACGGGTTGCGATTCTGGACCAGTTGCCGACCTTGGATCAGCCCGCCCGAACAAATG
>PLGA01000573.1:1278-11143 GCA_003139735.1 Bryobacterales bacterium | reverse complement strand
CCGCTCTCTTACGTTCGCGGCTCCGTCGGGTGGCTCCGATTGCTCGATGGGCAGCGGGACGTCGTCGGGGGGAGGGTCCGATTGCTCAAGCAGCGGCTCGTCGTCCGAGAGGGCCATGCGGCGAATCTCCTCGAACTCCTTGAGCGATGGCAGCTCGCTCAAGTCTTTTAAGCCAAACTGGATCATGAAATCCTTAGTGGTCTTATATAAGATCGGTTTGCCAATCACATTCTTGCGCCCGGCGGCGGCGATCAGCTTACGGTCCAGAAGGGTCTTGAGCACCCCGGTGCCCTGGACGCCGCGGATCTCCATGATCTCCGGCGCGGTGACGGGCTGCTTGTAGGCGATCACGGCCAAGGTTTCCAAGGCCGGAAGCGAAAGCTTCAACGGCGGCTTGATGCTCTTGACGAAGTTGCGGACAGCGTCGTGATGCTCCGCCTTGGTGGCCACCTTGTAGCCGCCAGCCACCTCCTTGACCGCCAAGCCGTGCTCGGGCTTGTCGAATTCCGCTACAAGCTGGTCGAGCAGCGACTTGATCCGTTCCGGGGGCTGCCCGAGCGCGGCGGCTGCCTGGGCCACCGTGATGGGATCTTCCGTGACGTAAACGATCGCCTCAAGTACGGCCTTCAGGCGGGCGTCCTCCGCCGCGGCGGGGTTGGGATCGGGTTCGGAGTCCGTTCGGGGAGCGTCCAGCCAGTCGTCCATGGAAACCGCGGGCACGACGGGCGACTCCGCCGGCCCGTTGGGCGCCGGATCGTCTTCCGGACTAACCGGTTCCGGGTGAATTTCCAGTTCTTCCATGCTTTAGGTGTAGCCCTTTTCGATGGCCGCGATGGGCTCGCCGGAGGCGAACGCGGCCTCGAAATTAGAGTGGCGCTGCAAGGCGATTTCGCCGAATAAGTCCTTCTGAATCAAAACAACAGCCTGGATTCGCACCATTTCCAGGACGGCCAGGAAGAGGGCCACCATGGCCCGCCTGCTGCGCTGCCGCTCGAAGACCCGGAGGATGAAAACCGGCTGATCCGGTCCGGCTTCCCTGAACTGATCATGGAGGTAGCGAATCATCTCCGCCACCGTCACGTCGCTCGATTCCACCTCATAGACGGGGCGATTCTTGGCGCGTTCGAGCAAGTCGCCCAGGGACTTGACCAAGTCGAACAGGGTAATCGCCAAGCCGGGGTCCTCATCCTCCCCGACAAAGGACTTCATCTGCGGGTTCGACCAGACGTTTTCCTCGATCAGGCGTTTCTGCTGGAGCATCTCGGCGGCGTTCTTGAAACGCTCGTGTTCCAGAAGCCGCTCGACCAATTCCCGTCGGGGATCTTCCTGATCGGCGGCCTCAGGCGCAAGGGCGGGATCCCGCGGCAGCAGCATTTTGGACTTAATGTGGATGAGCGTGGCCGCCATGTAGACGAACTCGGCCCCCAAATCCATATCCATCTCCCGGGCTTGCCGCATGTACTCCAAATACTGGGCGGTGATGGTGGCGATGGGGATGTCTTTGATGTCGATCTGCTGCTTGCGGATCAGGTCCAGCAGCAGGTCCAGCGGGCCCTCGTACTGCTCCAGGTGGATGTTGAGAGGCGGCACTGACCTTCACGATAGCATACGCAGTTGCCGGGGTTTACGGGGGGTGCGTAACCGTCTTGGGGATGCTGCTGCGAAAGGACGTTGGCAGGNNTTATGACGCGGAGACGCAGAGACGCTGAGAAGACCCTTACAGGGCTTGGCAAGAGGACACCAAGTCTTGCGCTTTAAGCTGACAAGGGTTTCTCCGCGTCTCCGCGTCAGGTTTTAGGCTGCGGCCCAGCCCCAGTTCGGACTAAATACGGACCGGGGACGCCTGGCCGAAGCAGGCGCCGGCTGGACTTGCCGCGTGAGGCATGTTGAAATCATTTCGCACGCCAAAAAAAGTAGGAACTTTCAGCGGGGCGGCGATAACCTTTCGGAGGCGCCAGTCGTCTTCTCGTTGAAAAGACCTCAAAAGGACTGGAAGGAACTATGCAATTTTCCGCGAGCACCGCACCCGCTCCAGGCCCCGGAAGAGAACCGCAACCGACTCCGGGCCCAGCCATTGTCCCTCCGCTGCAACCGAAGCCGCGAAGGAAGTTATGGGGCATCCTGATCGCGGCCCTGATTGTCGGCGGTTTGGCCTATTACTGGCATGCCACCAATGCCGCGACGGCGACCGGCGGGCCCGTGATCTCGGTTCCGACCGTTTCGGCCAGTATCGGCAACGTGGACGCGACCATCAGGCTGAACGGGACGATCGCGGCGAAGCTCCAGGCTACCATCCTGGCGCCGCGCATTCAGGGCAGCCGGACGGACGTCAACCGCGGCGGATCGGCGAACATGACCAACACCAGGCAAGCCATGGCTGTTGGCGGTGGCGGCGGCGGGGCACAGGGTTTCGGCGCGGCCCAACAGACCGATTTTTCGCTCATTTTGACCAAATTGGCCTCGGCCGGCACCCGCGTAAAGGCAGGCGACGTGATCGCCCAGTTCGACACTGTGGCGCAGCAACAACGTCTGGACGATTACAAGGACTCGCTCATCACTTTGGACGCGAATATCAAGAACCAGATGGCCAGCTTGGGCATGCAAAAGGAGTCCCACCTGCAACAGGTCCGCGCGGGAAAGGCGGCGTGGGATGACGCTATACTCAACCAGCAGACGAACCGGGTGATCTCCTCGATCCAGGCGCAGTTATACGACGTCGCCGTGGAGCAAGGCAGTGCCCAGTACCAGCAGCTCCTTTACGAAGACGACCTGCTCGATCAGCAGCAACGCGCCAGGATCGTAGGTATGGAGCTGAACCGCGACCAGGCGAATCTTGAGTTGGGGCGCACCGAGCAGAACTTGAAGAAGATGACCATGACCGCGCCGATCGCCGGCTTCGTGGTGATGGCCAGCATCGTCCGCAACAACGAATTCGGCACGGTTCGGGAAGGCGATCAAGTCCGCTCGGGGCAGCCCTTTATGTTCGTCGTCGATCCGTCGTCGATGGTGTTGTCCGCGAGCGTCAACCAAGTGGACGCGGAGCGGCTGCGGCTCGGCATGAAGGCCAGTATCCGCCTGGACGCCTATAACGATATCGAGGTGCCCGGAACGCTGGAAGGCATCGGCGCGATGGCCCAAACGAGCACGTTCCGCGCCAGCTACGTGGGCGAGATTCCGGTGCGCATCAACCTGGACAAGATGGACCCGCGGATCATTCCGGATCTCACCGCGAGCGCGGAAGTGTATTTGCAATCGGAGCAGAACGCCGTGGTTGTGCCGCGGTCGGCGCTGTTCGAGGAGAACGGCAACAAGTACGTCTTTCTGCGCAATCCGGAAGGCGCCTTTATACGTAAGCCGGTGGAAACCGGGGTGGTCGGATTCACGGACGTCGCCATTCACTCCGGCGTACAGAAAGGCGACGTGGTAGCGCTCCAGCGCCCGATGTAGTCTAGGGCGGCGGAGCGGCGGTGGAAAAGCAACTGGACGGGAAAACGATATGGCTGAAATAAGACCTCAAACTCGCCTCGGCAAACACGACCCCAGAAAGGTGAAGGCGATGTTCGCCTTGATCGGCCTGCTGGCGTTGGGCGGCGGCGGTTATGCGACCTATCATTACGGGATGACCACCGAATTGCAGATCCCGGTGGCGCGCGTCAGGAAGGGCGATTTCGTCGTCAGCGTGCGTACGCGCGGCGACATCAAGAGCACCCATTCCGCCGTTCTTATGGCGCCCCAGGTGCCCGGGTTGCGCATCCTGCGCCTGGCCAAGAACGGTCAGGTGGTCAAGAAGGGTGAGGACGTAATCCAGTTCGACACGGCGACCATGGAGCAGAACCTCTACACGCGCAACAACTCGGTGAGACAGGCCCAGGGCAGCCTCGAGCAGCAAATCGCCCAGGAAAAAGACGACGATGTGAACTACGCGCTGTCCAAGATGGTTGCCACCTATGGGCTGGAGAATGCCAAGCTGACGGCCAGCCAAGCGGAAGTCCTCTCGGCTATTCTGGGCGAACAGGACCGCATCGCCGTGGGAGTTGCGGATGGCGCCCTCAACTATCAGAAATCCCTTCTCAACGCCATGTGGGTGGGGGACGAGGCCTCGATTCTCCAGGGGCGTGAGCAGGTCGCCAACACCTTGAAGAACCGCGACCTGGCCCTGACCTATCTCGGCCAGATGGAAATCAAGGCGCCGACCGATGGCAACGTGAATATTCTGCAGAACTTCCGCGCGACGGGAACTTTCGGCCAGGGCGGCGCGCCCCCCTTCAAAGAGGGCGACAACGCATGGGCCGGGGCGGCGATTGCTGAAATTCCGGACGTTTCCCAGCTTTACATCGATCTGAAGCTGGACGAAGTGGACCGGGGGAAGATTGCGCTTGGCCAGGACCTGAAAATCCGGGTGGATTCCATCCCGGACAAGGAATTCGCGGCCAAGCTGGATTTCATCGCCCCGGCCGCCGCGTTGACGTTTACCGGGGTGGGGGCCGATATGAGCGCGAGCACCGTGAAGAGTTTCCCGGCGCGCGCCACTCTGACCAGCGTGGACGAGCGGCTGCGTCCGGGCACCACCGCCAGTTGCGACATCGTTGTCTACCGCCAGGCAAACACGCTGACGATTCCGTTGCAGGCCAGCTTCGACAACAAAGGCAAGCCGGTGGTGTACGTTCAGAGCGGCAAGGGATTCACGATGCGCCCGATCCAGATCGGCCGGCAAAACGAGGACGAGATCGTGGTGACCGGCGGATTGAAAGAGGGCGATGTGGTCGCGCTCGTGGACCCGGTGAAGGCAGCGAAGCAGGCTAAGAAGAAGATATAAAGCGCCATGTCCCGGCGCGGGAACAGATTCTCATGAAAAAGGCAATCTATCGATTGATCGTGTTGGCGATTGTTGTGGGCGGGGGGTGGTACGGCTACCACTATTACAAGAACCGGCCGGAGAAGGCCAGTTCGATCGCCACGGCCACCGTGCAGCGCGGCGATGTGGTGATCCGCGCCTACACGCGCGGCCAACTGAATGCGGTCCGGGTCTTCCCGCTGTACGCTCCCAACCTGAACGGCACGGTGCAGGTGACCCAACTAGCGGCCATGGGATCTCTGGCGAAGGAAAAGGACCTGATCGTGGAATACGACGATTCGGAACTACAGGCTTTCGTCGATTCGGAGAAACTCAGCCTTGATGGCACCGACCAGAACATTAAGGCGCAGCGGCTGAGCCAGGATATTACGCGTTCCAGGGACGTGGTGGCATTGCTCAGCGCTCAGTTTGGCGTCAAGAAGGCGAGTCTGAACGTGCAGCAAATCCCGGTTGTGTCCGCGATCATCGCGAAGCAGTATGTCCTGGCGCAAGAGCAGGCCAAGCGGACGCTCGAACAGCAGGCGCTCGACAACCAAATGCGGGAGGCGTTGCTCGATTCGCAGCTTGCGGTATTCATGGCGAACCGCCAGCGGGCCGCAACGGATCTGCAGACCGACCAAGCCAGGCTCAAGACCGTCAAGACGCTGGCGCCCATGTCGGGGATGGTGGCCATCAAGCAAAACAAAGCCGGGAACTTCAATTTCGGCATGCAGATGCCGGATATCCGGCAGGGAGACGAATTGCAGGCCGGCATGAACGTGGCGGACCTGCTCGATCTTTCCGAAATGAATTTATCGGCCAAGATCGGTGAAATGGATCGCGACAACTTGAAGGAGGGCCAGGAGATGACCTTCCAACTGGATTCGATTCCGGACAAGCGGTTCCCCGGCAAGATCAAGACGCTGAGCGGCACCGCCGCCACGGATGTGTTTTCCGGCGACCCCTCGAAAAAGTTCGATGTCACATTCTCCATCGATATGCGCGCGCTGTTGGCCGGCCTTGGCATGAAGCCGGCCGATGTGGACCGCATCATGAACCAGGCGGCGGAGAATGCGTCGAAGAACCTGGTCAGCTTGGCGCCGGTTATGGGTGGTGGCGGACGCGGCGGACCCGGCGGCGGGCCGGGCGGGCCCGACNNCAGGCGGGTGGTCGAGGCGGAGACCAAGCCGGAGGCCAAGGCCGCGGCCGGGGATCCACGCCCACTCTCTCCGACGCGGACCGGCAGAAGCTAGCGGAGATCGGCAAGCAACTCCTCACCGCGACGGGCGCGGACCGCGACAAGCTTCAGGCGCAAATGGATGCGCTGATGCCGCAGCAGGGGCGCGGCCGCGGCGGTCAAGGCCGCGGTCAGGGCGGTGGCGGGGGTGGCGGCGACATGGCGGGCGGTGGCGGCCGCGGTCAAGGCGGACCCGGCGGCGCCGGCGGTGGCAGGGGTCAACCAGCCACGACGGCGGCGATGCCCAACTATACCGACGAGGACCGCGACAATGCGAAGCTGCCCCTTCCTCCGGACAAGGATACCGATATTGCCTTGCTACTGAGGCCGGGCCTTCTCGCGGACGTTGAAATCGAGGTCGAGAGAATTCCCAACGCGCTCCACGTTCCCCAGCAGGCTGTTTTCGAAAAGGGCGGCCAGTCCCTGGTCTACGTGCAGACGGCGAACGGGAAGTTCAGCCCGCGGGTGGTGAAGGTGATGAAACAGAGCGAAACGACCATGGTGTTGGAATCGGGCGTCGAACCGGGAGAGCTTGTAGCCTTGCAAGACCCGACGGCCAACAAGGCCGAAAAGGGCAAGGCGGAAGAGACCAAGAAGCCCACCTCAGCCACATCCATGATGCCGGGAGGGAAATAACCATGCTGGGTTTAGGTCACATCATACCCGAATTAAAGATGGGGGTGGCGAGCCTCTACGCCCACAAACTGCGAAGCCTGCTGACGATGCTCGGCATGATCTTCGGGGTGGGCGCGGTGGTCGCCATGCTCTCCATCACGGAGGGCGCGCAGCAGCAGATGATGGCGTTCATCGACCAACTGGGCGTCAACAACATCATCGTGGAGGCGCACGAAGCTGCGGACCGCGACACGCTGCAAGCGGTGCGCGCGATCTCGCCGGGATTAACCTTCCGGGACTACCGTAACATCTCCGCGAACATCGCCGGCCTGGACGCGATTACTCCTCGCAAGAAGTTCAAGCCCTCGAAGGTGATGCCCAAGACCTCGCAGGAGTTGCCCGGGCTGATCGGAGTGCTCCCGAATTACATGGAAATCAACTCCCTGAAGCTGACCGAGGGCCGGTTCTTTACCCAAGACGAAAACGACTCTTCGGCCCCGGTCTGCGTGCTGGGCGAAGACGCCAAGGTCAATCTGCTCGGTTACGACCCGGCGGTGGGCAAGTTCGTCAAAGTCAACGATACCTGGCTGGAGGTAGTTGGAGTTCTTACCCAACAGGCTACCTCCGATTCGGACGAGGCCGGCGCGGCGGCCGTGAACCGGAACAACCTGGTGATTTCCCCGCTGAACACGGTGATGCGGCGCTTTGAAGACTCCACCAGCTACCTGAGGGACGAGATCGACGGCATGTACATGAAGGTGAAGCCCGGCGTGGATTCCATCCAGACCGCCAACGTGGTGAAAGCCCTGCTCGCGTTCACCCACAAGGACGCGGGCGATTTTGAGATCATCGTGCCGGCCGGCTTGCTGGAACAGAAGAAGCAGACGCAGTTAATCTTCAAGATCGTCATGATTTGCATTGCGGGCATCTCGTTGCTGGTGGGCGGCATCGGCATCATGAACATCATGCTGGCGACCGTGCTTGAGAGAACCAGGGAAATCGGCATTCGCCGCGCCATCGGCGCAAGGCAATCCGACATTGTTCGCCAGTTCCTGTCGGAGGCGGTGCTGATCTCCATCGCGGGCGGCCTGGTGGGCATCCTCTTCGGATGGGCGCTGGCGCAGATCATCGGGTCGGCGGCGGGCTGGCCGACGGTGGTGACCGTCTCGTCGATCGCGGTCGCGTTTGGCGTGTCGGTATTTATTGGATTGTTATTTGGCATTTATCCGGCCGTACAGGCTGCGAAACTGGATCCCATCGAGGCCATCCGTTATGAGTGAGCACAAAATCATCAGGACATTAACAACAGGCATCTTGCTGGCGACCGGCGCGTTTGCGCAGATGTCGTCTTTTCCCAAGCCGAATTATTTTCGGGAGACGTTCAAGCAAATCGATACCAAGATCATATTGCAGCCGCCGGCGCGGTTGCGGGATTTCGTGAAAGACGGCAATCTCGAGCTTTCGCTCAAGGACTATCTCGGCCTGGCGATGGCCAACAACACCAGTATCCAGATTCAGTACCTGAGTTTGGAGAGGTCGAGAAACAATATTACCAGCGTATATGGACTTTGGGACCCGACGGCCACCGCGAGCTTTAGCCCGCAGATTGCGATCAACGCCCCTTTGCCCAGTACGCCAGACGCTTACCGCGCCTCGACCACTGAGAGCCATTTAATCCCGTTGAACTTCGGTTACAGTCAGACGCTGGAAACGGGCCAGTTCATCTCGGCGGACGTCTCCGGGACGAAAACCTCAGGCGGAAACGGAGGATACCCGAGCTTCAACACCGGCGTTGGCGTCTCCATTACGCAGCCGCTGCTGCGGGGCCGTGGCGTTTACATTACCAAGATCCCGCTCTTCGAGGCGGAAAGCTCGTATAAGCAGGTGGGATTCAACCTGACGTCGACCCTTCTGAACCTGATCAACAACGCGGAGAATGTTTACTGGAACGCGATCTCCGCGCGCGAAACGACGAAGGTCGAAAAGAGTGCCCTCGACGCCGCCCAATTTAACTGGGATTTCATTTCGAAGCAGTACAGCTTAGGCGCCGTCTCCTATTTGGACACGTACAACCCGCAAGGGGCCCTTGCCCAAGCGAAGCTTGCCTATGCGCAGGCGCAGTATAACGAAGCTCAGTCCTATGACGCCGTACGGAACCAGATTGCGGTGGATCTGGATCCCGACATTCGCAAGCTGCCGCTCAGCCTGACCGAATCGGTGGAACTGCCCGAATCCGAGGCGGTGATTCCCGATAAGGAACTGGAGGTACAGAAGGCGCTGGACTTGCAGCCATCCCTGAAGAGCGCACAGCAGAGCCTGGACATCGACGATCTGTCGCTGGCGAGCGCCAAGAACAACCTGCTGCCGTCGCTTAGCCTCAAGCTGGGTTATAACGGCGCGGGTAATGGCGGATACTACACGGGCGGCTTCGGGTCCACCTACGTGGGTCCGCCGATTTCCGGTGGTTTGGGGGACGCGCTGGGCCAAGCATGGGGATGGGGGGAACCCACCTATGCGGCGAGTCTGACGTTGACTTTGCCCATCCGCAACCGAACCGCTTCGATGGCGTTAGCCAACTCCCTGATCCAGAAGAGAAACGACGCGCTCAATGTACGCAACACGCAGCAGAGCATCCGGCTCAGCATCCTGAACGCCGTGGTTGCCCTGCAAAGCGCGACAGATTCCCTGGCGCTGGCGAAGACCGAGGACGACCTTGAGTCCAAGAACCTGGACGCCGAGCACACCAAGTACTCGTTGGGTAATGAAATCCAGCAGAATGTGGTGATCGCGGCGCAGCAGTTGGCCGCCGCGGACCTGACGCTTGTCAACTCCAAGATCGCGCTGCAAAAGGCGGTCCTGAACCTTTATACGCAGACCGGGGAGCTTCTGGACAAGCGGAGCATCGTCGTAAAGACGCCGTAGGATTTCCCCCGCAAGGCGCGTCAGCGGCCCAGTTTGGCCGCCGGGTTACCGCTCGAATGCGGTCCGGCGGCCATCTGGGCCTTTCTTTTTTGGGGGCGGAGCGATAACCGCTCTCTTACGTTCGCGGNNGAACGTAAGAGAGCGGTTGTCACCGCTTTGGCCGGCCGCTTATTCGTGCTGCTCTTCGCGGCGCTTGAGGCGGGGTGCCCGGCCTCAGCCTGTTCTGCTATCGCACAGAACATCCCAAAACCGGACAC
>PLGA01000573.1:0-1266 GCA_003139735.1 Bryobacterales bacterium | reverse complement strand
ACACAAAATGGACATACCACGAACAGACGCCCGGCGGAGGAAGATCGTCCGTTGGACCATCTTCCTCGCGATAGTGGCATTAGCGATTCCAGGCATGTTCTATGGCTTGTCGCGGCTCAAGCCGGCGGCGCCTCCGGTGGACATGTCCGCGCTGTGGCCGGATACCGCGAAACGCGGGGCGATGGTGCTTGAAGTACACGGCCTCGGAACCCTGGTTCCCGAAGAGACCATGCTGATACCAGCCACCANNCGACGGGAGGGTGGCGCAAATCCTGGTCAGGCCCGGCACCCCTGTCAAAGCCGATTCCGTGGTGATGGTTCTGGTCAATCCGGACCTGATTAAGGCGGAGCAGGACGCGGAATTCGCGCTCAAAGTCGCGCAAGCGGACTACGACAACCTCAAGGTCACTCTCGAGAAGACCCTGCTGGACATGAAGTCGACGGCCGCGCAGGTGGCCGCCGATTACAACACGTCCAAGCTGGAGGCCGACCGCGATGCCGCCCTGGCCAAGGAGAACCTCCTGGCCGGGGTGGATGCCAAGATCTCCGCCGTGAAGGCCGAGGAACTGGGCAACCGCAACGGCATCGAACAGCAGAGGCTTTCGATCAACGGGGCGGCCGAGGAATCGCAGCTTTCGGCGCAGCGCGTGAAAATCGATCAGTTCCGCGCCGATTACGAGCTGAAGAAGAGCCGCGTGGACCAACTGAAAGTGCGGGCCGGGTTCGATGGCATGTTGCANNCCAGCAGGTGACCGCCGGGACGCCGCTCGGCAAGGTGGCGCAGCCTTCCAAGCTGAAAGCGGAGCTGAAGATCGCCGAGACGCAGGTGAAGGACATTACCATCGGGTTGCCCGCCGTGGTCGATACGCGCAACGGGCTGATCGATGGCCACGTTTCGCGGATCGATCCGTCCATCATCAACGGCACGGTGACGGTGGATGTAAAATTGGAGGGCCAGCTTCCGCCCGGCGCCCGCCCGGACCTGAGCGTGGACGGGACCATNNTCAAGATCGACCCGGACGGCAAGTACGCCCAGAAGGTGAAAGTGACCTTCGGCCGGAGTTCGGTGAATACCATCGAAATCAAGAACGGGTTGCAGACGGGCGACCGCGTGATTTTATCGGACATGTCGCAATACGACGCCTACGACCGGATTCGATTGAATTGAATTGGCTTGATTCCTTGCGATTTCGTAAAGGGGAACAACATGGACAACGGCTCTGAACCGCTGATCAGGCTAGACAGCGTGAGCAAGGTCTTCGTGAC
>PLGA01000388.1 GCA_003139735.1 Bryobacterales bacterium | reverse complement strand
TTTTTGCCACGGGCTGCTAGCGCACTCCCTGGCTGAAGTATTCTGGCGTGACGCGCGGGCCATTTCCAAAGCCTACCACCCGTCAGCGACCAAGAGTAGATGTTCCTGTGTGCTTTACCGATTTTTCTTGACACTCGCGCCGACCCGTGAGCGGCGCCCGCAAGTCGCTGATTTAACGGGGTGGATAAATATTCAGTGGTCACAGCAACGCACCCCGTATCAGTACCGGTCAAACGCAGAGGTTGACTCCAGGCGCCGGAATGTGTGATTATTCATTCAGGTGAATAAAAATTCAACCAAGGTGGCCGACATGCCCGCTGGCNNTGGACCCGAGCCGGATTGTGAAGACGCATGCCTCGGACCTGCTCCGGGACTTGGACCTGACCGACGACGAGTTGCGTTATCTGCTGGACTTGGCGGCCGCGGTCAAGCGGTCTCCGGGGGATTATGCGCAGGCGCTGGCGGGCAAGTCCATCGCGCTGCTGTTTGAGAAGCCCTCGCTGCGCACGCGGCTGACCNNCGCGCAACCTGGACCGCTGGGTGAACGGCATCGTCGCCAGGGTGTTCCGGCAGGAGACCATCGATGGGCTGGCCGAATGGTCGTCCGTGCCGGTGATCAACGCCCTGAGCGATCTGTTCCACCCCTGCCAGGCGCTGGCCGATATGCAGACGATTCGCGAGCGCTTCGGCGAACTGCAGGGCCTCAAGCTGGCGTTCATCGGGGATGGGAACAACGTGGCGCACTCACTGATGTTGAGCGCACTGCGGCTGGGCATGGATTTTTCGCTGGGATGCCCGCAGGGGTACTCGCCGAACCCGGACATCGTGGCGCAGGCCGAAGGGTTGGCCGCGGTTTCGGGCGCGGCGCTCTCGATTGTGCACGACCCGGCCGAGGCGGTACGCGGCGCGCACACCGTTTACACCGACGTGTGGGCCAGCATGGGCCAGGAACAGGAGAGCGCCATACGCCGCAGGGATTTTCGCGAATACCAGGTGGACGACGCGCTTTTCGCGCTGGCGCGGCCGGACGCGGTCTTCATGCATTGCCTGCCCGCCAAGCGCGGCGAAGAGGTGAGCGACTCGGTGATGGAGTGCGCGCGCTCGGTGGTTTTCGATCAGGCGGAGAATCGCCTGCATGCGCAGAAAGCGCTGCTGTTGACGATGTTGTGAAAGAAGAGGGTCGGGCATGCCCGACCCCTACTGTGAAATGCACGCCCCAACAAGCTTATGAACAAACCTAAAAAAGTGGCTCTGGCCTACTCGGGAGGCCTCGATACTTCCGTCATTATCCCGTGGCTGAAGGAGAACTACGGCTGCGAAGTGGTCGCGGTGTGCGGCGATATCGGGCAAGGCGCGGACGAACTGACGGGCCTCGAAGCCAAGGCGCTGAAGACCGGCGCTTCGGAAGTGCATATCGCCGACATGCGCGAGGAGTTCGTCTCGCAGTACCTATGGAAGCTGGTGCGCTCGGGCGGCGTCTACGAGCACAAGTACCTGCTGGGCACCTCGATTGCGCGTCCGCTGCTGGCCAAGAGGCAGGTGGAAGTGGCGCTGGCCACCGGCTGCGACGCGCTGGCGCACGGCTGCACGGGGAAAGGCAACGACCAGGTGCGCTTTGAGCTGACTTACAAGGCGCTGGCCCCACAGCTTCAGGTGATCGCGCCGTGGCGGGAGTGGGACATCGTGTCGCGCGAGGACGCCATCGAATACGCGCGCGCGCACAACGTTCCTATTTCCGCCACCACGACCAAGATTTACAGCCGCGACCGCAACATCTGGCATATCTCGCATGAAGGCGGCGCGCTGGAGGACCCGGCGAACGCCGCGCCGGATGAAATCTGGATGCTCACCAAGAGCCCGGCGGAAGCGCCCGACGCGCCGGGTGAGGTGACCATCGCTTTCGAGAAAGGCGAGCCGGTCGCGGTGAATGGAGCGCGCATGAAGGCGTTCGAATTGCTCGAAGCGCTCAACCGAATCGGCGCGGAGCACGGGATCGGCCGGATCGACCTGGTGGAGAATCGCTTCGTAGGCATGAAGTCGCGCGGGTGCTATGAGACGCCGGGCGGGTCGCTCATTATGTTCGCCATCCGCGAACTGGAAGCGCTCACGCTCGACAGGAACACGCTGCACTACAAGCAGCAGCGCGCGCTGGAATACGCCGAGATGGTCTACAACGGCCTGTGGTTCACGCCGCTGCGGGAGGCGCTGGACGCGTTTTTCGAAAAGGTGAGCGAAACGACTACGGGCGAAGTGAAGCTGCAACTTTATAAGGGCAACATACAGCCGCTGAGCCGCAAGTCGCCGTATTCGCTCTATTCGCTCGACATTGCGAGCTTCACCATGGGGGCGAGCTACGACCAGAAGGACGCGCTCGGCTTCATCAACCTGATCGGCCTGCCGATCAAGGTTCGCGCCGCGCGGGCCGCGCAATCCAAATGAAGCTTTGGGGCGGCCGCTTCGAATCCGGATCGTCGGAGGTCTTCGAGCGCTTTTCGGGATCGCTGGACTTCGACCGGCGCCTGATCGACGCCGATATACGGGGTTCGCAGGCCTTCGCGCGGGCGCTGGAGCGGGCCGGCATTGTGACCGCCGAAGAGCGGGAGACGATTGTTTCGGCGTTCGAGGCAATTCGCGCGGAGGCCGCCTCACCGGGGTTTTACGAAGGCGCCACGGATGAAGACGTGCACACGCTGGTCATCCGCAAGTTGCAGGAGCGCGCCGGGGCGGTGGCAGGCAAGATCCACACAGGCCGCAGCCGGAACGAGCAGGTGTCGCTCGATACGCGGCTGTGGCTGCGCGAGGAATGCGACCGGGCGCGGGCGCTGCTGGGCGGCCTGATGGGGGCGTTGCTCGATCTGGCCGAGGCGTACCCCGCGGCTTTGATTCCCGGCTACACGCACACGCGGCGGGCCCAGGCGGTCCTGTGGCCGCACTACCTGCTGGCGTATTTCGAGATGTTCGCCCGCGATTGGGAGCGGCTCGGCGAAGCGCGGCGGCGCGCCAGCGTGCTGCCGCTTGGCTCCGGGGCCCTGGCAGGCAGCGGTTTTCCGTTCGACCGGGAAGCCATGGCGCGCGACCTGGGATTCGATGCCATCACTCGCAACAGCATGGACGTTTCGGGCGACCGCGATTTCGCGCTCGATTTTCTGTATGCGGCGAGCGTCGCCATGCTGCACCTGAGCCGCCTTGCCGAGGACTGGATTCTTTATTCGAGCGAGGAATTCGGCTGGCTGGAGCTGGCCGACGGCGTGACGAGCGGCTCGAGCCTGATGCCGCAGAAGAAGAACCCGGATTCGCTCGAGCTGATTCGCGGCAAGAGCCGGGCGCGTGATGGGCTCGCCTGACATTCGCTGATGGTCACCATGAAGGGGCTGCCGATGACCTACAATCGCGACATGCAGGAGGACAAGGTCCCCTTGTTCGAGGCGGCGGATCAGTTGGCCGGATCGCTCGAAATGGCGTGCGCGGTGGTGGCGTCGGTGAAGCTGAACCCCGCACGGCCCGCGTCCGCCGCCGAGGAAAGCTGGGTGGTGGCGACGGATCTGGCGGAAGCGCTGGCGCGCGCCGGGACGCCATTCCACGAAGCGCACCAGATTGCGGGCCGGTTCGTATTGGAAAGCGTGAAGAGCGGCCGCAAGCCCGCCGATTGGACCGCCCAAGAGATGCGCCGCTTCGCGCCCGAGTTTACGGCGGACATGGCCGGCCTGCTCGACCCCAAGGAAGGCATGAAATCGCGTGAAATCCCCGGAGGGACCGGGCCCCAGTCCGTCGCCCGCGCGCTCGCCGAGGCGCGCCAACGTCTTACCGAGATGACCCTATGACCAAGACTTACCGCCAAGGCCAAATCCTGAAGCTGATCCGCAACAAACGGATCACCACCCAGGAAGAGATTGCTCACGAGTTGGCGAAGCAAGGCATTGCCGCCACGCAGGTGACGCTCTCGCGCGACATCCGCGACCTGCGCCTGGTGAAGACGCGGGAAGGCTATCAGGAGATGGCCGCCGAAGAGACCGGCCCGGAATTCGCCTTGCTGGCGGCCGAATTCCTGCTGGACGTGCTGATTGCGCAGAACCTAGTGATCCTCAAGACTTCGCCCGGCCACGCCAACTCGGTGGCCGTTTCGCTCGATGCCGAGCGCTGGCCGGGGGTGGTGGGCACCATCGCGGGCGACGACACGATTCTGGTGATCGCGCCGGATAGCGCGACGGCCGAGGCGGTGCAGGAAAAGCTGCTGGGGATGCTGGAGCGGGGGTAACGCCGTAAACTGGCTCTTCGTGCCTCAGACGATCTCAAGTAAGACCACGCTGAACCGGCGCGATTCGTATATCGCTTCCTGCTTAGGGTCCGATGCGGCGGGCGATATAGAGGTCCGGCTCTTGCTCCGGGTTCCGGTATTGACTCGTGGGGTCTGGATTGTTCCCCCATATCAAGTCGGGGGCCTTTAGCGGCACGGGGGCCCATTGGTACCGTTGCGCCTCGCGGAGAAAAATGGGCCAGTGCACGAAAGTCACCGAGTGACGCAAGATCAGAAAGCGCGGTGGCGTCCGGGCGTCGTCTTCGACACGGAAGGCAGACATGCCGCCGCGGATGGGGTTCGGCAGGTAGAACATCAACGGGATGTCCTCATAGTTGATGAGAATTTCGTCCGACGGCGCCGCGTTTCGCTGAAGCCACTCGATTACCAGCCGGTTCGGATCCGGCTGGTGGCCGAACACACTGGCGCCCAGGGCCGAAAACTCGGCTCGGAACCAGGGGTTCGGCGTGCGCCAGTGGGGGCGCAGGGCGGTCAAGGGCATGCTCGCCCAAGGCGTCACAATCAGTAACGCCGCGACCGGCCAAGCCAACCGGGCGAAGCGCGTTCCGCATGCCCGCACAACCACCCACGCGGTCATCAGGGCGCTCGCGGGCGCCGCGACGATGGCATAACGTAGGAAAGGTGCGTACGCCACAGTGGGAATCCACAGCGGCAACGCCGCTATGATGCCACAGGACACCGCTACCAACCGGCGCTCGGCGGGCGCCAGAGACCGCCACCGCCAGACCAGCAGCCCAACGGCCGCCAACCCGACCAGTGCCGGCGCCATATACTCGTTCATATTGAACAGGTTGTCGAAGAAGACTTGTTTCCACGGTAAAGGCCGGACGGACGTCCGTCCCCACAGTGCGTAATAGTAAAAGAAAGGCGCGATGGCCGCGGCCAGGGCTGCGCCGGTAGCTGCGGTGCGCCGCCAACCGTGCCGGTCGGCCAGAAACGCGCCGAGAAACAACACGGCGAAAGCCGGCCACACGGTGCCATAGTCCACCTGAAACCAGCACCAGGCCGCCGCCACAAACGCGACCGCGCCGCCCCGGCCGCGCCACTGCCAGCGCGCGTAGCCCAAGAGTGTGAGCACCAGGAACAAGCTCGATAGCGAATAATACCGGCACTGCCGCGCGTGCAGTATCCAGTAAGGGTTGAATACCAGAAAGAGCGCAGCGAGCGCGGCCATCGTGAGGCTGCCCGAATACCTGCGCACCAAGCGGAACAGCAGCAGCACGGCACCCAGGCCGGCCATGGCGAACGGAAGCCGCGCAGCAAGCGTGTTTTGGCCCAACGCTTTGAAGCTCACCGCCGCAACTGCAAACAGCCCCCAGGGGTGCCACGTCCAGGCGGTATCCGGCCTGAACTGGCCTTTGCGAACGTCATGATTTACGGCCGCCTTGGGGTCACCCGCCCAGTTGCCGGCGTCTTTATCAAACATGTCGATAGTGACCAGGTTCACGCCGTCGTAGGCGAGCGGCCGGCCGAACTTGAGCAGACGGGTGGCGAGCACCGCGGTGGCAGCTTCGTCCTGCCAAAGATACTTGCCGGTGAGACCCCAGAACAGGAGAATCGCCGCTACGCCGGCGATGGCAGCCTGCGCGGGACCTTCCAACCGGTAACGGCTCACAAGCCCGGACATCTCACGGAGACTGTAACATTAAGCCCGTCGCGGTAGGGGGTCCGCTCACCTTAGCAGGTGCGCGACTTGAAAGTAGCGATATTGCAGATTCCGAAGAAATGCGCGGAGATCTGTGCGTACCCGCTACGCAAGGAGGATTCCGCAGCCCGAGGGCGGAAGAAGATAGCCCATGGCGTGAGGTGAGCCATGGGAAAGGA
>PLGA01000406.1 GCA_003139735.1 Bryobacterales bacterium | reverse complement strand
CATCAACGACGACCAGCACCAGTGGGGTCTGGTCCTGCAAATCACCGGCGACCCCAAGCAGTACGGCCGCGTCTACGTAGGCACGCACGGCAGCGGAACGATTTACGGAGACCCCGCCGGCGCGAAGTAGCCAGTAATCCCCGCCGGTCGCGGCTCGGCTCGGGTTGAAGAGCCGCGACCGTCAGGGAGCGGTCCAAACGGGACTAACCGGCGGCTCCGGCAACCAGGTCGGAACTGGTTCCCACGCCCGGAACAATCTGCTGCGCCGTCCAAACAGTCCCGTTGAAGGAGGTATACCAGATGCGCTCATCGCCCAGCATTCCCTTCCAAACGGCGTACAGGTTCGATCCCATGACGGCGATCGAAGGCCCAATGCTGCTCCACGTGCCCGGAATATTCGCCTGCGCCGCCCATGCGCTCCCGTTGAAGAACGAGAACCACAGGCTCTGGTCCGCGGTCATTCCTTTCCACGCCGCGTACAGCCGTCCATTGAACACCGCGAGCGACGGCCCTTCGCTCGACGCCACGCCCGCGATGTTCTTCTGCGCCGCCCAACTGGTCCCGTTGAAGGTCGAATAATAGATCCCCTGATCTCCGTATTCCCCCTTCCACGCCGCGTAGAGAACGTTGTTGAACACCGCCAGGGCGGGCCCCACGCTGGTGGCGACTCCTGCAATGTTCTGCTGCGCCGCCCAGCTTGTCCCATTGAAAGAGGACCAGTAGATTCCCTGATCGCCCTCCAGCCCCTTCCACGCCATGTACAGCTTGCTATTGAACACCGCCAGACGCGGACCCGTGCTCGTGCCGACTCCGCTCAACTGGCTCTGCGCCGTCCAGTTCGAGCCATCGAACGAAGCCCAGTAAATCCCCTGATCGGCCAGCATGCCCTTCCAGGCCATATACAGCTTTCCGTTGAATACGGCCAGTGCCACGCCGGAGCTGGTCGCGATCCCGGGTATGAGCGTCTGCGCCGCCCAGCTTGTGCCATTGAACGCCGTATAGAAGATGCGATCGTCGCGCTCGATCCCTTTCCAGGCCATGTAGAGTTTCCCGCTGAAGAAAGCCAGAGCGGGCGGCAGGCCCACTCCGCGGAGCGCATTCGCCATCGCTCCGCCGTCCACGCTTCCGAATCCCGTGCAGGCGTCCCAGCCCGGTTTCGCGCTGTAGAGTCCGTTGTTGCCTGTCACGATGTCCCGGTATACGTACGGGCCCACCAATGCGTACAGGTTGTAGTTGAAGTAGCCCACGGGTTCGCCCAGCGTCGCATTCAGCAGCGCCACCAAGCCCGCGTAAAGTGGAGCGACCGCGCTGGTGCCTCCCCACGGCCCCGTCGGCGCTCCGTTGAGAATCAGTTCGTAGCCGCTATTGGGATCGGCATTGCCCGCGATATCGGGCACGCCCCGGCCCACATGGCCCGCCGGGTTCGCCGACGTCGGAACGCCAGCCCACGTTTGCCAGTATGGGCGCGGAAACGCATTGCTGATGCCCCCGCCGCTGCCGCCCCAGACCGCTTGGCTAAAGGAAGTCCCGGACACGTTCTCCACCGTGGTCCCGCCGCAGCCCGTCACCCACGGGTCCGAAGCCGGATAGAGCACTTCCGCCGGATTATTCGAACCGCTGTCGCCGGACGAAACGAAAATCGTCACGCCCACGGCCGCGGCTTCCGAGAGCGCACTGCTTACGCTCGGGATCGCGGATCCCCAACCGCTTTCTTCGCCCGCCCAACTGATGGAAAGAACCGAAGGGTTATTCGTGGTATCGTGTACCGCCGTGGTGATGGCGTCGATCCACCCCTGTGTTGTGTTGGGCGCGAAGTAGACCACCAGCTTTGCGCCCTTCGCCACCGAACCGGCGACATCGATATCGAGAATGACTTCGGTGTCGGCGCTCTGACCGGGGCTGTTCTTCGCCCCGTCCACGCCAACCGCGATCACGTTGGGAACCGGCAGTTTCACCGTATTGGTGAAATAGTTCTGTATATCCGTCGTTTTGAATCCACCGCCGAACTCCACGATTCCGATGGTCTGCCCCGCCGCGCCTCCGGTTGGGAAGTCATAGAGTGTTGCCACCTGCGGAGGCGTAAGCGGAGACACCCCCTGCGGCGTGGCTACGGCCGCGCGGAACAAGGGGCGCGAAATCTGGCGGTTGTCGAAGCCATGAACGCTCTCCACGATATCGGCCAGATTCTCGGGAACGTTGACGTTGTCCTCATGTCCACGATAAGTTTCGCTGGCGGTCTGATACTGCCCCAGATCCACGGCGAACGCGCGGCCCAACTGCTCGACGGTTCCCGAAACGCGGACGGTACGCCGGGCCGCGCTGCTCTCTTCGATCTTGAGCCCCTGCGCCTTGGCGAAGGCGGCAACCGCGTCCAAGTCCGCCTGCGATGCGCCGTGGCGCTCGGCAAACTCCTCCCGGGAGAGGTGATTCCGTTCGCTCGGAGGCGCCGCGGAAAGGGCCAGTTCCGCGTCGAGCGGCGGCCCATCCGTCCTCGGCCGTACGCGGATGCTTACGGACATTTTCTCTTTCGGATCGGCAGGCCCAACCCGGTGTGCGCCGGGTGCAGCCCTGCGGCCGCTGTTCTCAATTGCGTGGTAACCCGTTGGAATTTCAGACATACACTCTCCTCCTTGACGTGGTTCCGCCCTTTAGCTTCGGAGCCGGAGTCCTCCGGCGCCAAATCCATACGTGGGGCAATATGACGGAACGATTAACCGGAATTCCCATTCCGGTCCCCTTGCTGGGTTCGATTGTACATCCAACTGGACCGTTTTAGACCTTTTTATTCATTTATTCTTGCGCGCCCCGTGGAGTGGGCTTTCAGCCTGCTATGCCGGCGTCC
>PLGA01000021.1 GCA_003139735.1 Bryobacterales bacterium | reverse complement strand
CATTCTTCGCGAATGCCAAAGGATAGCCGCATCCAAGACAAATGACGCCTGGCTGCCCTCTAACGACTTCGACACAAGTATTAATTAGGCTGTGAAGTCGCCCCTGACACCACTCTTCATCGGATGTTCACCCTGACCATTTGAGATAAGCGATTCCAATTCAGCGATTTAGGTTGATTTTGGCCTGAAATGTGGAGACATGCGTAAGTTCCGCAAATAAGCTTGATTTATGTTGATTATTGGACGTTTTTGTCTTATATTGTGGACATGCATATCGCCCGCGCCCGCTGGCCCTCCTCCAACGGCAAGACCTACCAATCCATCTACCTCCGCGAATCCTTCCGCCAGGACGGCAAAGTCAAAAAACGCGACATCGCCAACCTCACCCACTGCGATCCCGCCGAGATCGCCGCCATCGAACTCGCCCTCAAGCACAAGGGCGACCTCTCCGCCCTCGCCTCCCTCGACGGCGTTCATTTGCAGGAAGGCGCTTCCGTCGGCGCCGTCTGGACCGCCGCCGAAGTTGCCCGCCGCATCGGTCTCGATCAAGCCCTCGGCAGCGACTTTGCCGGCCAACTGGCGCTGTGGCAAGTCATCGCCCGCCTCTTGGACCAAGGCTCGCGTCTCTCGGCCGTCCGCCTGGCCCAGGTGCATGCCGCCTGCGACGTGCTGGGCATCCGGCGCGGCTTCGACGAAAACGATCTGTACGAGAATCTCTCCTGGCTGTGCCAGCACCAGGAGCAGATCGAGCGCCGGCTGTTCGCTGCCCGCCGCGCTCGGCGCAAGCCGGAGCTATTTCTCTACGACGTCACCAGCAGCTATCTGGAAGGCGAGGATAACGCTCTGGGCGCGTACGGCTACAACCGTGACGGCAAGAAAGGCAAGAAACAAATTGTCATCGGTTTGTTGTGCGACGAAGAGGGCGTGCCGGTCTCCACGGAAGTGTTCCGCGGCAATACCCAAGACCCGAAGACTTTTGGCGCGCAGGTGCGCAAGGCGAGCCAGCGTTTTGGCTGCGAGCGGGTGACCTTTGTGGGCGACCGCGGGATGATCAAGAGCGGCCAGATCGAAGAGTTGTCCAAGGCCGGCTTCCACTACATCACCGCCATCACCAAGCCGCAGATCGAGACGCTGCTGGCTGACGGCGTGTTGCAGATGGCGTTGTTTGACGACTCGCTGTGCGAGGTCGAGCAGGAGGGCGTGCGCTACGTGCTGCGGCGCAACCCGGTGCGGGCCGAGGAAATCGCCGCCACGCGGGCCGGCAAACAGGCCAGTGTGGCGGCACTGGTCGAGCAGCGCAACCAGTATCTGGCCAAGCATGCCAAAGCCCAAGTGAACGCGGCGGAGAAGAAAGTACTAGCCAAAATCGCACGGCTGAAAGCCGCCGCTTGGCTGCGGGTGGAGAGCGCGGGAAGATCGCTGAAGCTTGTCAGCGACGAGGAAGCACGCACGGAAGTAGCGCGCCTGGATGGCTGCTACGCGATCAAAACGGACCTGCCGGAGACGGCCGCTTCCAAGCAGGTTGTGCATGACCGATACAAAGACCTGACGGAAGTAGAGATGGCGTTCCGAACCTCAAAGACGGTGCACTTGGAGATGCGGCCTGTGTACGTGCGGACCGAAGAGCACACGCGCGGGCACGTGCTGGCGGTGATGTTGGCGTACTTGATTCGGCGCGAGTTGAGCCGGGCGTGGGAGGGCTTGAACGTGACCGTGGAAGAGGGACTGGCGCAGTTGGCCACGCTATGCTCGATGGAGGTCCAGGTAGAAGGCGGCGCCAGCTGCCTGCGCATTCCGACGCCGCGCGATGCGTCGCGCGCCTTGCTCCAAGCAGCCTCCGTGCGGGCACCGGAAATACTACCCCACTTGGAGACTCGTGTAGTCATGCGCCGGTCGCTCCAATCACGGCGCAAAGTACCTACATCAACAACGACTTAGAGCCGGGGAACACCGGCCTGAAAAGGTGAACATCCGCTGGAGGCACAAAGGAAAGACTCCGAAGCAGGTTCGGTGCGGCGCCAGTTTGAAGCCGCATGGAAAGGCGAGAGGCCGCCGCGGATAGAAGATTACTAAGACGGGTAATACCCTTCGCGCGTCTGCACGATCAGGGATTTCTGCTTAGTGGTCAGGTGTATGTGGCGATACTCGGTGGATGCCGCCTTGGTGTCGGGCGTGTATCCTATGCTGTACTGACTGCGCAGTTCCTCTTGCAGGGCCTCGTACACCTTGTCAATGGGCAGGTGCTTGGAGACCTCGAAGTAATGCGCCCCAGTCTCCCGCGAGAGGCGCTGGAGCACCTTTCGGCCGTCCTCCTCGCCCGTGCGTCCCCCGCCCATGCGTCCCCCACCCATGCGTCCCCTGCCGAAGCCGCCGTTGCCGTTGGGGTCCTCGAAAAGGATGGAATAGACCAGGGTGTCGGAGCGCTGCGCCGATTCGATGGCGCTCGCCAGGGTGACCTTGCTGCCCCTATCCATGCCGTCTGACAGAACGATCAGAGCTTTGCGGCCGTGCTGCTTCTTCATGATCTCGTCGGTGCCCAGAAAGACGGCATCGTAGAGACAGGNNCCGGGTAGCCGCCGCCTGCGCCGCGGCGTTGCAATTGCGGGCCGCGGCCGATCTCCAACTGGTCGAGCGACTTCTGCAAGGCGGCTTTTGAGCTGGTCAGGTCCTGAAGCAATTCCACCTGGAAATCGAAGTGGATCACGAAGGCCGTATCC
>PLGA01000467.1 GCA_003139735.1 Bryobacterales bacterium | reverse complement strand
GAGCGCATGGGCTTGTGGGTGTGAGGGGAATTACGGCGCGAAGTAGCCGTTGATGTCGAAGAACACGTCCGAGGGGTCGGAGACGTAGATACTGATCGCGCCGCCGGTTCCCGCGGGGACAATCGCCGCATTCGCACGGATCAGGCCGTCCCACGCGTTCAGCGTCGATGCCACCGGCTCCGGCGTGCCAGACGGCCACGTGGTCAGCCATCCCAGGTAGCCGCTGCTCGGCGCGGCCGTCATGTTCAGCGAGTACGCCACAGCCGTGGTGGGGATACCGCACGAACCCGACGGAACCGGGAATGAGCGTGTACTCTTCCCTGCCATCGATGGCGGGCCGAAGGGTCCGCTCATGCCGGCAAAGGAGCGCGTGTCCGCAATCCGGCACGGAGTCACCGGATAGAACTTCAAACCTGACGCAAGCGGCGGCGCGAAATACCCGTTGATGTCGAAGAACAGATCCGTGGCATTCGACGCGTAGAAGCTGAGAGACCCGCCCGTACCGGCCGGCACGATCGCCGCGTTGGCCGTGATCAGGCCGCTCCACGCATTCAGCGTGGACGCTACCGGCTCCGTCTGACCCGTGGGCCACGCGGTCAACCACCCCAGGTAGTTGGTGTCGGGCACGGCGGTGACGTTCAGCGCATAGGCTGAAGCCGTGGAGGGAACGTCACACGTGCTGGATAGGACCGGAAACGCTCGCGTGCCGGCGCCCGGCAACGAAGGCGGTCCGAACGGCGCGGGGAAACCCGCGAACCCTCGGGTATCGGCAACCCGGCAGGGCGTGAGCGGGTACAGATCCAGACCCGTAGCCTGCGGCGGCGCAAAATAGCCATCGATGTCCATAAACACATCCGTGGGATCGGAAGCGTAGACGCTGATGGCCCCGCCGGTTCCGGCCGGAACGATGGCGGCGTTGGCGGTGATCAGCCCGCTCCAGGCATTCAGCGTGGACGCCACCGGCTCGGCTTGGCCAGTGGGCCACACCGTAATCCAGCCCAGGTATTTAGTGGAAGGCACGGCGGTGATGTTCAACGAATAGGCGACGGCGGAGGACGGAATCGAGCAGGCGGTCGAGGAAAGAAGCGGGAACGAGCGCGAGGTATTGCCCGCCAAGTAGGGCGGACCAAACGGCGCGGGGAAACCGGCAAAGGAGCGCGTATCCAAGACCCGGCAGGGGGTGAGCGCGAAGAACTGCAATCCCGTGCCCTGCGCGATCACGGTAAAGGTCGAGGAATTGGAAGTTCCTCCGCCGGGCGCGGTGTAGACCGTGATCAGGGCTGTCCCGGGGGAAGCCAGGTCGGCGGTGGTGGTGGTTGCGGTGAGCTGGGTAGCGCTGACGTAGGTGGTCGCGAGGGCCGCTCCGTTCCATTGCACCACGGAGGTGCTCGCGAAGCCGCTGCCGTTGACGGTGAGCGTGAACGGTCCGCCGCCGGCGATGGTGAAGGAGGGTGACAGCGAAGCGATGGCGGGCGCGTCGATGAGGGTCAAGTCGGAGGCTCCGGCCGTGGCCGAGTCTCCTCCCCAAACGCTCACCTGGTTGGTGACCTGCGCGGGAGCGTCGGCAGCCACGTTGACGGTCACGGTGATCGCCGGATAGCTGGCGCCAGCGGCGAGAGCATCGCCGCGCGTGCAGGTGGTTCCGCCGCTGGGACACGTCCACGCGGGCCCCGCCATCGAGACCAGCGTCAGGCCGGACGGAACGGTCTCCGTCATCGTCACCGCGCCGCTGGACGGAACCGCGCCCGCGTTCGACGCTGTGACGCTGTAGGTTGCCCCGTTCTGTCCCTGCGCGAAGTTCCCCGTATGCGTCTTTGTGACGGTCAGAACCGGGACTACGCCCGGCTGCGTCACCGTAATCTGCTGGCCCAATACCGTAATGTGCGCCACGCGGGTAATGGACGTGTTTGCCGTGAAGGAGAAATCGACGACTCCGTTCGCGACGGTTCCAATGGTCAGCCAACTCTGGTCGCTGGTGGGCGCGAAGATCCCGGAAAGAGGCGCGGTAGAGGGGAGGACTGGAAGCAGCGAGTCGGACCCGGCGGTGGCGGGCTCGGTCAAGCTGGCGGGGCCAACAAAGGCGTAGGGGAGTTCTTTGACCGCGTTACTGTCAGCATCCGCGATGTAAAGGTTGCCCGAGCCGTCCACAGCCACACCCAGCGGGAGGGACGGATGTGGGTAAACGAGCGTGGTTACCTGCTGCGTCGATGCGCTCCACTCCTTGATCGCGTTGTTGTTGGCGTCCGCTATGTAAACGTCGCCGGAGCCGTCCACCGCCACTCCGTAAGGACCGTTCAGCCCGGACGACACAAGCGTGGTCACCTGATGCGTAGAGGCGTTCCACTCCTTAATCTCGTTGTTGGCGAAGTCCGCGATGTAGACATTGCCGGAGGCGTCGACCGCCGTCCCTTGCGGAGACGACAGCCCCGACGACACGAGCGTGGTCACCTGTTGCGTCGCGGCGCTCCACTCCTTGACCGCATTGTCGTTCTGGTCCGTAACGTAGACGTTGCCCGCACCATCCACCGCCACTCCGACAGGGACGTTTAGCCCCGAGGACACGAGCGTCAGCGCCGGGCCCGGCCCTATATAGTTCGCTCCCGCCTGCACGACGGTGACGGTAAACACGCCTCCGATGCTCAGGGTGCCCGTTCGTGTCCCCGTGCCGGTGAACGCGTCATAGGTGAATGGCAGCACCGAGTTCTGGGTGCTGCCAGCCCCGAGTGGAACATGCAGGAAGGGGCTGTTGGAGGTGGCGCCGAGCGACGCATTCGGCGTGTCCACCGAAGAGGAGCCAGCAGCGCTGCCCACCAGCAGCACAGGGTCGCCCGTCACCTGGAAATTGAACGCAACCGTGCTTGGCGAAAGCGTGCTGGCCGGCGCATAGGTGGCGCCCGATAGCGTCGATGAATAGCTATAGGAGACGTTGGGTGAGGCGTAAACCGAATAAGGGGGCAGGGGGTAAGCGTAGCCCAGCGTGGGGGAACCGGAAGCGCCGCCGCAGACGAGGTTATACGTGCCGGCTTTAAGATCCAAGCCGGAGAAAATGGTCGTGAAACTGTAATGAGAGCCGTACGCGAGAGCAACTCCCGTATTGGTTGCAATGGCATCGGCGCTTGTTGTGCCTGGCCCGACCTGGGTGGTCAGGTAGAAATTCGCGACCGAATTCGAGGACGCTCCCAGGAGGGGCGCCCCAATGCTCACGTTGTTGAATTCCTGCGACAACGAAAACTGGATGTCCACGACCGCGTTGCCATTGGCGGGGCCGAGGACAACGCCGTTGTTGACTCCCGAGACGGAAACAATCGGGGCGAATACAACTTGGGCGCGAGCCAGGGATGCGGCCATCGCAATGCCCAACACGACGGCATAGGCGCGGACGCGCCGGAATTTCCAGCCATTCCTTGCCAAACAGGCAGGCGCGGCTCCCGACGAGCAGGACTTGACCACAAGAACAGTATAGAGCATTTTTGCCTGAAAACGCGCCGACGCGACCGGAAGGGCTTACGGAATTGGCTTGGCGTTGCCGGCGCTCACGCACTGGGCTAGTTTCTGGCGGCCCTACGGGGCTGGAGCGGCGAGCTTCGCTCGGCCGCGGGCAGGCGAATCGCCTGCCCCANNCGATGGCCTGCCCCACTGTATCGGCGGCAGCCAGTATCGCGCTCAGTCGTCGCCGGAGATGTGGACCAGCGAGTCGTTCACTACGGCTTCGGCTTCCTCGGCGGTGAAGGTTTCGACTTTCGCGGAGATGTTCATGGAGCAGAACTTGGGGCCGCACATGGAGCAGAAGTGGGCGTCTTTGAAGCCCTCCTCGGGGAGGGTTTCGTCGTGCATCGAGCGGGCGGTCTCGGGATCGAGCGAGAGGGCGAACTGGCGGTTCCAGTCGAAGCGGTAACGGGCGCGGGACAGGTCGTCATCGCGGTCGCGGACGCCGGGGCGATGGCGGGCGATGTCGGCGGCGTGGGCGGCGATCTTGTAGGCCATGATGCCGGCCTTGACATCGTCGCGGTTGGGCAGGCCGAGGTGCTCCTTGGGCGTCACGTAGCACAGCATGGAGGCGCCGTACCAACCGATCATGGCGGCGCCGATGGCCGACGTGATGTGATCGTAACCGGGCGCGAAATCGGTCACCAGCGGGCCGAGCGTGTAGAACGGCGCCTCGTAGCAGAGTTCCTCTTCCTTGCGGACCTGCATCTCGATCTGGTCCATGGGGATGTGGCCAGGACCTTCAATCATGGTTTGGACGTCGTAAGCCCACGCGATTTTGGTCAGCTCGCCCAGGGTCTTCAACTCGGCGAACTGGGCTTCGTCGCTGGCATCGGCCAGGCTGCCGGGGCGCAGGCCGTCGCCTAGAGAGAAACTCACGTCGTGCTTTTGGAAGATCTTGCAGATGTCCTCGAAGCACTCGTAGAGGAAATTCTGGCGATGGTTCTTGACCATCCATTCGGCCAGGATGGAACCGCCGCGGCTGACGATGCCGGTGATGCGTTTGGTGGTCAGCGGAATGTGCTGCACCAGCACGCCGGCATGGATGGTCATGTAGTCCACGCCCTGTTCGGCCTGCTCTTCAATGACGTCGAGCATGACCCGCTTGTCGAGGTCCTCGACGCGCCGCACGCGAGAGAGCGCTTCGTAGATGGGGACGGTGCCGATGGGGATGGGCGAAGCGTTGAGAATGGCCTGGCGGATGGCGGGAATATCGCCGCCGGTGGAAAGGTCCATCACGGTATCGGCGCCGTATTTGACGGAATCGCGGAGCTTGTCGAGCTCCTCGGCGATGTTGGAGGTGACGGCGGAATTGCCGATGTTGGAATTGATCTTGCACCTGGACGCCACGCCGATGCACATGGGCTCCAGGTTCGGATGGTTGACGTTGGCGGGGACGATCATGCGGCCGCGCGCGACCTCCGCGCGAACCAGCTCCGGAGGAAGGCCCTCGCGCTCCCCTACGTAGCGCATTTCCTCCGTGACCACGCCCTGCCGGGCATAGTGCATTTGCGTTCGGACTTTATGATCTTTTCTCTGAGCGACCCACTCTGTGCGCATGACAACTCCTATTGGCCGCGGACGGGACGTACCCAAGAGCGCCCCGTCCGCGCCGGACTGAGGAATGCTATTTCTTCTTCTTGGGCTTTTTGACTTCCTTTTTCGGGCTCTTATCCTTGGCCATGGAGATCCTCCCTTACGTTGAGATTATACCTGTAACGGTGGAGTCAGGG
>PLGA01000119.1:201-5354 GCA_003139735.1 Bryobacterales bacterium | reverse complement strand
ATGGAAGCGAATGGAAAGAAGATTCCTCTCAGCGCCTTGGAATTGGCGGGACTCAAGCGCGCCGTTGGCATGCGCTGATGCCCTCGGCGTCCCGCACGAAGGCGGGGATCCCAGAACTGCTTCCTATCAAGCTCGTTAGAGCGAAAGACAATAGCCCACGGCGCAAGCCGTGCGGAAACAGCGCGATTCACGAAGCCCCGGCACGGGGCGGCAGACGGCGGAGGCGCCATCCTCCACTCCGAGCAGCCTTCGGAGTCCGCAATACCGCCGCCTTCAAGTCGAGCGGCTCGGTTTCCTGCCCGCTGCTATGATATTGATTGGCTACCGGTTATGACGACAGCAGTGGAAGCGTCCCGCAAAGCTCAGTTCGCCTGGAGTGAGATCGCCTGGTTCGGCGCGCTGGCCACCGCGTGCTACGCTCCCGTCCTGCTGGCATTGGTGCGGCAGTGGGACTCCGATCCGGATATGAGCCACGGCTTCTTCGTGCCGCTGGTCGCCGGCTACCTCGTCTGGACGCGGCGGCGCCAGCTCATGGCTATGAAGGCGGACCCCAATTGGTGGGGTTTGGCCGTGGTGGCCTATGGCGCGTTCCAGCTTTGGATCGGGACGCTGGCCGTGGACTTGTTCCTGACGCGCACGGCCTTTGTGATTACCTTGATCGGGGCGGTGTGGCTGCTGTGCGGAACCCGCATCCTGCGCGCACTCGCCTTTCCTCTCTTCCTTTGCTTTTTCATGATTCCGATCCCCGGCGTGATCTACAACAGCGTCACGTTCCGGCTCCAGCTTGTGGCAAGCGATTTGGCCGAGCACGCTCTCGATCTGCTCGCGGTGCCGGTCTTGCGCGAGGGCAATGTACTGGTGCTGCCGAACCAGGTCCTCTCCGTGGTGGAGGCATGCAGCGGCATTCGCTCCCTGCTTTCTCTGACTTTCCTGTCCCTGGTCTACGGGTATTTCTTCGAGACCAGGCGCTCCATCCGCATCGTGCTTTTCCTGGCCACCGTGCCGATCGCGATTGTCGCCAACGCGAGCCGTGTAACCTTCACGGGCATCATGACGCAACTCAAGCCGGAGTTGGCGGAGGGCGCATTCCACACCGCTTCCGGCTGGGTCATTTTCATGGTGGCCCTATTGATTCTGATCCTGTTCCACCAGGCGCTCCTCCGAAGTTGGCGCTACCTGGAATCGAGAAGGGGCCATGCGATTTCTTAAGAGCAAGTACGCCCTTTGGCTGACCATCCTGCTTGCGGTTCAAGGCGGGGCCTACTACGCCTTGGCTTCGCGGCCGGAGCTCACTCTTCCGGCGCCTCCTTTAGCGTCGTTCCCGGATGAAGTTGCCGGATGGCGAATGGTCCGGGACATCCCCATTGACGCGGCGTCCCTTGAGGTCCTCAAGGCGGACGATACCTTAAACCGCGAATATTGGAACCCGGCCACCAATGCGCCGGTGTTTTTCTACATCGGCTATTTCAAGACGCAGCGCGCCGGGGCCACTCCGCACTCCCCGAAGAACTGCCTGCCGGGCGCTGGGTTTGCGCCGGTCGAGACCCCCGCAACTGTTTCCATCGCCGTCGCCGGCCGCTCCTCCCCATTGATCGTCAACCAGTATGTGGTAGCGCGGGGAGAAGACACGATGGTGGTGCTCTACTGGTACCAAAGCCATAATCGCATCATCGCCAACGAGTTTGCGGCCAAGTTCTGGCTGGTCGCCGATGCCATTCGATACCGGCGCAGCGACACCGCGGTGGTGAAGGTCCAGGTCCCGGTTCGCGGCAATGACGATGAGACGGGCATCCGGGTTGCCCGTGCGTTCGTGCAGGCGGTGTACCCCGCCCTGGCCAGGCAGTTGCCGCTATAGCCGCGTCCCGTACGAAATCGTACAGCAAAGCCAACCATGCCCGATTCCCTACGGATACTCTTCATCGGTGAAACCGGGTCCGATTCCATCGCCGCCGAGCTGAGGCGCGGCGGCTACGATCCCGCTTTCGAGCGCGCCACCACGCGCGAAGAACTGGATGAGGCGCTCTCGACAGGTTGCGACATCGCCATCAGCGATTTCGCGGTGGGCGACTTTGGGGCATTGGAAGCTCTCCGGACGATCCTCGAGAAGGGCATCGATCTGCCGCTGATCGTGGTGTCCGGCGAGATCGCGGAGGCCGACGCCCTGGCGGCGCTTAAGGCCGGAGCGGCCGACCACCTGAGGCGCGGCGCACTCACCCGGCTCAATGCAGCCGTGGAACGCGAACTCCGCGCCTCCCAGATGCGCCGCGCGCGCGCCCGGCTGGAGGAGCAGTTCCGGCAGGCCCAGAAGATGGAGGCGGTGGGCCGCATGGCCGGGGGCGTGGCCCACGATTTTAATAACCTGCTGACCATCATCACCGGATACAGCGATCTCTTGCTTTCCGGCGGCCAGTTGAAGGAATCCCAACGCACTGCCCTCGAAGAGATCCGGCGTGCGGCCGAACGCGGCGGCCAACTGACGCACCAACTGTTGACCTTCAGCCGCCGACAGCCCCTCGCGCCCCATACGGTTCGCGTCAACGAACTGGTGATCCACATCGAGACGATGCTCCACCGGCTGATCGGCGAGGATATCGAGCTGGTGGTCGTCCCGGCGGCCTCGCGTGACTGCGTGCAGGTGGACGCCGGCGGACTGGAACAAGTCATCATGAACCTGGTGGTCAACGCCCGCGACGCCATGCCCAACGGCGGCAAGCTGACCATCGAAACCGCGACCCTGCATCTAAGCGAGGCCTTCACGGCCAAACAACTGGGCGTGCAGCCTGGGTTGCACCTGGCCGTCTCCGTCACCGATACCGGCGTCGGCATGGACGAGGGCACCCTGAGCCATCTTTTCGAACCGTTCTTCACCACCAAGGAGCCAGGGCGCGGAACCGGCCTTGGCCTGGCGACGGCCTACGGCATTATTCGTCAAAGCGGCGGCGCCATCGCCATGCTGAGCGAACTCGGTAAGGGGACCACCGCGCGGATCTACCTTCCCGTAGCGGACCCGGAACCGGAGACCGCGGCGGCGCAGCTTGTCGTGGCGCCCGCGGACGCCACCGGCGCGGAGACCATCCTGCTAGTGGAAGACGAGGCGCGCGTGCGCAAGCTGATTGCCGGGATTCTGACCTCTCGCGGCTACCGCGTGCTGGAGGCGGCCCGCGGCGAGGAAGCCGTCCGCCTGGCCCGTACGCACGAGGGTACCGTCCACCTGGCGCTGGTGGACGTGGTGATGCCGGAGATGAGCGGCCCGGACCTGATTCGGCAAATCGAGCCGCTCCGCCCGGGCCTGCGGGTGCTCTTCATCTCCGGGCACACCGAAGAAGCCATGGTAAATCACGGGTTCTCGGAGTCCGCCGCATTTCTCCAGAAACCGTTCCTCCCCGACGCCCTGGCCGGCAAGGTTCGAGAAGTGCTGGACGCGGCCAGAGATTAGCAACGCCTGCGGTCCCGCGTCTTCTTGGGGAGTTTCGCGTAGACCAGATCGTAAGCCGCGCGCAGTTGGCGCTTCAGTTCGGCCGCGGGGAGCGCGTCTTCGGTTTCCAAGGCCACCCAGTGAGCCCGTGCGAGGTACGGCGCGGGGATGATGCCGGGGCGTTCGGTCAGCTCGGCGAAGTCCTCCGGCGAGCATTTGAAAGAGAGCCTTACGGGAGCGGGTTCAAGCGGCATCACGGCGAACATTTTGCCGCCCACCTTAAACACCAGGTCGTCTTCCCATTGCACCGTCTCCTCGACGTGCGGGAAGGAACGGCAGCAGCTTCGAACGGAATCGATGGTCATGCGCACGGCCACGGAGCCGGCAGGGTCGGGCGCCGCCCGGCCCTGCCTGGCAGGCGCGGGTTACTTGGCGATCTTGATCATGACGACGCCGTGCGAGGGCACGTCGGCGCTGAACGCGTCCGTGAAGGCGCCGCGGTCGGCGTGCGCCCAAAGGTCCCGCACTTTGTGTGAACCTTTGATCCCGATATCGCTCCACTTGGCGGTCACCTTGGCGGTCGCCGCGCTCAGATTGAACAAGCCCACGGCACGGCCGCCATCGGCCAGCGGGCGCGCAAACACTTGGAGATCTCCTCCCGTCGTGCTGCGCCCTTCCTTGGCGCTGATGGTAGCGGCCTCATCGGCGGGAACCGGCGGAGACACGCGCACGGCTTGCTTGCCGAGCTTGTCCTGATCCACCGCGATGGCTTCCTTATTGGTTAGGATTTCCAGGATCTCCGGCTTCATGTCGCGCAGGTCGTTGCCCGCCAGCAGCGCGGCGGAAAGCAGGCACCACAAGCTCATGTGCGTCCGGTACTCTTCCGTCGTCATGCCGCCGTTGCCGATTTCGAGCATGTCCGGATCGTTCCAGTGACCGGGACCCGCGAATTTCTCGCGCCCAACCTGCTGGCCGAATCCGATGTTCACCATCGATTCCCACCGGTCGCTGATGTCGCCCGTGGTGCGCCAGACATTGCCTCCCACCTTCGCGCCCCATGAGCCGACGTCATTCTGGCCATACTGGCAAAGGCTGAAGAGGATCTTGCGTCCGGACTTATACAGCGCCGCGCCCATCTTGGCGTAAGCGGCCTGTTGGGTCATGGAGATGTGTTCGGGGGTGTTGTCGTACACGGTGCTGCCGCTGCACCAGTCGTACTTCAGGTAATCGATGCCCCACGCGGCGTACTGCTTGGCGTCCTGCTCTTCGTAGTTGAAGCTGCCCGCATAACCGGCGCAGGTGAACGGTCCCGGCCCCGAGTAGATCCCCAGTTTCAGCCCCTTGCTGTGAACGTAATCCGACAGCGCCTTCATGTCCGGGAACTTGGAGTTGCTGCGGATCATGCCCTTGGCGTCGCGGTCGGCCTCCCAGGTGTCGTCGATGTTGACGTACACGTACCCGGCGGCCTTCATGCCGTTGCTGGCCATGGCATCCGCCATTCCGCGCACGTTCGCATCGTTCACGGCGCCCTGAAACTTGTTCCAACTGTTCCAGCCCATCGGCGGCGTCTTGGCCAGACCGTTATAGAGGACCGGAGTGTAAGAGGTCAGCGTGACTCTCGCCGCAGGCGCGGGCAGCGCCCCGGGCGATGCCGTGGAGACGCGCGTGAACTCCATCGGGTTCATCATTGCCCTGTTAGGCGGAGGCGCGGAGGGCGCTCCCCTACCGGGGGCCGCGG
>PLGA01000119.1:0-134 GCA_003139735.1 Bryobacterales bacterium | reverse complement strand
GCAAACGTCAACGTATTGCCGGCAACCTTGCCATCCAGGATCGCAACCGCCGTGGAATTGGGCTGCTGCATGTATCCGGTGACCGCGCCGGCTTGCTGGGTCAACGCCAGAACCATCTTGCGGCCCTCGTCCAC
>PLGA01000520.1 GCA_003139735.1 Bryobacterales bacterium | reverse complement strand
GAAAAACGATGGCCTGCCCCACCTTGAAAACCGCTCCCAGCCTCTACTTTCCGATATCGCTTGAATCCGCGCCGCAATACAGGTGAGAATAGCATTCGGAGGCATGTTCGCATAAGACTATGCATACCATTCTCTTTTACGATTTCGCGGACGACTACCTCACACAGCGCGCCCCGTACCGGGCTGAGCACCTGGCGCTGGTCCACGCCGCCTTCGAGCGCGGCGAAGTGGCGCTGGCGGGAGCGCTGGCGGACCCCGCCGATGGCGCATTGCTGGTGTTCCGTGGGACGTCGCCCGAAACCGCCGAAGCGTTCGCCAAAGCCGACCCCTACGTGATCCACGGCCTGGTGACCGCCTGGCGGACGCGCCGGTGGAATACCGTCGTCGGCGATGGCGCCTCCATGCCGTGAGCCGCGCCGGCTATTGCCGAGCGCGAATCAATTCGTGAGCGCGGTCGGCCGTCTCAAGCACCAGCAGGCCCATGCGGGGATGGCTGGGCTCCAGAGCGGCGCGCAGTTCGAATTCCTCGAGCGCCTCCGACGTGGTGGGGCCGATCGATCCAATCACTGTCCGGCGCAGGCCGGCCAGCATGGCCTTGGCGCATCCCAGTTCTTCGGCAACCCGCGCCAAGTGGCCGATCTGCACCGCCGTGGTGAATAATGCCACGTCGAATTCGCCGGCGGCCAACCGGCGTGCCGCCTCGCGCAGCGGCCCGGTATCTTCCGGCAGCGCGTAGCGGTAGACGCGCACCGCGGTGGCCTCCGCGCCGCGGGCGCGCAGGGCGCCGAGAAGTTCCGGGTTCTCCCGCCCATACTCTTGCACCGCGATGCGGCGCTCGGGACGGCCCTCGGTGACCGCCAATAATTCCCGCCAGGTATTCGGCTCCGGCGCCACCACGGTTGGCGTCACACCAAGCTCCCGCAGCGCCGCCACGGGCTTGGGACCTCGGGCCGCCACCGCCATGCGCCGCAACGCGTCCGCAAATGCCGATTCGGAATAGCGGGCCGCCAGCCACCGGTTCAACTGGCGCGTGCCGACGCCCGTCAGCAGCATCGTCATGTCGAAATCGCCGTTGAAGAGCCGCTCGGCGAATCGATCCAGTTCCGGGCTTTCTTCGAGAGCCGCTTCGCGCATGGAGGGCGCGACGAACGGGTCGCCGCCCTGTCTGCGGATCAGCTCCGCCATCTCCACCGCGCGCCGGCTTTCGAGCGCCAAAACCCGCAATCCCTGGAACGGCACGAGCGAATTATACCCCGGGGGAGAGGCAGACGAAAGCGTCTGCCCCACCTTGCGGTTTGAGCCGCCCGGAGGCGAGTGGGGCAGGCGCTTTCGCCTGCCAGCGGTGACGCCGCTATCCCCGGAATTGCACCGCCCGCGCGAACATCACGGCGGCGTTCTGGCGCAACTGGGCCAGCACCTCCTCCGGAACCAGTTCGTCCGTGGTGACTACCGCTACCGCTTCGGCCGGCTCTCCGGGCGTGCTGGGCGCATCGCGGCGCCCTAGCGAGAAATTGGCGATATTGATGTGGTTCTTGCCCAGCACGCTGCCTACATGGCCGATCACGCCCGGCACATCGCGGTTCTTCATGAAGACCAGACAGCCGGAAAGCGCGGCTTCGCAGAAGATGCCGTCCACCTGCATCATGCGCGGCTTGCCGAACAGAACCACGCCTTCCACCGCCGTCACGCCGCTGTCCGTCTCCAGTTCCAGCCGCAGCGAATCCATCGGCCCGGAGAACTTGTCGTGGCGCTCCACAACCTCCCACCCGCGGTGCTCCGCGATTTGCAGGGCGTTCACGTAATTCGCTTTGTTGGCGGTGGAACGGCTCAACGCGCCCGCCAGGCCGGCATTGCGCAGCAGTCCGGAGCCCATGTTGAAGACCTTGCCCGAATAGACGATCCGCAGCGCCCGCGGATTGCCGGAGGCGATGTGTGCGGCGAAGACCCCCAGCCGCTCCGCCAGAATGGCGTAAGGACTCAGCGCACGGTACTGCTCCGGCGAGACGGCGGGCATGTTGACGGCGTTGATGGCGACGCCGTTCTTGAGGTACTCCACCAACTGTTCGGCGATGCGCACTCCCACAATTTCCTGCGCCTCTTCGGTGGACCCGCCAATGTGCGGCGTGGCGACCACCGCATTGCCCTCGAAAAGCGGGAATCCGGCGGGCGGCGGTTCCACGTTGAACACGTCCAGCGCGGCCCCTCCCACCTTGCCCGACTGAATGGCTTCCAGCAGCGCGGCCTCGTCCACCAGTTCGCCGCGCGCGCAGTTTACAATCTTCACGCCCGTCTTCATGGCGTCGAACGCGGCGCGCGAAAGAAAGCCCTGCGTTTCGGGCGTGGAGGCCATGTGCAGCGATATGTAATCGCTCTCGGCATACAGCCGGCTCAGTTCCACCAGTTCGATGCCCAAGTCCTGCGCAATCTTGGACGCCACGTAGGGGTCGTGCGCCAGGATGCGCATTTCGAAGGCGCGGGCGCGCTTCACCAACTCCCGGCCGATGCTGCCCAGGCCGAGAATGCCCAGCGTCTTGCCGCGCAGCTCGTGGCCCATCAGCTTCTTCTTCTCCCACTTGCCGGCGCGCGTCGAGGCGTCGGCCTGGGAAATGTGGCGCGCCATCACCAGCATGAGCGCCATGGCATGTTCCGCCACGGAGACGGCGTTGCCGCCCGGCGTGTTCATCACCAGCACGCCCGCCGCCGTGGCGGCATCCAGATCCACGTTGTCCACGCCCACCCCCGCGCGTCCGATCACGCGCAGGCGCGGCGCTTTCTCCAGCACCGCGGGGGTGACTTGTACGGCGCTGCGGACGAGCAACGCGTCCGCTTCCGCCAGGTGTTGACCGTATTCCTTGGGATTGGAGACGATCACATTCCAGCCCGGCTGGGATTTCAATAACTCGATTCCGGCCGCAGCCAGGGGCTCGGCGATCAGGATATTCATGATGACGGTCCTATGCGATTAAGCGGTTACGGGTTGCGGTTTGACGGCCGCTTGCGCGTAGACCTGCTGCGCGGCGGCGACGCCGGTTCCATACTGCACGGAGTATCCGTTGGCGTTGAGAATGATTTCCAGGCCGGCGATGGTGGCGAACAGATCGGCGAAATCGAAATACCCCAGGTGGGCGAGCCGGAAAATCTGTCCCTTCATCGTTCCCTGGCCGTTCGCGATGATGGCGCCGAAACGGTTGCGGAATTCCTTCACGATCACGCCGGAATCCATGCCTTGCGGCGCCTTTACGGCCGTAACCGACGATCCCGGCGACCCCGGAGCGAAAAGCTGCAAGCCCAACGCCGTTACGGCCGCGCGCGTCGCCTGCGCCAGCATTTGGGCGTTGACGATCAGATTCGCCATGCCGATCTGCTTGATGTAGCGCAAGGCCTCGGCCAGCGCCAGAATCATGGCCGTGGCCGGAGTCCAGCTCGATTCGCCCGCGTCGCCGCTCTTCTTTTCCTTCTTCAGGTTGAAGTAGTAGTGCGGCAGGGTCGAGGTCTCGCCCATTTTCCAGGCCTTCGGGCTGACCGACATGAAAGCCAGGCCCGGCGGAATCATGAACGCCTTCTGCGATCCGCCAATGGCCACATCAATGCCCCATCCGTCGATATCGAGCGGCATCGTGCCGAACCCCGTGATGGCGTCCACCACGAAGATCGCCCCGGTCTTCGCCACCGCCTGCGCCATGGCGCGTACATCGTGCATGGCGCCGGTGGAGGTTTCCGAAGCCTGCACGAATACGCCCTTGGTGGCAGGTTCGGCCGCCAGGGCCGCCTCCACGCGCTCGGGAGTCACCACCTCGCCGTAGGGCGCCGTAAGCACATCGCCTTCCAGGCCATACGCCTTGGCGATCTCCACCCAGCGCTCGCCGAACTTGCCGGCCGAGCAGACCACCACCTTGTCGCCGCGCGAGAATAGATTGGATACCGAGGCATCCATGGCTCCCGTGCCGGAAGCCGCGAACATCAATACGTCGTGCGCGGTTCCCATCATTTCCTTGAGGTCGGCCAGACACGAGCGGTAGATTTTCCGGAACTCTTCCGTCCGATGGTGGATGTCCGCGGCCATCATGGCGTGCAGGGCCGGCGGGTAGAGCGGCGTCGGGCCGGGCGTGAGCAGACGTTGCTTGCGGATGTACATAATAAGACTCTCTTCCTTTAAGATCTATTAGAATAACAGACAACATGTCTCTCATCGACAAGCTCCAGCAGGACATGACCGCGGCCATGAAGAGCCGTAGCGAGGCGCGCCTTAGCGCCCTGCGCATGATGAAAGCCGCGCTCATGAAGCAGAAGGTGGATTCGCCCAAGCCGCTCGACGAAGCGGCTGAAATGCAGGTGCTCAAGATGCTCGTCAAGCAGCGCACCGAAGCCGCCGAGGCGTTTCGCAAGGCGGGCCGCGTCGAGCAGGCGGAGAAAGAGGAGGCCGAGCGCACGCTCATCGAAAGCTATATGCCGGCCGCCGCCGCCGATGCGGACATGGATTCGGCCATCGCCGAAGCCATGGCCGAGACCGGCGCGGTAGCCGCCAAGCAAATGGGCGTCGTGATGAAAGCCGCCCAGGCTAAGCTCTCGGGGAAGACCGTGGACGGCAAAGCGCTGAGCGACAAAGTGAGGGCGAAATTATCATGACGCCGCCTGCATCGGAAAAGAAGTTCCAGTCGTACGTCCCCGAAAAGACCGCCATGCGGGAGTTCACCCTGCGCGCGGTCTTGTTGGGCCTGGCGATGACCGTGGTGCTTGGCGCGGCCAACCTCTACCTGGGTTTGCGCGCGGGCATGACCATTGCCGCCACCTATCCCGCCGCCGTCATCGGCATGGCCATCCTGCGGTTGATGAACGGGTCGCTTCTCGAAGAGAACATGGCTCGAACCATCGGTTCGATCGGCGAGTCGGTGGCGGCCGGAGCGGTGTTCACCATCCCGGCGTTCGTGCTTTCGGGCGTCTGGCCCGCCTTCGATATGGCCAACGGCTACTGGAAGTCGGTGGCGCTGATGGCCGTCGGCGGCACGCTCGGCATCCTGTTCGTCAC
>PLGA01000085.1 GCA_003139735.1 Bryobacterales bacterium | reverse complement strand
CGCCTTCGGGGTAATTGTGGAGGCCGAGGAAGTTCATACGCAGCTTCGGAAGCTGGGCGATGTAGGCGAGGTAGTCGTCTAGGTCCCACCAGTCGGGACCTTCCGGGAAGTCGTGGAAAGGCTGGATGCCGCGGATGTCGAAGAGAGGCTTGCCGTGCTCGTCGAGCTGGGGAATCGCGGGCGCAATCCTCCGGTCCGGGATCACGTCCCCGTGGAGGTAGAAGCGCACTCCCAGGCGCTCCGCGAAGCGGTAGGCGGCGTAGAGGGTTCCGGCATCGCCGCCTCCCAGGAGATAGGCCGCGCGTCCCTTCGTTTCGAGGATGTACTCCTCCGGACCGAGGCCGCGGCTCGCGTCCTTGCGCACCACGATGGCGTCGCCGGAGACCGGCCCGTCGCTGTTCGCGATGGCCGCGAGTTGTCCCGTGCGCAGGTAGAAATAGCGGCGGACCTCGCGTGCGGCGAGGGTTTCCATGGCGGACGGCTTGGCCGGAGAAACAATCCGGATCTGGGCGAGGGCCGCCACGGGCAGAAGCAGAAGCGCCAGAGCCTTGCTCATCTTCGTGCCGTCCACCGTATCACTTTGCGGCGGCCGGCGAAACCCCCCGCGAGTTCCACATTATTCTGAGAACTCTTCGCTGGCCGGCGCACTACATGTAGATACCCCCTCCACCACCGTGCCGCTGTTCAAAACGCAAAGCGCCGCTATCTACGGAATCGATGCACGGCCAATCGACGTCGAAGTCGATATGCACGCCACCGGCAACCCACGCGATTCCGTCACCGTAGGAATGCCGGACACGGCGGTGCGGGAAAGCCGGGAGCGCATCCGATCCGCCATCATCAACTCCGGATTCCGATATCCCAATAAGTCCTTCACCATCAACCTGGCGCCGGCCAATGTGCGCAAGGAAGGGGCGGGCTTCGATCTTCCCATGGCGGTGGGGTTGTTGGGCGCCATGGGGGCCGTGCACGGACTGGACGGCCACATGTTCGTCGGCGAACTCTCGCTCGACGGCGCGGTGCGGCCGGTGCGCGGCACGCTTTCCGTGGCGGTTTGCGCGCGCGACAGGGGCATTGCGAACCTCGTCGTGCCGGCCGAGAACGCGTCGGAAGCGGCCGTGGTGGAGGGCGTCCGGGTGTTCGGCGTGAAGTGCCTGGCCGAGGTGGTCGCGTTGCTCACGCGGCCGCAGGAGTTTCAGCCGGCCGCGCCGAACGGCAACGGGCGCCTGGCGGAAGTGGCCGCCGCGCCCGACTTCCGCGACGTGCGCGGCCAGACGATGGCCAAGCGGGCGCTGGAAGTGGCGGCGGCGGGCGGGCATAACTTGCTGATGATCGGGCCGCCGGGGTCGGGCAAGAGCATGCTGGCGAAACGGTTTGCCGGCATTCTGCCGCCGCTGACCTTCGAGGAAGCTCTGGAGACCACCAAGATCCATAGCGTCGCCGGGCAACTCCGCGGCGGCGCCGGCTTGCTTCACGAACGGCCGTTCCGCTCCCCACACCACAGCATCTCCGACGCTGGATTGATCGGCGGCGGCTTAGGCACGCCGCGGCCCGGCGAGGTGAGTCTGGCGCATAACGGCGTGTTGTTCCTCGACGAGCTGCCGGAGTTTCCGCGCGACGTGCTGGAGATGCTGCGCCAACCGATTGAAGACGGACAGGTGACGATTGCGCGCGCGAACATGTCCATTTGCTTCCCCGCCGCGTTCACTTTGGTCACGGCTATGAATCCGTGCATGTGCGGCTTCAGCGGCGATTCCACCCGCGAGTGCCGCTGCACTCCGGCGATGATCCAGCGGTATCTGGGCAAGATCAGCGGTCCGCTGCTCGACCGCATCGATATTCACGTGGAAGTGCCCGCCGTGCCCTACAAGGAGCTGCGCGGAAATGGAGCCTCGGAATCGTCAGCGGATATCCGTGTGCGGGTGGACCGGGCTCGCGTGGTGCAGCGGGCCCGCGGCTATTACAACTCTGCGATTCCTTCTCGCATGATTCGTAAGCACTGCGCATTAGACGATGCCGGCGAGCGCACTTTAGAGATGGCCGTGCGGCGCATGGGCCTTTCGGCGCGCGCCCACGACCGCATTCTGAAAGTAGCGCGCACAGTCGCCGATCTCGACGAATCCGCGAACGTAACCGCCAAACATCTGGCCGAGGCTGTGCAGTACCGGAGCTTGGACCGGAACTACTGGACGTGAGGGCCGGGGTTAGTGTGTATGTGGCGGCGGTGTGATCCGTCACTTTAATCGTCACTTGGGCCGCGCGCCCGTTGCCTTGCCGGTGGCCGAAACTATTATGGTATAGTACCGGAAGTCGCTAACGCCTTTCACTACGATGCAACTGCCCGCGCGTCTCGGCAAGTATGAGCTGCAGGAGTTCCTGGGCGGCGGGATGTCGCACGTTTACCGGGCCTTCGATACGGTCATCGGAAGGACGGTGGCCGTAAAGATCCTGACCGAGCAGGCGGCGCAGGATACCGAGGCCCGCGACCGCTTCCTGGCGGAAGCGCGCACGGCCGCCAAGGTAACCCACGAGAACGTCATCAGCATTTACGATTTCGGCGTGGACGAGGAGAAGGGCCTGTTCATGGTGATGGAGTTCCTACAGGGCGAGGACCTGCGGCACGCCATCAAGGACGGCCATACGGGCGACCTGCGCAACAAGCTCAAGATCGCGCTGCAGACCGCGCGGGCGCTCGATTACATCCACAAGAACAAGATCATCCATCGCGACATCAAGCCGGAGAACATCCACATCAGCGCCGCCGGAGTGGTGAAGCTGATGGACTTCGGAATTGCCAAGACCGAAGACTTCTCGCGGACGCAGCCGGGTTATGTGCTGGGGACGCCGTATTACATGGCGCCCGAACAGGTACGGGGCGAGCCGCTCACGGGCCTGGTGGATGTGTATGCTTTCGGGGTTCTGCTGTTCGAGTTGCTGACGGGAGAGAAGGTCTTTGCGGCGGACTCGGTGGACCGGATCTTCTACAGCATCCTGAATGTTCCCTTGGATGTGGGGCCGTTGCGGAGTGCGGGCGTGCCCGAGCCGGTGATTCAACTGGTGGCGTCCTGCAACGCGAAATCGGTTGCGGAACGGCCGCAGGGGTTCGCCCCCATCATCGCCGAACTGGAGCGGATGATTGGCGGGGTTACGGCGGAAACGCAGGCGGCGGAGAGCCGGCCGGCTTCCCCCGCGCCGCGCCGGCTCGGGACGGGCATGCTGGTGGCCGCCGTGGCCGCGGCGTTGGTGATAGGGGCCGGCGGGTATTTCGCCCTGAGGCCTAAGGCGGCGCCCAAGACGGAGATGGCCAAGACGGCACTGCCCAAAACCATCTCTACTGCAAGCGGAGACATGGTCTTAGTCCCGGCCGGGGATTTCCTGTTTGGGGAGAAGAAGCAGGCGGCTTCCCTGCCCGCGTTTTACATAGATAAGACCGAGGTGAGCAACGCCGCGTATGCGCAGTTCTGTCAAGCGACCGGCCGGCCGCTGCCCGATGATTTTCCCAGCGACCAGCCTAACCTCCCGGTGGTATACGTCACCGTTGACGACGCGCGCGACTTCGCCAAATGGGCGGGCAAGAGATTGCCGACCGACATGGAGTGGGAAAAGGCCGCACGGGGCGCCGACGGCCGCACTTTTCCGTGGGGCGACGAAAGAGACGCGTCGCGGGCTAACACGGGCGCCAATGAACTGCGGCCCGTCGACAGCTTTCCAACAGGCGCGAGCCCCTATGGCGCCCTGCAGATGATCGGCAACGCCTGGGAGTTGGTGGACAAGCAGCGCCCGGCGCCCTCGGACCTGCGTCAGTTCCGGAAGATGAAGCCGCCTTTGCAGCCCGACGAAGCCTGGTACATGATCCGGGGCCAGTCCGCAGGGGAACCCCTGGCTGACAGCGCCATTTGGGATTCGAACGGCGTACCCGAGCGCTGGAAGAATTGGAGTGTGGGATTCCGCTGCGCGAAAGATGCGAAATGAGCAAGATATCGTTGAACAAGAGGATTGAAGCCACCAAGCTCCATGAGCGGACCGGGGCGCCGATGGCGGGTCCGGAAGTGACGATACCGTTCGGAGCGCTGGTGGAGGCGGCGGGGGCCGATCGCGACCAGGAGAAGTTCCGCTACCTTGGGGAGCTGTATTCCGTGCGGCGCGACATCTTCCTGGCGGCTACGAAGGCGGATGAGGCCGAGCCGGCGCGGGCCGCCGCTCCGGCCGCGGCTCGGGCGGAAGCGCCGGCCAAACCGGCCGCCAAAGAGGCCAGGCTGAAGTTCGAGCAACTGGATGCGGGCGGTTATTCGGCTGCGCGGGCGAAAGTGCCCGGCGGATGGCTGGTGACATGCGGCGCGGGCGTGACGTTCTACCCGGATCCGCGGCATGAGTGGGACGGCGCGTCGATCGAGTAAGGCCCGCGGGGAGGTATTGGGATGCCGATGCAGGTCTGCATGGGGGCCATGATGCAATGCACCTTCGGGATGGCCCCGAGTTCGCTGGTGGTGCTGCCCGCCAACCGGGTGATGACGCAAGAGGTTCCCGACGCCAACATCATGGATCACATTCCCATGCTGAACATCGAGCCGTTTGGGATGTGCATGTCGCCGTCGAATCCCACGGTCGCCGCCGCCACCGCCGCGGCGCTTGGGGTTCTGACCCCCATGCCATGCATTCCAAACACGCCGGCGCCATGGGTTCCGGGAGCGCCGACCGTGCTTCTGGGCAACTTCCCCACGCTGGACAACGTTTCGAAGTTGATGTGCATTTGGGGCGGCGTGATCATGTTCGATACGCCCGGCGAATTCACGGTGGAAGTTCCGTAGTGTAGTGCGTCTTGCAGATCAACGATTATCCAGCGACCCGTGGAGCGGGCCTCCTGGCCTGCCATGCCGGCGTCCGTGCNNGCTCATACCCGGCCACCGGCCGCCAGCGTTGATCGGCGTTCATCCGCGGCCTGAAATAAGTTTTGAGGTCAGAGCGGCGGCGGGGCAGGCGGCTTGGGCGGCGGCGCGAGGATTACTTTGTAGCCAGGCGGAATCTGAAAGGCCGCGGGATGAGGCTCCCCGGGGACAGCGCTGTGACACGCCTGAGTCATTTGGCCGAAGGGGCCGCTCATCTTAGTCAGCATCGGCAGACACAAGGCTGGACTGTGCCAGAAGTCCGCGATGGTGGGCGGTTTCGGAACTGGGGGCGCGGCGGGCGCGGCGGGNNCGCGCCGGGCGGCTTGGGAGCTTGAGGCACGCCCGGTAATGCGGGCGGCTTCGGCATAGCGGGAAGCCCCGGCAGCGGTGGCGGCGGCGGAATCAGGAAGCGCTTCCCCTCCACTGCCTGGCCCTGGATGACGCTCTTGCCCAGATCCTGCACTTGCACGTTGGGCGCTTTGGGAACGGCGTGCGCGCCCGGCAATGCGGGCGGCTTTGGCATAGCGGGAAGCCCGGGCGGCGGTGGAAGAATCTGCTGAACGGTGGCTGTCTTCTTGACGTGGTCGAGCAGAATGGTCTGCCCGGCGGCCGGGTTTGAGATCACGGATGTGTTGCCGGAATCGACGCGCGTCTGTCCGCCGGCGCCGCGGCAGAAGCGAAAGGCCGACTGCACCGGCGCGGCGTTGGGGGCGGCCGGCTGCAGGGCGGTTGCATATTCGGCGGTAATGGGAGGCGCGGCGACTGGCGTAGTCGGTCCCATTTCAATCGGTATTATCGGGCTCGCTGGCAGCGGTCGGCGAATTGGGCGACTGCAGCGAACCCGGCGAGCCGGAGAGCGCGGCTCCGCCGCTGTTGATCTGCACCATTGTTCCCATAATCGCAACTCCCGCAGCGTCGATTGTGATGAAGTTGCCGCCCACCACCAGGGTGAGGCCGACTTCCGCTTCGATCACCACCTGCAAGCCTTTCAGGTAGAGGTTCTGGGTCACCTGGCTGCTATGGTTGCCGCTAAACTGCTCGATCACGTCGCCGGTCACAGCCAGGGAGTTCGAACCGGTGATCTTGACCGAGGCTTTTCCTTGGATTGACACGTTGAGGTTGCGGCCAATGCTCTCAATCCGGTCCTGGGTGATATTGATGTGACTGTCCTGCTTGACTTGCTCCAGCTTGTCGCGCGCGACGATGAGATGCCGGTCCCGCTTGATCGACTCCATGCGATCGTTCTCGATGACAATGTCGAGGTCCTTCTGGCCATGAACGTAAATCTGCTCGCTGCTCGTCTTGTCTTCCAGGCGGATCTCGTTCGAACCGCCGCCGCCCTTGGAACTATTCGATTTGACGGTGCTCCTGGTCTGGTCGTCGGGCAGCGTGTACGGGGGCATCTGGTCGGCGTTGTAAACCGACCCGGTGATCAGGGGGCGATCCGGGTCGCCCTCGAGAAAACTAACCACGACCTCCTGGCCGATGCGCGGGATGTAGATGGATCCCCACTGTTTCCCGGCCCAGCCTTGGGCGACGCGGACCCAGCAGGAGCTTTTCTCGTCGTCCGTTCCTTCCCGGTCCCAGAAGAACTGCACGACGACGCGGCTATACTTGTCGGTCCAGATCTCTTCGCCGGACTTGCCGACCACGACCGCGGTCTGCGTGCTGGCAATTACGGGCTTGCGGGCCAGGCGCGGCGGCCGGAAGGGCGCCGAATTGGGAATGGCTTCGAACTCATTGGCGTAATCAAACGGCTCCGGCTTGCCGGCGCTGTAACTGGTGTTCTTGCCACTGTGGTGGAGCGCGATCAGCGTATAATCCTTGTTGGCCGCGTCGCGGAAGTGCTCCTCCAAGGTGAACTTATAGCCGCACTCGAAGCCCATGCAGTTGCTCTTGCCGCGCACGGTCACGAGTTCCACTTCGCGCTCTTCCAGACGAAGCCTGGCGTAGCGGTCGCCATCGTCCAAGGTGCTGTATTTGCCGGGATAATCGTAGTACTCGGCAGGTTCGCTGCCGGAAAGAGTGGCATACAGGCGGGTGTTGGGCTTCTCAAAGTCGTAGTCCGCCAGCGAAGCAATCCCGGTAGTTACTTTGTGTTCCTCTTCGACGGTGAGGACGGTGTCCTCATCGAGGCGGCCTCCCAGAGACGGCGTATAGCGGGCATTGGGTTTGTGAGGGCAGGCCTTGAAGGCGAGCTTATCGTCGGCCAGCACCAGCGTGTGCTTGTCGGCGGTCTGCTCGAAGTAATAGAAGATACCCTCATCCTCCAGGAGGCGGGAAACGAAGTTGAAGTCGGTCTCGCGATATTGCACACAGTATTCGCGAGGCTCATAGGTTGCCTGGGTCTTGAGCTGATAGTCGTGGAAGCCGCGGTCCTGAAAGATCGCTTCGACAATGTCGGTGACCGATTTGTTCTGGAAAATGCGGCAATTGGAGTAGAGGGTGAGGAGCCAAAACCAGGGGACCATTTCGGCCTCGTACCTCGCCATGCCATCCGCGCCCGATTCCACCAGTTTCATGCGGTTCAGGATCCCGTGGATGCTCCGTTCGGATTGGTCCTCCAGCTTGATGAATAAGGTTGCGGGCTTCGTAAGCAAAGCCTGCATATCGATGTTGGGATTGTCCGACAGCAGTTGCAGGATGAAGCGATAGGGCGTAGAGACGCGCTCTAGGCCGGTGAAGCTCTCAAGCAGCAGGGCGTCGTCGCCGAGAGGCGTCGTGAAGCGAAATGGACGTTCCGTCTGGGTTGGAGTCAAGCTATGGTCCCCCGGCCGTTGCGGCGGCCGATTCTGAATCCGCTCCGTCTACGAATAGGTAAACGCTCCGCCTTCGCCTACGCCCACGTGCACGCTTTCGGGCCTGAGGCCTTCGGCGATCTTGCCCAGGATCTGCACGGAGATTTCCGGCAACATGGTATTCGTCAGTATATTATCCACGTTTCTGGCGCCGCTTTCGACCTCAGTGCAGCGGCGGGCCACTTCATCGACCAGCGCGCCGTCGTAAGTGAACGCGATGCGGTGGGTTTCGAGTAGCCGCCGCTGGATTTTGGCGAGCTTGAGCACAATGATTTTCTTGAGCGATTCGTCGCGTATGGGGAAGTACGGGATGATCACGAGGCGGCCCAGGAAAGCGGGCTTGAAGATTTTGTCAAGCTCCGGCTTGATGGCTTTGACCAGCCCCTCCTGCGAAGGCATGGTCTCGGGATCGGCGGTGAGCTTCATAATGCTGTCGGTGGCGGCGTTGGAGGTCAGGATGATGATGGTGTTCTTGAAATCGATCTCGCGGCCTTCGCCATCTTCCATCTGGCCCTTGTCGAACACCTGGAAGAAGAGCTCCAGAACGTCAGGGTGGGCCTTCTCGACTTCATCGAGCAGGACCACGGAGTAGGGACGGCGGCGGACGGCTTCGGTGAGCACGCCGCCTTCGCCATAGCCCACATAGCCGGGAGGCGATCCCTTGAGGGTAGAGACGGTGTGGGCTTCCTGGAACTCCGACATATTGATGCCGATCATGTTGCGCTCGCCGCCGAAGAGGAGGTCGGAAAGCGCCAGGGCGGTCTCGGTTTTGCCGACGCCGCTGGGGCCGACCAGCAGGAAGACGCCCACCGGCTTGCCGGGGTCGTCCAGACCGGCGCGGGCGGTGCGTACGCGCTGGCTGATGCCGGCGAGGGCGTGGTCCTGGCCGATGACGCGCGAGCCGAGATGCTGCTCCAGGGTGAGCACGGTGGCGATTTCATCCTTAAGCATCTTGCCGACGGGGATGCCCGTCCAGGCGGAAACCACCTCGCCGATGATCTGGGCATCCACGCAGACGCGCAAGAGCGGCGTTTCGCCCTGCATGGCGGCCAGCTCGGCGTTCAGTTCGGCAAGCTGGGAGCGCAGTCGATCGGGATCGGGCGGAGCCTCGACGGCGGCGGGAGCCGTCGCAACGGCAACGGCAGCGCCGGCGGGCGCGGGTTCCGCGGGGGGCGGCGGCGCGGGGGCGCTGCCGGTCTCCAGTTGCGCGCGGATTTCCCGAATGCGAGAGACCAGATCGCGTTCCTTCTCAAAGCGGCTGGTCAATTCCTGGAGGCGCGCTTCGGTGGCGGTCTTTTTCTCGGCGATGGAGGCCAGACGCTCCGCGTGATCCGCGCCGGCGGCGGCTTCCCGCGCGAGGATGCGGGTCTGCACCGCGAGATCCTCGATGGTGCGCATGGCATCCTCAATGGCCGGGGGCGTGGAGTTCTGGCCCAGCGCCAGGCGGGCGCAGGCCGTATCGAGGACGCTGATGGCCTTGTCGGGCAACTGGCGGTCCGGCAGGTAGCGGTGCGAGAGCTTGACGCCGGCCAGCAATCCTTCATCGAGGATGCGAACTTTGTGATGTTTTTCGAGAGTCGGAACCACTCCCCGCAGCATGAGGGCGCATTGGGTTTCGGTGGGTTCCTCGACCTTGACCAACTGGAAGCGGCGCGCCAGGGCCGGGTCCTTTTCGAAGTACTTCTTGTACTCAGACCAGGTGGTGGCGGCGACGGTACGCAATTCGCCGCGGGCGAGGGCCGGCTTGAGGAGATTGGCGGCGTCGTTCTGGCCGGCCTGGCCGCCCGCCCCGATCATGGTGTGGGCCTCATCGATGAACAGGATGATGGGCGTGGGCGAGGCTTTGACTTCGTTGATTAATCCCTTGAGGCGGTTTTCGAATTCGCCCTTGACGCCCGCCCCGGCTTGAAGCAGCGCCAGGTCCAGGGTTCTTACGGCGACGTTCTTCAGCACCGGCGGCACGTCGCCTTGCGCGATGCGCAGAGCAAAGCCCTCCACCACGGCGGTCTTGCCGACGCCGGCTTCCCCGACCAGAATGGGGTTGTTCTGACGGCGGCGGGTGAGGATATCGATCACCTGGCGGATTTCGGAATCGCGCGCCAGAACGGGGTCCACCTTACCCTGGCGGGCGTTCTCGGTGAGGTTGACGGTGTACTGATCGAGGTTGGGGGTCTTGCCGCCCACAGCGGGGCGCGGGCCGCCTTCCGGCGCGGCGGCTTCGGCGGACGCCATTTCCTCGCTTTCGACGGAACTCGCGACCGTTGCCAGGAAGTCTTTCTTGAGCGAGTCGGCGGGGATCTTCTGCATCTCCCGGCTGACATCGCGCACGATGCGCGCCAGTTCGTCGTCGGAGACCAGCGCGAGGATGGTGAACCCGGTGCGGATGCGCGTAGCCTCGAAGTCGATCGAGCCTATGGTCCAGCCCTGGGTGAACATCTTCAGCAGGGACGGGCTCAGGGCCGGCGTGCGCGCGTTGCCGGACTTGAGTTTGTCGAGGCTGCGCGTCAACTCCACGGCCAGGCGCGATTTGTCGACGCCGAATTGTTTCAGGATGCAGGCAAAATCGCCATCGCTCGAATCGAGCAGCTTCATCAAGTAATGCTCGATTTCAACGTCGTAGTGAGTCCGGGATAAGCAGAATCCCGCGGAAGCCTCGAGCGCCAGGCGCGCCGTGTCGTCCAGTTTCGCGATGAGCGATCGTAGATTGAGTCCCATATCTTCTCCCCTATGCCAACAGGAACACCGTATCCTCGGGCGAGCGATCGAAGTCCAACCCGGACTTTATCCAGGAGAACCAGCCCAATCGCGGCCCCGTCAAACCAACTTCGCCCAACTCGCAGCGCGGTACCGCTTCGCGCCGAAGGCTGAGCTGAACCTCAATTTCCAGATGAATGCCGCAGGAGAACCGGGCCAGCTCGCGCAAGGGTTGGTAAGCGGTTCCGCCGGGCAAAAAGCCCAGGTACTGGCGCTCGGTCAACGGTCCCAATTTCAGGCGGATTCGAGACTGCCGGTCCCATATTTCGTCGCCCACCACAGTCCCCACTCCGAGCTGCGAGGTGAACGACGTACCGTTGCCGAGTTCGCACTGATCGGGTTTCCCCAGACGCTGCCAGGCGCCCACGAACTGCTCCACCTCCACGGGAATGCCGAAATAGTCTTGGAGTATGCCCCGAATCGCAACGGCGGAACGCGGCTGCAGGGACAGAAGGCCGGCGTAATAGAGCAGCGAATCGTCGCGGACTACCGAGCGGTCCCGCAGGCCGCCGGTACCCAGGCCGATGAGCGACATGAGGTACTTCGAGACGCGGTCCTCGCCGTCGCGCTCGTATCCCACCGGGGAGCGGTACTTTTCCCATGCCTGGTAGAACAGGGAGATCATGCGGTGGTTGAAGATGTCGAAGAAGTCCGCCTGGGAGCGGTCGCGGGTGCGGTTGCGCGACACGACCAGCTCCGTATAGACGCGCGGCAGGACGCCCATGGGGCCGGTGAGGCCCATGAAATTCACGGCCATGACAGGCACGTCGCCTTGCCAGTCGATGGAATCGATCTGGCTGGGCGGGAACGCGAGCGAGTTGTTGACGCGGAAGCGCAGAGCCTCGCGGGTGGCCGAGGCGCGCGCGCCGCGCTGGTTCAACATGCGCAACACGAGCCGCACGGCTTGAAAGAAGTCGTAGCGGCCGGGATGTTCGCGCAGGTCGCTGCGCACGACGGCCAGGGAGGCGGCCGCCGGCGTCAGACCAGGATTTTCTGTCCCGCTCGCGGGGGCCATTCGCGGATCGCCTCCTTTCTCTGCCGGGTTCGGGCGGTAAGCTGAGTGAAGCTGTTCAGGGTAGCGTAAAGCGCCAGGAAGCGCTCGATCACGCTGGCGAACAGATAGACGCCGCCGCCCACGAACTGCTCCTCGTCGAGTTCGAGTTCGACGCGGGTGCCGCGCGCGAAGGTCACGCCGTTTTCCGAGACGATGGGCGCGAAGTGGGGACGGCTCTTCAAATCAGCGATCCCTTCGATCATCTTCTGGGCGAACGGGGACTCCGTGAAGTCGTAAAGGCGGAGGATCTGCTGGAGAGCGTCGCGGCCGTCCGCCACCAGGGACAAGTGATTGAGCGAGAGATGCGAAATCAGGCGCCAGAGGGCCATTTTCGATGCGGGGGGCCGCAACGGAAGAGTAGGTTTAGTGAGGGCCACGATGCTCTTGATATTAGCGCCGCCTTCCAGCTCAAAATCACCGTCCTCATTGCCAAAAGGCAGACGGGCGGGCAGATTCCGGTTGGTGCAGGTGGTGCGCACCGTCAGCGTGTCGAGGTCGGGGAAAGCGGTTCGCCCGGAGCGGTCCACCAGCGAGATGTACATGTCCGAAGCGTCGTCGTTCAAGCGGTTGGAAAGGCGGCGATTGGCGATCCAGTAGCACTCGTTACCAGCGCCGCCGGTTTCCTGGCGGTAGGAGTAAAACGGGCGGTAGGTCACGACTTCACGGGTATCGGCATCGATGGAGCCGACCTCGTCGACGGAGAAGACTTCGACGGCCGTGGGGCGGCGGATGTCCGGTTTGATCTGGTATTCGTACTTGCGCTGGTCGAGCAGAATGGGATCGGCGGTCTGCGGGAACAGATTGACGATGGGAACGCAGCCGAGGCGAAACGTTCTGGGAGAAACGCCCATCTCCAGGCGCTGCGCGCGCTCCTCGTCGCCGGCGCTTGAAAACAGGAAAATCAACTCCGCGCTATTGCGGAAGCCCGCGCTCCACGCCGCGTCGAGACCCGCTACGTCGAGGAAAAGGAACTTGCTGGGGAACGCGAAAAACTCCTGCAGGATGCGGTAGCCGATGTGCGAGCGCAGCGGGTACGGGGCCATGCCTTCGTCTTCGGCGAATCCGACCGGGCGCACCGAGGAAGCCGGCAGAGTGACGGGGGGAACTTTGGGATTGGCCGGGTCGCGGACCACGATGCGCGTGAGCTTGGAACAAAGCAGCTCATACAGGGCGTGCACCAGGTTGTTTTCGCCGGTGAGGTGAAAGCGGAGACAATCGAGCCCCAGCTTGGGCAGCGGGGCGTCCGGCGCGGAGTTCACCACCAATCGAAGGGCGGCGGCGGCGTCGGGGGCGCGCAAAGGCGGGTTCAACTGGCCGGGGCTTTTCCATTCGGCGGCGGTCACGGCGACCGGCCACAGGGTGGCGTCGAAGCAGGTGCGGAACTTGCACGGGACGCCGCCGACGGGGCGCGAATAGAGCGTCGTGCCGCGATCGATTTTCATACCGGTGGTCAGCTTGCCGCGTTCCATGTCGAGACGGAATTCCACAATCGACATGGAGGGAATCGGCCGGATGAAATGCGGGTAGACCAGTCCGAGCAAGGCTTCGGTGATCTCGGGAAAATCGTCGTCGAGCTTCAGGTGCACGCGCGCCGACAGGAAGGCGAAGGACTCGAGCAGACGCTCCACGTGAGGGTCTTCGGATTCTTTGGACTCCTCGATCATGAGGCGCGCGGCGATTTTCGGGTATTTCTCGGCGAATTGCGCGCCCATCTCGCGCAGGTAGGTCAGCTCGCGTTCGTAATACAGAAGGAGGTCATCCCGCATCCTGGACCTCGCACTGGTTGGTGCTGAGCTTCAAGACCGTGTCGAAGGAGATATGTTCGGGCGCGGGATCCATCATGAGCAGGCCTTCGATGCGGAAGCGGAAGGTGCGGCTGCCGGCGGCGAGCGGCTCGAGCGGAACCACGCGCACCCTGGCCAGACGCGGCTCAAAGAGCTTCAAGGCGAATTGCAACTGGCGCGTCAACCGGGCCTCCGCGGCGGCGGACGCCATGGTGTACCCGGTGAAGTCCGGCAAACCGTAGACGTATACCGAGCGGTTGAGTTCGCGGAAACCTTCGGAGGGTGGAAAGGCCACTTGACGGGTATTGAGGAGCCATTCCAGGTCGCGGCGCACCGCATCTCGCAGGGCCCGGACGGATTGCGCGCGGGTGAGGGGCGCTTCGCTCGAGGTGCGCGGGTCGGCGTCGATCAGCCGGTCCAGCACCGACAAAGTGACCGCCGCATCGGGACCGTTTCGGGGCATGGTTTATACCGACAGGGCCTGAACGGGATCGAGCCGGCAGATGCGCTCGAACAGCGCCTGTTTGGCTTTGGCGTCGGCCTGGATCTTCTTGCTGCTCTGGAGCAGAAATACGAGGGCCCGCCCGGCCGTTTCGCGATCCTCCCAATCGTCCAGTTTATGCGTCTCGATGGCGGCGGCCAGCTCATCCAGCAAAAGCTGGGCGATGCTGTCCTTGCCGGCGGCGATGCAGACCTGCGCCAGTTGCATTTTGCGCAGGAAGCGGGCGCGGCCGCTGGGGGCGCGTTCCACTTCGCGCTGCAAGATTTCGATGGCTTTCGGCTGCTGGCCAGACCGCATGGCCTCCTGGGCAAGAGCCTGCGGATCGACAAAGCGCTTCTGCCAGCCGGGCGCGCGCGGGTCGTCGACGGCGGGGCCGTGCGGCGCGGCGGGCAACGGCGGGTCACCGGAAGGTTCCGCGAGGAGTTCGCGCAGCCACTTTTGCGTTTCGGAATTGGCCGCGGGGGTGTCGTCTGTGAGGCTGGCGTCGAGGAGCTGCGGCAGGTCGCGCAGCAGCGTGCGCAACTCGGAGCGGATGGCGACGGCAATGGTGTTGTAATTGTCGCCCAGCGCCGTGCAGGCCTCTACCACGAAGCGCTGCAGATCGAGCCATGCGCGGCTGCACGGGAGTGCCATCACCTGTTCGGCAAGCTCCAAAAGCTCGGTCCAGCGGTTGCGCGTCGCCAGAGCTTTGACCCGCTGGCGGAGGTCGCTCGGCGGAGCTTCGAGGACGACCGGGTCGGATGAGCCGCGCAACTCGCCCCAGCGGAGGCCCCGCAGCATCAGGTAAGGCGCGGGACTGAAAGGATCGCGCTTGCGGAGAACCGCCGCGGCCGCCACCACGGAAGCGATGGCTTCGCGGCGTTCGGCGGGTTCCGCAGAAACCAGACCACCCAAGCCCGTGAAAGATCCCCCCACGGCGGCTGGTTCGCCTGCTTCGCCCGCTTCGGCTTCGGCGGTTGCTTCTGCGATCTCCGCCGGAACCTCTTCCACAGGGTCCGGCTCTGTTTCGCGTTTCTTTTGCAGAAGGCCGTGGACTACCAGACGGACTTCCGCCAAACCTTCCTTGAGCCTGCCGAACCCCGGGGCCACGTCACCGAACTTCTGCCCGGCAGATTCGTCGAGAGCGGCAACGCTCGCCAGGGTGGCGTCGCATTGCTTTTCCAGGCCGGCGTAAAAGGCCTTGGGGGTTTCAACGAAGGACTTGTCGAAGGACTCAGGCGCGAGCTTACCTTCTTTCAGGGCTTTCTCGCGAGCGGTTTTCTGCTCCTTAGACTGCGCCTGATCCTCGTAAGTGACAGTGCGCGAATCCTTGTACTGGAGGAAATTGTAGCCGTCACGGCACAGGGGAACGCTCTTAACCGCGACAATCAACCGGGAGCCAAGCCAATCGAGCGGGGCCGCGCGTTGTTCGGCGTCGCCATCGTCCAATTCGGGATAGAGATTGTCCCAGAACTTATCCAACAGGCCCTGGCACAATTGCACGGCCTCGCCGAAGGCGCGGACGCCTTCCCGCTTGAGTTGAGCCTCCGCGAGCCAGACCGCCAGTTGCAGGTCCTTGCTCTGGGTGGCGATGGCATCCTGGCAGAGCTTGGCGACCTCGACCCAGTCGGCCACCTTGCGCTCGTGCTGCCAGGCGCCTTGGGCTAACTCGTCGTCTTCGCGGCGAGCTTCCTTGATCCTGTCGTAGACGGGAGCGTAACGCAGGCTCTGGCCGCCCGGGTTATCTCCAGCGATAGGGTTGAGAATGTCTTCACGCAACGGCATTGGAAGTGAACTCCAGCGACCGGATCTCCAGCAGCGGCACTTCCTCGCCGTCCACGATGAATGTCTTCTGACCTACGGGGAACTCGTGGCCCTCGTTGTCCGCCACCCACTCGGTGGTGCGCCCCAGCCAAACCGATTCATCGTCGGACTTCCAGGAAAAGGGATAGATAGCTGGAACGATCACCTGCCCGATGTCGGTCCCTTTAAAGCTCGGACCGGTCAAGACGAACGCGGGAGTCCACAGCGTATCGCGCAGGACGCGAGGAGGCGCGATCTGAACGGAAGCGATGTGCTCGAAGGGGATCCACAGATAGGCCCCGGCCGCATACATTTCCAGGCGCGGGCCGATGGCGGGGTCGGCATCGGCGATGGATTCAAACCGCTTGCCGTTCAGCGTACCCGGCGGCGATGGCGCGGCGGGCGCGTGTGGAAACTCCTGCTTCTGAAATATCGAGTTGCGGGTCTTTTCGCCGTGCAGGGCGGAGTAGTACAGCACCGCGCCCATTTCCGCTTCGTGGCTGGCCTTCGCCAAAACCCCCAACTGCTTCTCCGCGCGTTCGTACTGCCCGGAGAAGCAGAGGAGTTCGAAAAGAAATGTCCGTTGCGCGGCATCCGCGGGGTTGTCGCGGAGAAAGGCGCTGAGCGCCTTCTCCGCGTCCCGGACCTTCCCGGCGTCGAGAAGTTCCTTGGCTCTCATGTTGGGGCCTAAGCGTTAGAACTTATCGGGCGCCGCCCAACCGGATGAAAGGGTCTCAAGATCGTAACCCTTAGGGGAGGCCGCGTCGAGTGTCCCATCATCCTTCTCCGCCTTATAGGCGACTTCCACCGCCTGGAAGGCGAAACTGACCGACTCGGTTGGGTTCTCGTTACTGCCCGATAACTGCACCGAAGTGATGAGCGCATCGGAAAGGTAGACACGGAAGTAGTCCTCCTGCTTGTCGCCGACCGGTTTGTCATACAGGATATAGACCTTTTTCAGGATGTCGCCACTTGCGCAGTGGTTGCACAGAATGGGGGAAGTCTTGTCCAGGACTTTCATGACGCTCAGATTTGAAAAGTCCGCACGCCCAGCCTTGGCTTCCTTGCCGGATGCCCCTGCGCCATAGGTGGCCGTCTGGGATACGCCCCAACTGAAAGACAGGATGTCTATGAACCCCGTCTTACTGGTGCTGGGGCCGGTAACCCCGTCAACATACAAATACGCGTTTACCGCCATAACGTTTTCCTCTCTCCTTGCATTGAACTGGGGACCGGCCACCGCGGCCGGGTCAAACTTACTTGGCCGGCGCCGGCAAATCCGCCACCAGACGCAGGGAAACCGTCAACTCCTCGAGCTGGAAGTGCGGCCGCAGAAAAACGACGGCCCGATAGCAGCCCGGTTTTCCCGGAATTTCCGACACGTCCACGCGGGCTTCCCGCAAAGGACACCTTGCCTTCATCTGGGGCGACGCCGTGTCGTCCGGAACGACATACTTGGTAATCCAGCGATTCAGGAAAACCTCGGCGTCGGCGCGCGACATGAAGCTGCCAATCTTGTCGCGCATCATGGCCTTCAGGTAGTGCGCGAACCGCGAGACCGCCATGATGTAGGGAATCTGCGCCGACAGGCGGGCATTGGCATTGGCCGCATCGGAGTCGAACACCTTCGGCTTCTGGGCGGATTGCACGCTGAAGAACGCGGCGTAATCCGTGTCCTTGCAGTGCACCAGGGGCACAAAACCGAGGTCAGCCAATTCCTTTTCACGCCGGTCGGTAATGGGCGTCTCGGTGGGGCACTTCATGGCCACGTCGCCCTCATCGGTGTAAAAGTTGTGGACCGGCAGTCCGGTGACCAGGCCGCCGCCTTCCACGCCCCGCATGGCGACGCACATGCCGTACTGCGAGAAAGAAGTGGTCATCCGCGAGGCTAGCGCGAAAGCCGCGTTCATCCACAGATACTTCGAATGATCGCTTCCATCCACGTGCTCTTCGTAGTTGAAGTCCTCCACCGGCTTGGTGTCTTTGCCGTAAGGCAGCCGGCCCAGAACGCGAGGCAGGGCGAGAGCTACGTAGCGGGAATCTTCCGACTGCCGGAAGCCCTTCCACTTGGCGTACTCAGTGGTATCCAAAATCTTGGCCAAGTCGCGAGGAGCGTCCAGGCTGGTCCAGGACGGCAGGTTGAGCATGTCGGAGCTGGCCGCCGTGCAGAACGGCGCGTGAGCGGCCGCCGCCACATGGGAAATCTGCTCCAGGAGTTCAATGTCCTCGGGGTGCCTGCCGAATTCGTAGTCCCCCACCAGGGCGCCGAAGGGAGCGCCGCCGAAGACGCCGTACTCCTCCTCGTAAACTTTCTTGAACAGGGCGCTTTGGTCGAATTCCGGCGCGCGCTGCAGATCCTTCAGCATCTCCTTCTTGCTGCAGTTGAGGATGCGGATCTTGAGCATGGTGCCGGTTTCGCTCTGATCCATCAGGTACTTGACGCCGCGCCAGGTGGCTTCCAGTTTCTGGAGCGCGGGGTGATGCATAATCTCGTTCAACTGGATGGACACCAGATGGTCGATTTGCGCAATGCGGGCGTTGATCATCATTTCCGCGTCGCGCGCGATGGTCATGGAGCCGTCGAGGACCTGCGCCACGAACTCTTTGACCAAGTTCTTGCCCCGCTCGCGGGAAGCCGGCTCTACGCCGAAGCGGCCTTCTTCCACAATCTGATCGAGCAGGCTCTTCTCCTGAACTTGTTCGCTGGCAACTACGGAAGCTTGCGCGCTCTTAGCGTCAGCCATTGGATTCCCCTCCCTTTCCCATCTCGCCCTTCAATTTGTCCAGTTTCTCGGTGTTGCCGACGCTCTCCAGCAGCAACTCTTCCAGCTTGTCGTTGCCCTGCAGACTGCCGCGGAGATCGCTCAGCCGGGTTCGCAGGTCGAGCAGTTCCTTGAGTGGCTTGACCTGACGCGCCACGTTCTGCGGCTCGAAATCCTCCAACTTGGCGAACTTTAAGTCCACCTTGAGGTTGGCGGCTTCCGGTTCTTCGCTCAACTTGTTTTCCACCGCAAAGTTGAGGTGCGGCTTCGTTCCTTCCAAAACCGTGTCGAAGTTGTCCGGATTCACCTCGACGAACTTGCGGTCTTTTAGTCTGGGCAGCGGCTGCTCCGGCTGGCCGGTGAAGTCCCCTAGTACGCCAACCACGAAGGGAAGCTCCTTCAGCTCAATCGCTCCGCCCACCTCGACGTCGTATGTGATCTGTACGCGTGGGGCACGTACCCGATCCAGTTTATGCTGCGTACTCTCTCTGGCCATTAATCCTCCCGAACAAAAAGTCGGTGCATCACACTATACGTCGAGGCGAGACGGAACGTCAAGCGTTTGCGCCAATGCCAAGCGGGGCCGCTTCCCAGTCAGATCCGCAATCTGTACGAAACATCACAAGAGGACCAGACGCCGCTCGACAAGCTTACGCATCACGGCGCAACACTGCCGCAGGACCTGGTCCGGAGCAATCTTGACCGCCGCAGCCAGATCCTGCGCCAATTCGTGTACGGTGCGGGCGCCATCGCATCCCCCGAGGAAGCGGGCAACCTGCGGGTCGAGCGCCAGAGAACTGGGGAGCGCGCCAGGCCGCCTGAGTTGCATCGAGGAGGGCTTCCATTCGCCCTCTACCAGGCTCAGTTGCTGGTCGATCTGCGCGTTGGGCGGCAGCCGCGGCTTCCAGGCCATCATCTGGTCCACGGAGACATCGGTTTCCAGCTTGTCCTGGTTGGTGAATAATTCTACGATAGACTCGCCGAACGGCTCCGCAACGTCCAGGCCGGCCACGTCCTCGAGGCGGATCCAGTTTTTGCCGGTTCTCCGCCGCATGGCCAGAATTCCGCCGTGGATCTCTTCCACGCCGCGGGCGCGGTAATAGGCCATCCATTCGCCGAACCTCTGGTTGGCGGTCAGGGGCGAGTACGGCATAATCCCGTTGATGCGCTCGGAGGCGTATGCGGCGCCCGAGCGCGCATAGCTGCGGAGCACCCAGGCGTCGCAGCCTGTATCCGTCAGCCACTCCGCCAGGCGGTCCCGCCAGGACTGGCCCCTCACCTGGACCCACTCCAGGGTGATCTGGAGGAAACCGCCTTCGCCAAGATAGCGCGGCGCCGCCCGGATGAGATCCCTGCAATAACCGTCTAATTCCAGGCTGTTTTCACAATAGATCTGGCCCGTGGACGGGGTTACGAAGAACGGCGGGTTGCTGAAGATCAGGTCGAACGTCCAGCCTTGGACGGGTTCGAAAGTGTCGCCGGTCAGGCATTCGACATTCGTCACGCCGTTGAGCCAGGCGTTGAAGCGGACGAACTCGGCGGCGCGCGGGTTCAAGTCCGTGGCCACCACCCGCCGGCTGTGGCCCGACGCAAGGATAGCCAGGATCCCGCTGCCGGTTCCGAGATCGAGAGTCGCCCCCGCGGGCCGCCGGATCGTGAACATCTGCAGCAATCGCGTGGAAGGATTGGGCCAGAGAACCATTCCTGAGGCTTCCGGCGACTCCAGCGTACTGGCTGGATCCGCCGCGAACAGAAAGCCTTCGCAGGGCGTCAGCATGACCGTGGGAGCCAGCCGGCCGCCGTCGCGGACCAGCATTCCCGTTTCCAGCAGCGGCGTGATCACGGACAACGGAACGAGTCCCGCGACAGCCTCGCTTTCGAGCGGCACGCCCAGGAAAAACAAGCGCAGCAGGGCGTTCAACGCGGTGGGCTCCGTGGTGCGCTCCAGGAGGTCCGGCAGATTGCCGAGGCGCCGCGAAGGCAGGTCGCGCAGGGCTGGGTTTCGCTGGAACTGCTCGTGAACGTAGCCTGCCTCCCGGAAAAACTCGAGAAGCGGTTGTGGACTCGCGGCGAAAGGAGTGAGCATCGGGCGGCCTCACGATACTGTAGCGCAGATGGCAGTGGGGCAGGAGGGAAAAAAGATTCCAGTCCCTGCCCCGAGGCGGCGCATGGCTGCTGCAATGAGCGTGCTCATTCGATCGGCGCCACCGCGAACCCCCGCGGCGACTCCCCGGCCAGGCGCATGCGCCACATGGTCTCGAACGCGGATTCCAGGTGACGCGTGAACCGGCGGCTGTCAAACAGCGCCGTCGTAAGCCGGTTTGCCTGCAACTTTCCGCGGATCGCCCTTAAGCGGTCCGGATCAAGCGCAAGCTGCAACGCCATGACCTCGTAGTCCGCCAGCGAGTGGGTCACCAGCTCCGGCAGCCCGACCGCCCGCAACAGGCTGCCCGCCACGCGCCCCGGGAACGCCCGGCCCGTGCACGTGATTACAGGACATCCACCCCAAAGCGCATCGCTTGCGAGTGTGTGTGCGTTGTAAGGAAGGGTGTCCAGAAACAGGTCGGCGATCCCGAAGCGGGCCAGGTGCTCCGGATTCGGCAGCGCCGGCGCGAACACCAACCGCGCGGCCCCTCCGGAGAGTCTCGATTCCGCCTCGCGCCGCAGATTCGCCGCCGCCGTCGCGTTCGCATCGAGCAACCACAACACGCTTCCCGGTACGCCGGCGAGCAGCCGCATCCAGATATCGAACATCGGCGCCGTGATCTTGTACGCAGAGTTGAAGCAGCAGAACACCAACGCCGTTTCCGGCAGTCCGCACTCCGGCCGCGCCGGTACGCGCGGTGCGATTGGCCGCCGGCGGTCGTTCACCTGATAGCAATCCGGAAGGTGCACGAGTCGTTCCGTAAAGTACGGCTGCTCGTCCGCCGGAACGACTTGCCGGTCCACCAACATGAAGTCCACCGCGCCGCTCCCCATCGTGCCGGGATAGCCCAGGTAGTTCACCTGAACCGGCGCCGGCCAGAGAAGGAGTATCTCCGGCCGCGCATCGGTCGTGTAGCCCTTCAGGTCCACCAGGATGTCCACCCGGTCCGCCCGGATCCTGGCGGCGGACTCAGCGTGCGAACAGTCGAGCAAATCCACGAACTCGTCGAACGACTCCCTCATCTGCCGGCGGGCCGGGCTGACGTCGTCCCGCCCATAAGAATATCCGATCACGCGAAACCGCCCGCGGTCGTGCAACCGGATCAGTTCCGCGATCAGGTGCGCGGTGGCGTGTTCCTGAAAGTCCGCGGACAAGTAGCCGATCGTAATGCGCTCGTTGCCCGTGGACGCCAAGGGCCGTTCCCGGATCGCTCCAAGTTGTTCGGCCGCCCAATGCTTCGCGCACAGCAACTGCTGGCGGGGCGTCGTTTCAAGGCTCAGAAACACGAACGGATTCACCGCCCCCGACCCCGCCTCGACAAGCTCGATCAGTTTCGCTGTCAGATCGTCCAACTGGCTCCAATCGCAAAGCTCTTTCAACTGGTACGCCAATTGGGCGATCGCCGCGGCGAATCCCGGATTGATCGCCAGCGCCGCACGGAGCGCAGTCACCGCCTCGTCCGGCCGGCCAAGCCGCCGCAATACGCTGCCCAGGTTCCGGAACGCC
>PLGA01000165.1 GCA_003139735.1 Bryobacterales bacterium | reverse complement strand
CTTCTAACCGGACACCAGTGAGATGAGGTATGGCAAGCGCATTCGTTTAGTGAAGGCGGCGCCTACCCAAGTCGCGTTCGGCGCTTGGAAGTTCTTTTGGTTCACCGATGGGAAGAGATATGATTTTCGGAAAGCTATCGATCGGAGGCGCGCTAACAGTCGTAGCCGCCTGTCTGGTGGCGCAAGCGGCGCAGGAAGGGTCCACCGGTCCAGGTGTGGGACCGGGATTCGTTCCGTTCGATCCCAACTATGGCGCCAAGGCCCAGCGGGTGCGCATCGTATCGGAAAAAGAGGCGCAGGTCCTCAAGGCGCCCAGCGCTCTCGTCCGCTTGGCCAATGGCAAGCTGGCGCTCGAAGTGCGCGACAAATCCGGGAAACTTCAGCCGTTTTATCCCATGGGGCTGGCGACAGGGTATTGGAGCAACCAGCCGCCCACAGCCTCGGATCTCGATCGGAGCTTTACAAACATCGCCAAGCTGGGGGCTAACACGGTCATGATGGGCCTCCACTGGAAGGTCATCGAGCCCGAGCAGGGGAGGTTCGATTTCACGTACACCGATATGGTGACCGACGTGGCCAGAAAGCATGACCTCAAGGTCTGGTGGGTGTACTTCATGCATTCGCACCCGCCCAACTGGCCGGTGGGCAACGTCGGCGATTTCTGGGTCTACCATCTGGACAGCCACGATGGCGCCGACTATACCATCCAGTGGATCAAGGATGACAAAGGCAACCTCTACCGGAACATCCAGGAGATCGTGAAGGCCCGCGGCGAAGTCTTCCCGGCGTACGAGCATCCGAAGGTGTTCCCGCTGGTTATCCGGATGCTCCACACCTTTGCGCGTCACTACAAAGACTCAGACACAGTCGTCGGGGTCCAACTCGGCAACGAAGAAGGCTTCATGACTGTGGATTGGAGAGGCCGGCCGGGGACCGAGCAGTGGCTGACCGACGCCAATCCGGCCACCCTGGGACTGTTTGAGGATTGGAAGATTACGACAGGCAAGAGCGACTGGTTTACATTCAAGCGCGACGCCGTGAACTCCTGGTGGACTCAGTTCTGCGCCGCATATCATGCAGAGGACCCCTATAAGCTGGTGTCTTTCAATCTCATGACCGGGGGACCCGAAGCGGGCTATGAGTGGTGGATCCATCAATCGGGCACGGATAGCCTGACTTATGAGAAGGGAAACCTCGATGCAATAGGCGTGATGTTCCACAGGCCGTTTAACGAGCAGATTTGGGCAAACCTGGATGTCCTTTACCGGTATCCGTACGAGCTGCCGATTCTGATTCCCTCGGAAATCGGCATCGACCGCACCATCGAGTATTTCCAGCAGAGCGTCATCGGGACCATGGAACGCGGCGCGCAGGGTTTCGCCGTCTGGCAGTATTTCCCGAACATGATCGGCGCGAACGGCGCACTGAACGCTCAGGGCGCGGCTTTCAAGAGGATTGCGGACATGGTGCAAGCCAATTTGGATGTGGTTCATCCAGGGCTGCCGGGTCCCGGAGATGTCGCCATGGAAACGTCCCTGGGCTTCAAGGTCAGCCGACTTCACGCCGCCGCCGGAACGGTGGGAATCCTCTACTTCCCACGGATCTACGACGTGAAACTCGGCGACCAGGATTGGGACCAGGTGAAGGCGTTGGGCATCTGGCAGGCCGCGCACCCCGAGAGTATGTTCGCAGGCACGTTCGACGTCCCGGTGAAGATCACGGCGGTGAAGGCCGGGAAGTATTCCATCCAGGTCTACAGGAACGGGGAACCGCAGCCACCCAACACGGAGACCTTGCCAGCGAACCAGGCGACCACGGTGACTATCCGCGGACTCTCGAAATCGGATGTGACCTTCGTGCGGGTCAAGCGGGCGCCGTGAACGGAGAAAGACAAGGGTCGGAACGTCCTCACCTTGGGGACTTCAACGCGCTAATCTGTAGAGCATGAGAAACACGGCCCCCCTGTGCCTCGCAAGCGCCGCGCTTCTGGCCGCGATTGCGGCAAGCGGGCAGGTGAACGCGCCGCAGCCCGCTTCAGCGCCTCACCTGGAGAAGCGCGGAAGCGCAACGCAGCTCATCGTAAATGGACGGCCCTATCTGGCTTTGGCGGCGGAGCTGGCCAATTCGGCGTCTTCCGACATGGAGTATCTCGAGCCGTACTGGTCCAGGCTGGCGGCGTCGCATGTGAATACGGTCCTGGTGGCCGTGTCCTGGGAGCTGATCGAGCCCGTGCCCGACAGGTTCGACTTCTCGCTGATAGATGCGATGATTCAGGATGCTCGCAAGCACAACCTTCGCCTGATGCTGCTGTGGTTCGGAAGCTGGAAGAANNGCCTACACGCCCGCCTGGGTCAAGAAGGACACCCGCCAGTTTCCCCTGCTGGTGGACGAGAACGGCAACAAGCTGGACATGCTGTCGGTGTTCTACGAAGCAAACTGAAAAGCCGATGCCAAGGCCTATGGAGCCTTGATGCGCCACGTGCGGGAAGTGGATGGGCGGGACCAGACGGTCCTGATGATGCAGGTGGAGAACGANNGTTCTGATGATGCAGGTGGAGAACGAGGTGGGCGTTCGCGGCGCTCTCCGCGACCACGCGCCGGAGGCGGAAAAAGCGCTCAACGGACCGGTTCCCAAAGAGCTGATGGACTACCTGGCGAAGAATCGCGATTCGCTGATTCCGGAGATTAGCAGGCAGTGGGCCGATAACGGCAATAAATCGTCGGGCACGTGGCGGGAAGTCTTCGGTGGCGACCGCCGGGGCGACGGGATTTTCATGTCCTGGTATTACGCCCGCTACATGGACCAAGTGGCGGCGGCCGGAAAAGCGGAGTATCCCATCCCGACGTTTGTGAACGCGGCGCTGGGCGACTGGGTCGGGCAGTACTCGAGCGGCGCGGCGCTGGCCGACACGCTGAACATCTGGCAGGCCGCCGCGCCGCACATCGATATTCTTTCGCCGTGCATTTACCGGTCGGTGTTCTCCGAGTGGGCCTCGCTGTTTCACCGCGCGGGCAACCCGCTGTTTATCCCCGAGACGCAGGCGGACCCGGGGTATGCGGTCTGGGCGTTTGGCGAGCATTCGCTGATTGGCTTCTCACCGTTCGCTTACGAGCGCAATGCGAGCGCCGACACGCCGCTGGCGCGAGCCTACTCCGCGCTGGAACAGCTTGCGCCGCTGGTTTTGGATGCGCAATCCAAGGGCGCCATTGCGGCCGCTGTGCTGAGCCCGGATAAGCGGGCAGACAGCGTGGGGTTGGGCGGCTATACCTTCGAAGTCAGCCAGGGCGCGCCGGCCGCCGGAGGGGCCGGGCGGGGAGCCGCATCGGCGGGGCGGGGGATGCCGCAGGGCGGAAGAGGAGCCGACCAGGCCGGGAGGGGCGCCGAAGAGACTGCGGCCCCGACCGCGCAGAGCCCGTTCACGCCATCCACGGGGTACGCCATGTTCATTTCCACCGGTCCTGACGAGTTTACCGTCATGGGATCTGGCGTGCGGATTACCATGCGGCCCAACACTCCCGGACCGAAGACGGCGTGTCTATTGACGGTGGAAGAGGGCCGGTACACCGATGGGCGCTGGGTCGCGGGCCGGCGACTGAACGGGGATGACACCTCGCTGAACTATAGCCTTTCGGAACAGGCCAAGCTGAACCAGTCCGGCCAAGGGCTGCGTTTCGCGGCCGAGCCGGGTATCGTTCATCTCACGCTGTATCGTTACTGAACCAGAATCGGGCGATCAGTCCTCGCGTGTACCTCACGCATCCCAGTACCCCTCTTTTAGAACACAGGATGCCTGGGATGGGCCGCGAGTGATCAGCATCCGGACGCCGTCACGGGAAAGGGCCCGCGGCGATCCAGGCTTCATACGGTAAAGCCCGGCTCTCCCGACCGATGAAACTTCCGGTAGAGGATATGCTGCTTCCGTTTCATCCCGGCCTCGGTCGTGTGGATCAATCCGGCGAGTTCCTTTGAGATCAGGTGGGGGTTGCCGGCCAGGAGCTTGATGATTTCCTGGTCGCGGGGCGTTACTAGGTGTATCTATTTGCAGACGTTTTTGTGTGAAATTGCTCAGAAAATAGCGGGAGCCGCCTTTTTCGGCGCCCGCGATTTTAGACTGCCTTGGCCTTCCTAAGCGCCGCCCAACGCCTCTGCGTCGCTGCGATGATCCGCGCCTGCCCTTCGGGGCTGAGGCGTGGCTTTTCGGGCAGCCTTCGCAGGCGCCGGCGTCGCCGCCGCGGCCGCGGCCGCTGACGCAATCGGCAACGTAACGCATTCCATGCCGAATACGGAGGCGGATTGGCTTTCTGGTATCTAGGAGTCTGTCGGAGATAGA
>PLGA01000495.1 GCA_003139735.1 Bryobacterales bacterium | reverse complement strand
GCCGATCAAACGGGATTATCGTACGTTGACCCTGGCGCGGGACGGAAGAAGATGACGACGCATTTTCGTCCTCGCGAGCGGCAGGCGGGAGGCATGTCCCCGTGGCGGCGGCAACGGAGGGGTAAATCCCCGTTCCGGGTGGAGCCGATACTGGCGGACGGCCTCCAGGGGCGCCGGATCGAAGATCGTTACCGCGAAGCGCTAGTCGCTGGCAGGCGCCACAGTATGGCCGACCCCTGCCGGGACGGCGCTTTGGGGCAGATTTCCCTCTTGATTTTCCCTTTTTGTTCGCCCACAATAGGGCCAGGGGGTATTACATGGCGCTGACCAGGCGGCAGAAGCAGGTGCTCGATTTCATTTCCGGTTTTATCGACGAGAATGGCTTCAGTCCGAGCTTCGAGGAGATCGCGGGCGGGCTGAAACTGGCTTCACTGGCCACCGTGCACAAGCACATCTCGGTGCTCCAGTCGAAGAACTACCTGACGCGCGGTTTCAACCAGAGCCGTTCCCTGGAGCTGTCCGAGAAGTACTTGGCGGGGCAGCGGCGGCCCAAACCCCTGCCGGAGATACCGCTGATGGGGCGCATCGCGGCGGGCGCTCCGGTGGAGGCCATGGAGCAGCACGAGACCCTCAATTTCGCGGACTTCGCAGGCAACGGCAACACGTACGCCCTGGAAGTGCGCGGCGATTCGATGATCGACGACCACATCTGCGATGGCGATCTCATTCTGCTGGAACGAGATATCGAGGCCTTGGAAGGCGACATCGTGGTCGCCCTGGTGGGGGGTTCCGAAACCACCCTCAAGAGGTTCTACCGGGAGCCTGGGAACATGATTCGGCTTCAGCCGGCGAATGCCGCGTTAAAACCTATCCTGGTCCGGGCGGAGGACGTCGAAATTCAAGGCCGGCTGCTCGCAGTGCTGCGGAAATACAACTAAATCATGAAGTTAAGCGTGGGCGGCGAATGCGCGCGCGCGGAGTTCCTGTTCGGCGCGAGTCCAGTCCTCTTCGGGCGAACCGCCTTGGCAGCCGCGAGCTTCCCAGTACAAGTAAGCCAAGCTTGCGATCTCGTCCTGCGAGGGAGCGTTCGCCGGCGTGGGATACTGGTCCACGGCGGTCGTGCTGGCGGTCAGGCTTGGCGTTTCCACGGGCTTCACGAAACGCGCCCGTTCGGTTCTCTTGCGGGGTGGTGCGGGGGAGGCGGTCGACACAACGATATTGTTCGAGGAGGTCTTCTTGCTTGCCATTCGTTTAAAAGCCTTTCTGAGCGGTTGCTTCCTTTCTATTCTACCCGATCCGGTATGAAGGCCCCATTAATAATTTGTATACGGCGTATGACGGCGTGAAGTGTGCGAGCGTACGGGAGTCTGGCATTTGAGTTGCGCGGGGGCGGATCTTCGCGTAAGATTCTTGCAAGCGGCGCTCAAAGCGCCGGCCAGAGGAGACAACGCAAATGAAGTTTATCTCAGGCATCGTGCTCGGCATCGTTCTCTGCGCTCATNNGCATCGTTCTCTGCGCTGGAACCGTTCTGTACGGGCAAAGAGAACGCGAAATGCACCCGCGGCTTGTCGCGGCCATCACGTCGATTCGGGACGCCAGGGCTTACCTGATGCAAGCCCCGCACGATTTTGGCGGGCATAAGGCGGCGGCCATTCGCGCTTGCGATGAAGCCATCCGCCAACTGGATCTGGCGCGAGCCTACCGGGGCCGGTAGTATAGCGCGGTGAGCGGCGGACGGACCGCTCTCTGACGTTCGCGGNNCTCTGACGTTCGCGGCTCGGATAATTCAAGACGGACGCTCTCTGACGTTCGCGGCTCTGCAATCAAGCACATCGAGGCGGAGCCGCGGGTCCGTGGTAGGTTGTAAATAATGCACTTGGAGAACCCTTTCCAGGATCCTCTGCGGTTTGAAAGGCGGATGCCGGAGTGCGCCATCGTGATTTTCGGCGCGTCGGGCGACCTCACGAAGCGCAAGCTCATCCCGGCGCTCTACCGTCTGGCCTATGACCGCCGGCTGGCGGCGGGCTTCGCGGTGATCGGCGTCTCGCGCACGCCGCTTGGCGACGACGGATTCCGCGAGAAGATGCGGGAGGCCGTCCGCGACTTCTCCGAAGACACCAAGTTCGATGAAGACGTCTGGAACGCCTTCGCGCGCGGGCTGTTCTATGTGGCGGGCGACGCCGGCGACCCGGCGCTCTTCGTCCGGCTTGCCCAAAAGCTGGCGGAAATCGAGCGGGAGCGGCAGACCGGCGGCAACGTGCTCTTCTATCTGTCGCTGCAGCCCAGCCAGTATGCCGCGGCGGCCCTCGGGCTGGGCGGCGCCGGCCTGGGGAAGGGCAATGGCTGGCGGCGGCTGGTGGTGGAGAAGCCATTCGGGCGCGATCTGGCCAGCGCGCGGGAGCTGAGCGAACAAATCCACCAGGTGTTCGACGAATCCGCGGTTTACCGCATCGATCACTACCTGGGCAAGGAGACCGTGCAGAACATCCTGGCAATGCGGTTCGGCAACGGGATTTTCGAGCCCCTGTGGAACCGGCGTTACGTCAACCACGTGCAGATCACGGCGGCCGAATCGATCGGCGTGGAGGGGCGCGGCGCGTATTACCAGGAAGCCGGCGCGCTGGCGGACATGATCCAGAACCATCTGCTTCAGGTGATGGCCACCATCGCGATGGAGCCGACCGCCAGTTTCCGGGCGGCTTCGGTGCGCGATGAGCGCTCGAAGCTGCTGCGCTCGATACGGCCCATGGCGCCGGATGAGATTCGGGTGAACTCCGTCCCCGGCCAGTACGGGCCGGCGCGGGTCGGAGGCGAGGATCTGCCCGGCTTCCACGAGGAGCCCGGCGTGGACGCGCAATCGCGGACCGATACCTATGCAGCGGCCACGTTCTTCGTCGAAAACTGGCGCTGGGCCGGCGTGCCATTTTACATGCGCACCGGGAAGCGGCTGCCCAAGCGGGTCACGGAGATCGCCATTCAATTCAACCCGGCCCCGCTCACCCTCTTCCATGGCGGCGCGGAAGGCGCGCCCAACCTGCTGATTCTCCGCATCCAGCCCGAAGAAGGCATTTCGTTGAAATTTCTCTCCAAACGGCCGGGCGCAGGGGTGGAGCTGCGGCCCGTCTCCATGGACTTCAACTACGGATCGAGCTTTGGGGAGCGCTCGCCCTCGGCTTACGAGACGCTGCTGCTGGACGCGATTGTGGGAGACGCCACGCTCTATACCCGCCAGGACATGGTGGAGGCAAGCTGGGCGGTAGTGGAGCCCATCCATAATGCGTGGCGGGAAACGGCGTTCGATTTTCCGAATTACGCGGCGGGAACCTGGGGTCCGGCAGCGTCGGACCAGATGCTCGCACGGCGCGGACACGCTTGGAGGACGCCGTAGTGGCCGCCACCGTATCCGCCGACCGCATCCTGCGTGAGTTGGCCGACCTGTGGGTAGCCGCGGGCCAGGAGCAGGCCGAGGGCGGCTTGGGCGTGCTGCGCGCGTGCGCCATGACCTTGATTGTCCTGGCGGAAGAAACCGAGGACATGGAAGCCCTTGGCGAAACCATTGCCGCGCTCATGCCGGAGTACCCGGCCCGCACCATCCTGGTGCGGTTGGGCGGGACGGGCGCGCCGGCTTTGGCGGAGCGGGTCTACTCCCAATGCTGGATGCCCTTCGGCCAGCGCCGTCAGATTTGCTGCGAGCGCATTGAGATTACGGCTTCGGAAGCTTCGCTGGCGGATTTGCCTTCGATTCTGCCGCCCCTCGCCGCGCCGGATCTCCCGGTCCTGTTATGGTGGCGCAGCGCGCGCCTGTTGGGCACGCCGGGGTATCGCAAGCTGGCGGCCATGGCCGATAAAGCCATTGTGGACAGCTCCGGCCTCGAAGACGAGGAGGCCGCGTTGCCGATGCTGGTGGAGATGGCGCAAGGCGAACCAGAACGGGCCGGGCGTGCCCGGCCCCTACTGGGCGACCTTTCGTGGACGCTTCTGACGCGCTGGCGGGAGATGCTCTCGGGCGTCTTTGAAAGCCGCGAATGCCAGGCCCGCCTGCCGGACATTTCGAACGTCGTGGTGGCGTTCGCGGGGTTCCGGCCGCCGGTGTTCGCCTGGTACATGGGCGCGTGGGTGGCGAATGCGCTGTCCGATGCGGGGGCACATGCGTACTTGACTTGGCAGCCGCGGCCCGATCTGGCCGGGCGCGCCCTTCACGTGGAATTGACGGGCGGCGATTTCCGCGTGTCCCTGGAACGCCATGACGACCGGCTGAGCATCGAGGCCGGCGGGCTTTCCCACTGCACCAATCTGCCGCAGCCCACGGACTATTTGCTGATGCGTGAGGAGCTGGGAATCGTGCGCCGCGACCCGCTCTTCGAGCGAACGCTGGCAACCGCCGCGCGGCTGGCCGCGGCTTCCATTACATGAGCGCCGCTCCCATTGTCGCCGCCGATGCGCCCGCCGCCGCGGAAGCTTGCGCGCGCCACGTGATGGCGCTGCTCGGCGACGCCCTTTCCCGCCGGGATGCGGTCAGCTTCGCCATCTCCGGCGGCTCCACTCCCAAGCTGCTGTTCGACAAGCTCGCGGCCAGCGCTGTTCGCTGGGACCGGGTGCATCTATTCTGGGTGGACGAGCGTTGCGTACCGCCCACCGACGACGCCAGCAACTACAAGCTGGCGAACCAACATCTGATTGGGCCGGCGCACATTCCGGAGGCCAACATCCATCGGATCTACGGCGAGATGGACCCGCGGGAAGCCGCCGCGCGCTATACCGCCGACATCCGCGGCTTCTTCCACCTGGACGGCGCCGAACTGCCGCGCTTCGACGTAGTGCACCGGGGCATGGGCCCGGACGGGCACACGGCCAGCCTGTTTCCAGGCTCGCCGCTGACGGAAGACCGCACCGGCACGGCCGCCGCCGTTTTCGCGCCGCAATTCAACCAGTGGCGGGTGACGTTATTGCCCGGCGTGCTGGAAGCCGCGCGGAACACCGTGCTGCTGGTGGCCGGCGCCGATAAGGCCGAAGCCCTTCGGGCGGTGTTCCACGACGCTTACGATCCGAAGAAGCATCCGGCGCAAATTGGATACCGGGACGCGGTTTGGTTTCTGGACCGCGCGGCGGCGCCGCTTTCCCAATGACGGGACTCGCCATCGCGGCAGTTCTTACGAAATAGGAGAAGACTCGCATGTTCCGAGTACTGACAGTGGGGCGCGAATACGGCAGCGGGGGAGGCTTGATTGCGCGCGCGGTCGCCGAGAGGCTGGGATGGAATTTGTTGGACAAGGCATTGGTGGAGGCGATCGCCCGAGCGGCGCAAGTGGAACACGGCCTTGCGCGGCGGTTCGACGAGCGTTGCGACTCCTGGCTGCACCGCGTCAGCCGCCGGGGCCTTTGGCAGGGAGGGTTCGAGGGGGTCGCATCGCCCGCCGACGCCAAGGTCTTCGATGCGGAAACCATGGCGGCGCTGGGGAAAAGCCTGATTCTGGAGGCGCACTCCAGGGGCAACTGCGTGATTGTCGGCCGTGGAGCGCAGTGCGTATTGCAGGACAAAGAGGACGTGCTTCACGTTTTTGTGCATGCCCCGCGGTCCGAGCGCGTCGAGCGTTTGCGGAGCCGCGTGCCATCGGGCTCGAACATCGAACAGTTGATGCGTTCGACCGACCAGCAGCGCGCCGACTTCATTCGCCTCTATTTCGGCTGCGATTGGAAGAATCTGCACCTATACCACATGCTGATGAGTTCGGAACTGGGCGAAGACGTGGTCGCGGATATGATCGTCGAGGCCATTGGACGCGGAGGCAAAGCGGGCGCCTCGGGAACCCGGGGATGCGACAAGTGAAATGAGCACGGGCGGAGGGAACCGGCCGCACGCGGGCCGCTGGCTGATCGCGACCGCCGTCATGGCCAGCGCGGTGATGGAGGTATTGGACACTTCCGTCGTCAACGTGAGTTTGCCGCACATCGGCGGCAGCCTGTCCAGTTCGACGGACGAAGCGACCTGGGTATTGACGTCCTACCTGGTGGCCAACGCCGTGATCCTCCCGATTACGGGATGGCTGGCAAATTACTTCGGCCGCAAGCGGCTGCTGTTGACGGTGGTCACCGGGTTTACGGTATCGAGCGCTCTGTGCGGGTTGGCGCCGAGTCTGCCGCTGCTGATTTTTTTTCGCGTGCTTCAGGGCCTTACCGGAGGAGGGCTGCAGCCGCTTTCGCAGGCGGTTCTGCTCGAGGAGTTTCCGCCGCAGGAGCGCGGCCAGGCGATGGCGTTTTGGAGCCTGGGCATCATCGCGGCGCCAACTCTTGGCCCGACTCTGGGCGGCTGGATTACGGACACGTATTCCTGGCGCTGGGTCTTTTACATCAACCTGCCGATCGGGATTTCGAGCCTGATTATGATCTCGCTATTCCTGTACGATCCTCCCTATATACGTCGCCGCGGGACCATGCGCGTCGACCTGTGGGGACTGGGTATGCTGGCGATGGGAATGGGCGCTCTCCAGATCATGCTGGACAAGGGCCAGGAGCTAGATTGGTTCGGCTCCGCTTTCATCGTGACGCTGGCGGCGATTGCGTGCATTATGCTGCCAGCGTTCGTGATCCGGGAGCTTTCCGCCCCCGAGCCGCTGGTTCGGCTCCGGCTGCTCAAGTACCGGAGTTTCGCTTCCGGCATCGCGCTGGCCACCATTCTAGGATTCGTGCTTTACGGCAGCCTGGTACTGCTGCCGTTATTCATGCAGACGCTGCTCGGATGGACGGCGGTTACGGCCGGCATCTGGACCAGCCCCCGCGGGGTCGGCACCGCGCTTTGCATGCCGCTTGTGGGGTATCTGCTGGGCAAAGGCTGGGATGGGCGTTGGATGGTGGTTTTCGGATTGCTCGTGGCGAGCGTGGCCTTTTTCGGCTATTCGCGGATGAACCTGGAATCGGGCACGTGGGACATTTTCTGGGTCCAGATCAATCAGGGCGTGGGAATGGGGTTTATCTTCGTGCCGTTGACCACGCTGACCATGGACCCGATCCCAAAGGCGGAGACCGGGTACGGCACCAGCCTGTACAGCGTGATGCNNTCCATCAGTCGATTCTGGCCGAGCATGTAACGCCCTACAGCCTGCAAACGCAAGACTTCCTGCGACAGGCAAGAGGCTTCTTGGTTCTGCAAGGATCCGACTGGACCACCGCCGGCAAGCAGAGCCAAGCCTTGCTTTATGGGACAGTCCAGCAGCAGGCGGCGCTGATGAGCTTCGTCGAGGTGTTCCGGATTATGGGTTATCTGTTCCTCGCGACCATTCCTTTGGCGCTGTTGATAAAGAAGGCGAAATCGTGGGGGGGCGCGCCGGCGGCTCACTAGCGGAGTGTCCAGGAATTAGATATACAGTGGGGCAGGCCATCGT
>PLGA01000133.1 GCA_003139735.1 Bryobacterales bacterium | reverse complement strand
GTAATCGCAGCGCATCGCCCGCCGCACGTTGGAGGAGACGGCGCGCAGCAACTGCCGCAGGTCGAGATTCGGCGCCAGCGTATTGTTCAGGTCCAGCAGCAACCGGAGCCGGTCGCGTTCCTCGGCCAGCGCCGCCTGCAAGCCGAGGGCGTCCTCGTGCGCCAGAGCATTGTCCACCGCCACGGCGATTTGCCGGGCCACTTGTCCCAGGAACTCGACGTCCGCTTCGGAATAGCGGTGAGGCCGGGCGTAGCCAAAACCGACCGCGCCCAAACGCCGATGCGCCGTGGTCAAGGGCAAAATGCAACACGAATGGACGCCGTTCGCCAGCAGCAACTGAAACGCCTCCGGATAGCGCCGGTCCTCGGCGAGGTCGGCAACCGCCAGCGGCTCCTGCGTGACGAACACCAGCGCGCTCGGTGATTCCTCCATGGGCCTTTCGATTTGCCACCCATCTTCAACGGCTCCAACGCGCGCGGGCCCTTCCATGACGTGCAGGCGCATGCGGTTGTGTTCGGGATCGTGCAGCACCAGCCACAGCCAGTCGAAGCGGAACACGCGCGGCAAGCGCTCCACAAGATCCCGGAAGAGGGCGGTCAGATCGCGCTGCGAGGCCACCGACTGTGACACTTCCAGCAAGGCTTGGTACTGGCGGGGAACGTCGCCCGGCGCGCATAATGGCCCATCCATGGTATTGAGATTATTATAGAAAGCCGGAAGATGCAGGCCGACGTTCATTGGGAGGGTACTGTGGATCTGAAGCTCACGGATAAGGTTGCGCTGGTAACCGGATCGACGGCCGGGATTGGGTTTGCGATTGCCCGGTCGCTTGCGAGCGAAGGGGCTCATGTCTATCTGAATGGGCGCACCGAAGAGCGAGTGGATGCCGCGATGGCGGCCATTCGGTCACACGCAGCCGCGGCCAAGGTGGATGGCATTGCGGCGGATTTTTCGAGCTCCGCCGGAGCGGAGGCGGTAATTGCGAAACTGCCAGTTGTGGATGTGCTGGTGAATAATGTTGGCATCTTCGAGCCGAAACCGTTTGCGGAGATTCCCGATGCGGACTGGCAGCGGTTTTTCGAAATCAACGTCATGAGCGGCGTGCGGCTCTCGCGGCACTATCTCGCGGCAATGTTGAAGAAGAACTGGGGGCGCATTCTTTTCATTTCGAGCGAGTCGGCGGTGCAGATTCCGCCTGAAATGGTGCACTATGGAGTGACCAAGACGGCGCAGATTGCCGTGGCGCGCGGCATCGCGGAGTCGGTGGCAGGCACCGGCGTGACGGTGAACAGCATTCTCGCCGGACCGACCATGTCGGAAGGCGTGATCGCCTTTGTCGAGGCGATTTCGAAGCAGCAGCACAAGCCAAAGGAAGCGATTGAGAAGGAGTTCTTCGAGCATGTGCGGCCCTCGTCCTTGCTGAAGCGCTTCGCCACCGTTGATGAGGTGGCGGCAATGGCGACCTACATGGCCAGCGAGCTTTCTTCAGCTACCAACGGCGCCGCGATGCGGGTGGACGGCGGCGTCGTGAAAGCAATTCTCTGAGATGAGAAATCCCTGGAGGGACTTCTGGCGTTGCCGTTCCGGCATGGAGGCGGCACTGCAGCCGCTAGTCAGCCGCGCGGAGCAGACCTTACACTACTCGCTCCTACCTCATCTCGGCGGACATGAGCCGCTGGCGGGTCCGACGCGGCTAGCGGCGACAACGGAGGCCGCGGTGGGCGTGGCGGCCGAGGAGCATTACCGCGGCCAAGACGGAGCCGCAGCTCCGCCGTTTTGTTGAGGAGGGTGGGACAGTACTGGCCATCGGCAGTTCGACCAGCTTCGGTTATTCCCTGGGCTTGCCGCTGACCAACGGGCTCACCGAAGCCGGGCCGGACGGGACACAGCGGCGCCTGGCAACGGATAAGTTCTACGTTCCAGGGTCGATCCTGCAAGCAAGTGTGGATCAGACATTGCCGGTCACTTACGGGCTTTCGAGTAAGCTAGATGTCTTCTACGACAATAGCCCCGTGTGCCACTTACTGCCGGATTCCGCTTTGAAGGGAGTCCGCCCAATCCTGTGGTTTCCCAATCCGGAGCCGTTGCGCAGCGGGTGGGCATGGGGTCAGCAGTATCTGAACGGCACGGTGGCCGCCGTCGAAACGAGCGTGGGCAAGGGCGAAGTGTATCTGTTCGGACCGGAGATCGTGTTTCGGGCGCAGCCTCACGGGACATTCCCGCTTCTGTTCAACGCGATTTATCTGTCCGGAGCCACGCAGGCGCAGTTGCACTAAAGAGATGGGGCCGGATGTATCCGGCCCCTACTTAGCGCGCCGACGCACTGCGGTGGCGGCGCGCCATCTGCAAACGCTGGACTGTGGAGATCAGTGCGTCGATCTCATCGCAAGTGTTGTAGAGCGCCAGCGACGCGCGGACCGTGCTCTCGACGCCGAACCGCCGGAGTATCGGTTGCGCGCAATGATGTCCGGCCCGCACGGCGATGCCTTCGCGATTGAGGAACTCGCCGATCTCGCAATTCCGCCTAAGGAACTGGGTCGGGTGCGCGCTATGCGGCTGGCGGCGCGATCTTCGGCCTGGGCTGGGCGCTCACGGGAGCTTGTCCGGGGCCGCTCTTCGCTCTTGTGGGCAACGGCGTCACCGTGATGATTGCCGCCGTCGCCAGCGCGCTGGCCGGAACTTGGCTATACGGATTGTTGAGGCCGAGACTCCCCCATTGATCCGCGTCCGGCCGCCAGCGTAAGCTATGGCGGCGCTAAACAGGGCTCCGCCCTGATTGCCCTTGACGGGCCGCCGCTGTCCGCGGCCTGTCCGTCCTAGCGCACCGAGGTGTGGAGCATAGGCGCGCCGAGCTTATTACGGAGTTCGTCCAGCAGATCGAAACCCTCCGACCCTCCCTGAAACAGCCAGAAGTCCTCCAGTTCGTGCCTGCCCGCGTCCATTTGAAACAGACCCTGCGACTTGTGCTCGGCGATGACCCAATTCACCACGATCTGGTAGTTCAGCGCATTGTGATAGCCGAAACGCTGGGTGCGGTCAAAGACCAATACCGGATCCGGGCTGACCGTTGCGCTGATGTCCCGGAGCCCGGCGAAACGAACGGGCGCTTCCGTCTTGTCTTGAGCATCGGCGCCGAAGACCAAGGGCCGCCGGCTGGACGGAAGCCGCGAAACGGCTTCGAGCGCCAGCAGCGTTGCCGCCCGGTGATGCCCGTGCGTCTGCTCGGTCGGCAACAGCGTGAAGAGCACGTCGTAGCGCTCCCGGCCAAGCAGATCGGTGAGAATCGCCAGCAGAGCGGGCCGGTCCCAATTGCTGGAGTCGGCGGTAGCGGCATCGGTGGCGAAGCCCAGGTCTTTCCGGTCGAGGAAATAGTGACGCCGGATGCCGAGCACCTTGCCGGCTCGCCTGGTTTCTTCCTGCCGGATCGCGGGTAGGTGGGCGCGGCCATCGGCCTCCGCGGTAAGCGGGACTCCATAGAACGCCTCGGCGAGCGTGGAGTACCGATATCCCGCCTCTCCGTTAGTGATCACCACCTGGTCGGCGGCCCACCCCTGCTCATGGATCAACCGGTAGAGAGTGCCCGCTAAGGCATACTCGTCGTCGGGGTGCGCGACTACCGCCAGCGCCTTATGAGCCACTGGCTCGGCGCCCATCTTGACACGCGCCAAAGCCGCCGCGGCCATTGTGAGCAGGAAGTCCTTTCGCGAAGGCAACACGCCATCAGACCTCACGAGGCCGCGCGTAGTGCCCGCTCACATCCAGGTCGAATTTCCCTTCCGCGATGCGGCCGGCGTCGATGTCCGCGGTAAGGATGCCCTCGCCGCCATAGTACGGTCCCGCCAGCACTTCGCCGAGCGGGCCCACGATCACGCTCCCGCCGCGGATGGACTCGGAGGGCGACGATCCAGCCACGAATTGGCACGCCGACAACACGTAACCTCGGCCCTCAAGGGCAATGTGACGCATGGTCGGCATCCACGTTTCGCGGTCGTCCACCGTCGGCGCACAGTAGAGTTCAATGCCCTTCGCATAGAGGGCGGCGCGTAAGAGCGGCATGTAGTTCTCCCAGCAGATAGCCGCGCCGATCCGCCCGAAGCCGGTATCGATGACCGGCAGCGTCGAGCCATCGCCGCATCCCCAGATGATACGTTCCATGGCGGTCGGCGCGAGCTTGCGATGGCGCCCCGCTAATGCTCCGTCCGGAGAGAAGAACAGCGCGCTGCAATACAGCGTTCCGCCGGCGCGTTCAATGGCGCCGATCACCACCCAGATGCCGTGTTCCCTGGCCGCCGCGCCCAGTCGCAACGTCGCGGGCCCCGGCGCCTCGATCGCGCTTTCGAAGTAGCGCCGAAATAAAGCACGTCCCTCCGTCGTTCGCGACCCTACCCGCGCGCCGAAGTCCGCCCCCTTCGGATAGCCGCCGATGAACGCTTCCGGGAATACCATCAGCCGCACGCCAATCGTGGCCGCCTCCCGGATCAGCCTTTCCGCCTTGTCCAACGACGCCTCGGTGTTCATCAATATGGAACCGGCCTGGACAACCGCAACTCGGGTGGTAAACATGGAGTCTAAAGTACCATGGTGTTCCGCCTTTCTATTCGGGATTGGGGGACTGCGATACCGAGCTTCAGCTCCTAACCGGTGATTGTGATTTGCATCAAACGCGGCGGACCCTCCCTTGCAATTATGCATTGTCACTGCACAGTTGCAAGTGCTCAAGTCGTGCTCCGCGGGCTCGGCAGCCCGAAATGCTCCTGGACTTCCATCGCAAGCACCAGTACCACAACCGCGACAACGGTGGCCGCTGGTTATGATAAAGGTTATTCGGGTTTCTTAGGATCTTGTGAAACTGAATCTGGCACTGTCCTCGCCCATGCCACAGACCGGATCGACACTCAAGGCGGAAGTTGTCGAGGAGCTCGCCCGCCTGGGGAGCACACTGGTCGGGTTTGCTCGTCATCGCGTTGGGCGGACGATGGAGAGGTGCTGCCGGACTATCGCCCAAATGCCATCTGGCACTTGGCAAAGACGGTGATCGTGGTGGGAGTCCCCATGCTTCTGCCGATTGTGGAAAGCACGCCGTCCATCAATTACCAGGAGATGTACAACGCTAGCAACGTGCTGCTGGACCAGCTCGCCTTCCGGCTCTCGCTGTTTCTGAATGGGCGCGGCTTCGCCTCGGTCCCAATCCCTCGCGACGGCTATGGGAATTTCGAGATTCTGCTGAAGAAGATGCCGGCATCGTTCAGCCACGTTTACGCGGGAAAGTACGCGGGGCCTGGGACCATCGGCTTCAGCCACAACCTGATCAATCCGCAGTTCGGTCCGCGTGCGCGCTACGTGTCGGTGTTCACGGCCGCGGAGATCGACGGCGACCCGGTCATCGGCAAGATCTCTGCAAGAACTGCAAAATGTGCGCGAGGCTGTGCCCTGCGGAGGCGCTTTCCGCGAGCGCTGACAGGCTGCCGGCGGATCTCGACGCCGTGGCTTGTACGAAACACCACCAACGCCTTGTGTCAAAATCGCGCTGGCCTTGCGGGGTATGCCTCAAAGTCTGCCCGATCGGCGAGGATCGCAAACTGTATCGGCGCACTTCCACTTGATAATCGTTGATCTGCATGGTCGCGGTAGGGACGGCCATTGCTGGTCGCCCCCCGCACAGATCCGTACGTGCGCTGCTAACGCATACGGCTCCTACCTCGGATGGGTGGCGTCAAAGCGAACGCTCGGATAAGGATGCAGAATGCGCGGGTAAGGCAGCCAGCGGTCCAAGATCGCGCAGTGTCGCTCCCACTTCATGCGGCGCTGGCTACGTCTCCGCAGCACTTGCCACCACACAAATTGGAGACGATGCCGAAATCGGCCCAGGGTCGCACTGTTGCCCGGCACCGCGTGGTAGAGGTAGTAACCGTGGAGGACCTTTCCGAGCCATCCGCCGACTTGCGCAATCGGTTCGTGCATCCGGCGTTGCAGCGCCTGCTTGATCTGCTGCAGTTTCGCTCCTGCCAGCCGGTTCCGAGGGGCCGACCCTCNNGCCCTTTGCGCTCGTGGCGCACGATCGTCAGCGTAACGGACGACAATCATATCGCCGCCCGCCAACTTCTTCCGCCAAACTTCCACCCACTGATCGAACACGTAATGCAGGTAGACGTTTGCTAGCAGCGGCGAAATCACCGCGCCTTGCGGAGTGCCTACCCTCGTCTCCGACCATTCGCCTTCCTCGCTGACTCCCGCCTTCAGCCATTTGTGGATCAGACGGTGTATCCGCGGGTCGGCTACGCGATGCTGGACAAACTGCTCCGTCCACTCGTGGCTCATGTTGTCGAAGAACCCTCGAATGTCGGCGTCCAGAATCCAGCCCACGCGCTTCCGGCAGATGCCCACATTCAGCGCGTCCAGCGCCTGGTGCGGGCTGCGTCCCGGCCGGAACCCGTAGGAGAATCCTCTGAACGCAAGACTCGAGGTCAGGATGGTTCGCTACTCCTTTCCTGTGGGACTCTTGCATTCCCGACTCCATGCCGGTTTATCCCGGCGCACACGCACTACACTAGCCCCGAGTTAGCGTTGACGGCTCCTCAAAAGATTGACGATCTGCGAACCGGATGTATACTAATTGAAACCGGGGGGTGCCAAAACTGAAATTCCGGTTAAGCGAAGGAGAAATAAGATGGGTACCTACTACTTCATCAAGAGCAAACTGGGCAACGTGATCGACATTCAGGCGGCCTCCACGACAACCGGAGCGCCGCTCGACGCATTTCCGCAGAAGACAACCGGGACCGACAACCAGCTTTGGGAGTTCGTCGCAGATCCCGCGGGATCCGGCTACTACTTCATCAAGAGCAAACTGGACGGCAGCGTGATCGATATAAAGGGCGCTTCCACCGCGGCCGGAACGGCGCTCGACGCGTACACGCAGAAGACCTCTGGCACCGGCAATCAACTTTGGGAGTTCGTCCCCGATCCCGCGGGTTCGGGCTACTCCTTCATCGTGAGCAAGCTGAACGGCTGCGTGATCGACGTTCAGGGCGCTTCCACCACCCCCGGAACGTTGCTCGACGCCTATCCGCTGAAGGCGTCCAATTACGGCAACCAACTCTGGACGGTGGTCGGAGGGGCGTTTCCGTCGGCGGTCGCGGCGACGCCGGCCCCATCCGGCGGCCTCGGCAGCGATTACAACTACCTTCTGGACAGCGCCTGCAAGTCGTTGACCGGAGTCTCGGTCACCATCAATGTCTTCACCGATATCGTCGGCAGCGACGGCTTCGGCTTCCAGCTCAACGCGTATTCCGCGAAGAGCGACTTCGACGCCGCACAGCAGTACCTGATTTACCTCGACCCGCACAGCTCGCCCGCTCAGCTCTATTGCATGGTCGATAACTGGACCGCGGCAAATAAGCAGATCGTCAACCACATCGTCGCGTTGGCCACCCTGCCGAGTCAGAAACTGCCGGCCGGATATCGGCTCAAGATTTCCCTGCAGAACGATTCGAGCGGTAATATTACCGGAGCGTCGTACGCCGCCTTCGACAATACGGGGAAGTCCTTGGGGAGCCAGACCATCACGTTGCTGTCGGTCAGTGGGGTGACTTCCGCCGACCTGGCGCCGATTGTAGCCTTCCAGGTGGACTTCGTCGACTATCTCAATGGAGGGACCACCACCCTTTCCTCCGGCGCCGGGAGCATTACCTATGCTGCGTCCAATAAAATGACCGCCCTGAGTTCGGTTCCGTCGTGCGTCGATTGGAATTACATCACGGTCGAAAAGGCCAACAGCAGCTATGGCGTGCTGCCGTCGAACGCGAACGCCACCCTTACCCAGTCGTTTCAGGCCGCGGCCGCCGCGGTTGAGGCTCTGACGCCCAAGCCGGGAACGGTTCTTCACGTGACGAAACGGCTGCAGCCGTAAGTCACCTCATCCTCCGGCGCCGCCGGCGTGCCCGGCGGCGTGCCCGGCGGCGCCTCCGAAGCCGCGCTCCTAGACCACATCACCTCCGCCAATATCGCCTGCGGCGGTCATGCCGGCGACCTCGTCACCATGGAGCGAACCGCGCGCCTGGCCCTGGCCCGCGGCGTGCGCATCGGCGCCCACCCCGGCTACCCCGACCGCGCCAACTTCGGACGGGTCGAAATCGCCATGAGCGCCGCCGAAATCGAAGCCTCCGTCCGCGAGCAGATCGGCCGCCTGGAGGCCGTGGCGCTGCGGCTCGGCGGTGAGATCGTGCATGTGAAACCGCACGGCGCGCTCTACAACCTGGCGGCTCGCGACGGCGAAACCGCCCGCCCCATCGGCCGTGCGGTCCTCCTCTGGAACCCGCGCGCCACGGTTTTCGGCTTAGCCGGGTCGCCCGCTCTCGGCCTTTGGCGCGAGGTGGGCCTGCCGGTGGCCGCCGAAGCCTTCGCCGACCGCCGTTACGAACCCGATGGTTCGCTGCGTTCCCGCGCCTTCCCCGACGCCCTCATCACCGACGCACGGGAGGCCGCCGCGCAGGCGTTGCGCTTCGCCCGCGAGGGAAACGCGCAAACCATTTGCGTCCATGGCGACACCCCTGGAGCGGTCGCCATCCTGACCGCCTGCCGCGAGGCGCTGGCGGCGTGGTGAGGGCCGGGCTGGGGCACCCGGCCGATGACGCCGGAAGGCGCCATCGCGGGCCAAAAGGCCCGACCCCACCGGTCCTGAGATAAAATGGCGCGCATGCCCCGCGTGCTGCTGATTCACTGGAACGCTCCCGAGGCCGCCGAGCGCGCCGAGCGCCTGCGCCAAGCGGGCTTCGAAGCCGACCACTATGCCGGACCCGGCGGCGCAGTCCTTCGCGCCCTCGCGGACAACCCGCCCGATGCCATCGTCATCGACTTGATCCGCATTCCCTCGCAGGGCGGCGCCGCCGGCATCGCCTTGCGCCAGCGCAAGGCTACCCGTCCGATTCCGCTGGTCTTCATCGAGGGCGACCCGGAAAAGACCGCGGGCGTGCGCGCCATGCTGCCCGATGCCATCTACACGACGTGGACGAAAATCGGCGCGGCGCTGCGAAGGGCCTTGCGCCAACCTGCGCGCCAGCCGCTGGTACCGGACACGTTTGCGGGCTACACCGGCACGCCGCTCCCCAAGAAGCTTCGCATTCGGGAGAACTCGGTGGTGGCGCTGCTCCATGCGCCGGAGGGGTTCCGGGCGAAGCTGGCGCCGCTTCCGCCCGGCGTGCGGTTCGACCGGCAGGCGGGCGACGCGGATGTGACCCTGGTGTTCGTACGATCCACCGCGGCGCTGGGCCGCGAAGTTCCAGCCCTGGCTCGGGACATGCGCAAAGGGCGCACGCTCTGGATCGTCTGGCCGAAGAAGACCTCCGCGCTGGCGGGAGACGTCGCCGAACCGGCTGTGCGGGAAATGGGGCTGGCCGCGGGGCTGGTGGATTACAAGGTGTGCGCGGTGGATGAAACCTGGTCCGGGCTGGCCTTTGCCGCGCGGGGGGCCAAGACGGCGAAAGCGTGAACCAAAAAAGGCGCCCCTTGCGGGGCGCCTTTGCAACCCAAATCGGCCTGTATCGCCGAACCTAGAAAATAAAATGCGCCGTGAGCTGCATCGAACGGGCATTGCTTGGGAAGTACTTCTGATACTCGCCGAAGTTCACGTTGTTCGGAGTCAGGAAGTTGCGGGAAACCGCGTTTGTCCCGAAAGACGAGACGTCGGAAAGATACCCGCCCGTGAACTGCGGGTGATTGAACAGGTTGAACATCTGCGCGCCCACCGTGAAGGCCTTCTTCTCGCCGAAATTCAGGCGCTTGGTCAGCGCGAAGTCGATGTTGTTGATGGGATCGAGCGGAAGCGTATTGCGTCCGGCATTGGCCATAGCGCCCACCCCAGCCACCACGTAACGGGCGTTCGGGTTATTGGCGACGTACGCCACAATGCCGGCGCTACCCGCGGCTAACGGCAAGCCGGCCGCGCTGTAGCCGGTGACGCCGCTTCCCACGGCGACCGCGCCGGACGGGTTGATGATCGAGCGGTCGCCGGCGTTATCGCCGTTCAAATTGGAATCAACGCCGCTCTGAACCGTGGCGAACTCGGGCGCCTGGTAGGTGTAGGTAAGGGAGACGTTCCAGTTGCCAACCACGTTCTTCATCAGGTACTTGCCGTTCGAGAACGGTCTGAAATCGTAAACCGGCGTGATGGTCAGACGCTGCCGCCGGTCAAGCGCTGAGGAAGCCCACTCCGCGCGCATATTCTGGAAATCCTGAGCGCGCCGCGGCGACAGAATGGTCGAGAAGTTCGTCGCCGTCGAATCGTCCAGATTGTGGCTCCAGGTATAGGCCAGGATGTAGGAGAAATTCTTCGAATACCGCTTGGTCATCTGCAGCGCAAGGCCGTCGTACTTTGAATTCCCCCACGGGTGATACCCGACGATGTTATTTTGAAATCCATAAATCGCCAGATCGTTGTGCGGAAACTGCGCGGTGGTGCCGGGCGCCAGATAGGATTCGACGCCGCCAAGGGTCTTGGTGTCGGCCGCCAGCACGGCAGAGCTTGGCATGGACAGGTATGTGGGAATGTAGTTCGTCGGCGTCACCTGGTCCAGAATATTCATACGGGTCTGGTTCCAGAGGTGAACGCCCTTGGTATGCACGTAGCGAGCCTCGACGGTGTAGTCCTTCTTGAGCATGCGCTGCACGCCGATGGATCCGGTCAAGGCGTAGGGCCGCGTATAGTCGAACGTGTAGGATGAGGTGTTCGCACGCGCGGTGGCCGCAGTCAGCGGACCCGATGCCACGCCACCGCATTCGGCGGGGCAGCCGCCGTGGGCTAGAAACCCGTTCGTAACCGGGTTCGCATCGTTCACATCCACCGTGGTGGCAAAGTACGGCGGCGACGCGTTCTGGTTGAGGTTGATGTAGGTATTGTCATACGCGCGGCTGACGCCACCGCGGACCGACCAGACCCCGCCGGTTCCCGGCGACCAGGCGAAGCCGATGCGTGGCGCCCAATCGTTCTTGTCGGGTTTGGGATTGGCGAAAGTGATCACGCCGGGAACGCTCGCGACAGCGTCCTGCGCCTGGTAGCGGGATCCCACCGGCACCGTGACGTACTCGTAGCGCAGCCCGAGGTTGAGAGTCAGGTTGCGCGTCACACGGAAGTCGTCATTGAAATACCCGGCGCTCTGAAGAAACCCGTAGGGGACGTCTGGAAGGCCGGCGTCGCGTTCGCCGTCCACGCCCGAGAGGTTGCCGCCGGTCGGTTGCTGGTCGAGCAGGTACTGCCCGAGATTTGCATAGTCGTAATCGCCGCGGACGCGCTGCACGAAGTACCCGGACAGGATGGTGTCGGTCATCTGGAAGCCGGCCTTAAACGTATGGCGGCCCCAAGTCTTAGTCAGGCTCTCCTGAAGTTGCGCGTCGTTCTCGATTTGGCCGGAGGGCGTATTCGGATCCGGACCGAGTTGCAAACTCAGGTCGTCGAAGGCCAGGTTCGGGAACATGCTCAAGCCCGGAAACGTGAAGTTCCCGGCTTGAATGCTGTTGAAATTGCGGGTGAATGCCACGCGCAACTCGTTCTCTGTGGTCGCGTTGAAATTGTGGAACTCCGATATCGAACCGCTCTTGCTGATGTTGGGATTGGGCGCGAAGAACACCGGCACGTTCGCCACGGCGTCGATTCCCGTGGAGTTGTTGTACAGGAACCGGGCGCGGAACTGGTCTCTGTTGCTCATGTCGTAGTCGACCGCCGCCACCGCATTGTACGAGTTCGTGTAGTTCGGTGAGGCGAACGAGAGGTTGCCGAGCGGGATCGCTACACTGTTCACCAGTGTGGTGCCGGCGTTCGCCGTCGCCGCCACCGGCACGTATTGCTCGAAGACTCCCAAATTGGTCTTGTTGAGACCGGCCATGCCATTTAAAGTGGTAAGCCCAGCCGCGGTTGGGGCGGTGACCGTCTGAGAGGGGTTTGCAGTTTGGCCGAGCGGGTTGTACTCGAAATCGCCGTAGTAGAACAGCTTGTTCTTAATGACCGGTCCGCCGATGCTGGCGCCGAGGCGGTTGCTGTCGAAGCGCGGATTGGAGTAGATTCCCTGCTGCGTCTCCTGCGCGTCCACGGCGTTCAGTTTGCGGTTCTGCATGTACTCGTAAACCGACCCGTGGATCTCGTTGGTTCCGGACTTCACCACCGAGTTGAACACGCCTCCCGATGCGCCGCCGAATTCCGGACTGAACTGATTTTGCACCAGGTTGAACTCCGCGATGGCGTCATTCGAAACGTACATCATCGGACCCGTGGTGTAGTGGGCGTCGTTCATCACGCCGTCGATGTTGAAGCTGTTGTTCTCCGGCCGCTGCCCGGCGATGCTGGGGCCCGTGCCCTGTCCAACGCCGCCCGAGGATGCCACGCCGGCGCCGAGCAGGCTGAGATTATAGATGCCCGCCCCGTTGATCACCTTGGAGAAACTGGCGGTCGGAACGTCGATCGCCTCCATGGCATCGAAGGTCGACTGCAATTGGGAAGTCGACGTATCGATCATGGCCGCCGATTCCGTTACCTCGACGCTCGTGCTGAGTGTGCCCACCGCCAGGGTCAGGTTGACCGAGGAAGTATGGTTCAATTCCAGCACGACGTTGCCCGTCGTCGCCGTCGCGAACCCCTTGGCCGTGGCGGAAACGTCGTAGGTTCCAATCGGAACGTTGTTCAGGCGGTACTCACCGCTCGTGTTCGTCTCGGCCGTATACTTCACGCCGGTCGCTTTGTTGAGCGCGGTGATGGCGGCTCCCGGCACGGCAGCGCCGGTGCTGTCTGAGACGGCGCCGACAATAATGCCGTCCGTCGCTTGTCCGAACAGCATCGCGGCGAAAAGAAGGGATGCAGCGATTAACCAAACTGCCGACCTAAAACTCGGATGCACGGCTTTCATTTGACCTCCAACTCAGTCGTTAATTTTGTAGCGGCCGGACTCGAATGCGGCAACCCTCTGCCGGGGCGCAGGGCACTACTCTTCCTGCAGCCAGTCCAAATCTCTATTCCATAACGTAACGCGAGTCGGATTTCTTTGCAAGTGAAAGATGAGATTCACTTTAGGGGAATCGCCGGAGTCAATTTCTACAAAAATCAGGAGACACCACCACCCTGGAGGTGCTATCCTCTCGTCATCCGAGTGTAACCGCTTAAAATTGGGGAGTTTAGGACTTATGAATTCTGGAATACAGGCTGGATACAGGACACATAGGACTAACACCGGGAAGGGTTCCGTAACATTAAGAACCGATTAAAACAGACTGAACGGCTAATTCCAGGCCTCAAGAAGCAAAAAAGCCGCGCTCCCCGGGGTCCGGGAAGCGCGGCTATCAACCCTCCGAAAAGGGGATCGGTCTTCTAGTAGTCCATCTCTCCGCCGTGCGGCGGGCCGGCCGGGGCCTTCTTCTCCGGAATGTCCGCAATCATGGCTTCCGTGGTGAGCATAAGGGAAGCGATGGACGCGGCGTTCTGGAGCGCCGTGCGAGTCACCTTGGTGGGGTCGATCACGCCCGCCTTCACCAAGTCCTCGTAGGTATCCGTGGCCGCGTTGTAGCCGAAGTTCGGGTTGTCGTTTTCGCGAACCTTGCCGACCACAATGGCGCCCTCGGTGCCGGAGTTGACCACGATCTGGCGCAGAGGCTCTTCGCAGGCGCGCCTCACGATGTTCACGCCGATCTGCTCGTCGCCGTCCATCTTCAGGGTCTTCAGTGCATCCGAAGCGCGCAACAGGGCCACGCCGCCGCCCGGAACGATGCCTTCCTCAACCGCCGCGCGCGTGGCGTGCATGGCGTCTTCCACCCTGGCCTTCTTTTCCTTCATTTCGGTCTCGGT